>MERG01000042.1 GCA_001771985.1 Betaproteobacteria bacterium RIFCSPLOWO2_12_FULL_62_13 | reverse complement strand
GCCGGGTGTCTCGTGACGCCCATATCGAAGCGCCGGACGATGCCCCTGGCAGCGCAATAGCTCCAGACGTTACGTGCGGGCGGCCGCGTACTTCCCGGTGAGCTGCGGGGTCTGTCCCTCCAGGCCCTTCTGCCGGCGTTCGAGGCGCGTCTGTCTCGCCCAGGTGCGCTTCAGATCATCGCGCACGTGCACGCGCAGCCGCCCCAGCCCTTCCGTCTCGAGTTCGATCAAGTCTCCGTCCTGGAAAGCGCTCAGGCCACGATGATTGGTCCCGGTCGCGAGAATGTCGCCCGGCTCCAGCGCGTGGATGGAAGTGGTCCACTCGATGCACCGCGGAATCTTGTGCGCCATGTCACTCGTATTGAAGTTCTGTTTGAGCGCCCCGTTCACCCACAGCCGGATTTGCAGGCGGTGCGGATCGGGGATCTCGTCGGCCGTCACGATACAGGGGCCAATCGGCGCGAACGTGTCCCGTGACTTCATCTGATAGAAGGTATTGCCCGGCGGCAGCAAGCCGCGCGCCGACCCGTCGATGAAATTCATGTATCCGAAAACATGGTCCATCGCATCCGCAGCCTTGACGTTGGACGCCCGCTTGCCGATGACCACCGCCACCTCCGCCTCGCCCTCGAATATGGTTGCGGGAACATCGGGCAGCACCATCGTCTCACCGTCGCCGATAACGGCGCTGGGCGATTTGTGGAATGCGTTGATCGGCGCCGGCTCCGCGCGGGTTCCGTCCTCCATGTAGTTCACCGCCATGCAGTCGATGTTATACGGCTTCGGCAGCGGCGGCCTGATCCTGATGCGGCTCAGCGGCACGCCTTGTCCGTGCGCCGCCGCCTGCTCCAATGCCGACCGGTACTGCGCGAACCGCTCGATCAACCCGCTGATGAGGTTGTGCGGCCCGGTGTGCGGGATATCCCGCACCGCCTGCGACACATCCACCACGACGTCGCCCTTGAGCACGCCCAGCTTGAATTCGTCAAAGAACAAGAGCCTCATCATCGTCTCCCAAGTGTGGTTTCCGGTGGGTGAACTATGGCATATTTTGAGGCTTGAATGGAGGCAATTCGCTGCTTCCTCTCGAACACCTACCTCGGCAGCGTGGATACGCGCAAGTACCTCGACCAGCAGTACGGCCAGGTCAAACAGATCCTGACCGAGATCGGTCTTGCCCGCGCTCCGCCGGCGAAGTAACGGCACGCGTCACCGGCCAGATGACGGAATCACCTTGCGCAGACAATCCGCTGTAAGAACCACCGTTTCAACACCCGTCAAAAAAACGTGACTGGTGACTCGTGACTGGTAGAGCGTGACAGGTGAATCGTGACTGGACAAACCGTGAGTCGTGAGATCGGGTGATCGGAAAATTGGAAAGTTGTGAGAATTCGTAGGGCGGGAAAGCGCAGCGCATCCCGCCGTGCAGTGCTTCATCCGGGCCGCGTTCTTATTTGTCGATAACGAGGGACACGCCGGTTAGCCCGAGATGAAAATCCGTTGACCAGCAGCTCTTGATTTTCTGCTCGCGCATGAGGTGAAGACCCACGGCATCCGTGAGCGTGAGGTCCTGATCGGAGTATCGCCGCAGCAACCTCACCGCGCCCGCCTGTTCGGCCACGCCAACGGACGCGACCTTGAGTGGCTTCATGTCTTCAATCATGGAGAGAAACTGGAGCGCGCGGGTGCGGTCGTAGCGGCGCAGAAACCATGCATGACCTTCGGCGACCACCAGGGTCCTGGTGATGATGCCCGGCGGTTCCGAAAACAGCCGGCGAAAAAGCGGGTGGTGCGTGTCCGAGCGGTCGACGAAAGCAATCAGCGCGGAGGTATCGACGTACGCCTCAATCCTTTTGGCCATAGACGACGTCGTCGATGTTCCGGCTTGACCGCGGATCTCCGGTTTCGACCATGCCCGCGTAACGCATCCAGGGCTTGGACTCGTCGGCGGGAAGTATTGTGCGCAGCGAACGGCGCAACAGCTCGGCTAACGACACGCCCAGCCGCCGCGCCTCGCGTTTCGCGGCGGCGTATTCGCTTTCCGTCAGGCTAATCTGTGTCCGGATCATGATAACAGTATAGCGAGATCTGATTATCACGATCAATGCTTGCGGAAATGCCGGGCTCGCGCCGCGCCCGCGGTCACCGGTCTTTTTCTTCATCGATTTCCTTCGCCGTCGTCTTGAGTATCTCCATGAAGCGGCGTGCGGCGGGCGAGAGGTAGGCGTCTTTCCGGTAGTGCGCGCCGAAGCTGCGCCGGTAGGACAGCTCCTTTACGGGAAGTTCCACCAAGCGCAAGCCGGACGTGCTTTGCCGGAGGTATTGCCGCGGGCCGAATCCCACCAAATTCGTCAATCGCAAGAGTTCAAGCCTGAACTGGAGGCCGATCGTTTCCACTGCGACCGTGGGCGGCGGCAAACCACTTTGCACGAACGCCTGGCAGAGCGCATCCCGAAAAGGGCCGCGCTCCGCCAGTGACCATCGCTCCTGCGCAAGATCCGCGAGGGTCACCCGTCTTTTCCTGGCGAGCCTGTGTCGGGCGGAAGCAAGCACCACGAACGCCTCTTCAAAAAGGTGCTCGTGGACGAGTTCGTCGTGGTCGTAGCCGCTCGGCCGAGTTACCATGACACCCAGGTCAAGTTCTCCCGCGGACAATGCTGGCGCCACGATGTCGTCGGTCGCAACAACAATCTTCAGGGCGACTCTTGGTGCTTCTTTTAACATGGCGGCGCAAGTCGCGGGCAACAGACTGCCGGAGAGCGCCGGGCCTATGCCAATGCGCACCAGCCCCGCGCGACCCTGACTCAGATCTGCAGCCTCACGCGCGATGTCGTCCAGCGACAGTCGAAGCCCGCGAGCGCGCGCAGACAGCGCGGAGCCGACGGCGGTCAAATCGATGCCTTTCGGCGTCCGCGTAACCAATTTCGCACCGACGGCTCTCTCGAGGCGGCGCAAGCTCTTGCTGAGCGCGGGCTGGCTCAGTCCCAATTCTTCCGCTGCCCGCCCCACGTTCCCGCAGCGGGCGACCACGGCGAAATACTGGATATCGCGGGCCTCCATCTTCATAGCTGCGATTCATCAAGTAATGAATGCCAGATAATTGCGCATATGAACGGATAGTGTCAATCTGGCCCTTAGGTCCGAACGGTGACCATCTCAACGGAGGACGGCATGAGGACACGTTCATTTCTCGCAGCAGCGAATATCGGATTCATGATTCTGTTGGCGCAAGGCCTCGCGGCGGAGGCCGCTGAAGTCAAGGTTGTCGCGGGCAGCGGAATGCGCGCGGCATGGGAGGAACTTGCCCCCCAGTTCGAGCGCGCGACGGGCCATAAGATCGTGATTTGGTACGGGGTTACCGGCACGGTAAAACGGCGGATCGGCGCCGGTGAAGCGTTCGACCTCCTCGTTACCGGCAGTCGGGGTCTGGACGATTACACCAAACAGGGCAAGATCAATGCCGACACGCGCACTGAAATCGCCCGCGTCGGCATGGGCGTGGGTGCGCGTGCGGGTGCTCCCAAGCCCGACATCAGTTCGGTCGACGCGTTCAAGCGCGCGCTGCTCAACGCGAAGTCGGTCACCTATAATCCGGAAGGCGTGACCGGCATCCATCTTGCCAGGGTGTTCGAGCGCCTCGGCATTGCCGAGCAGATGAAAGCCAAGAGCAAGCCGCAGCAGGTCACGAAGGGTGCCCTCCAGGCCGTCGCCGACGGCGAGGCCGAGCTGGCGTTTTTTCTCACTACCACCCTTCTGGCCGTCCGCGGTGTGGAGCTTGTCGGGCCGTTTCCGCCTGAGCTGCAGCGTTACATCGTGTCCACCGCGGGAGTCGCTGCCGCCGCCGAGCAACCGGAAGCCGCCAAGGCCCTGATCAAGTTTCTTACGTCACCGGCGGCCACCGTGGTGATCAAGGCGAAAGGCATGGAGCCTGCCGCTCCGTGATGGTAACAGCCGCTCTGAACCGTGGGGCCTAACCGCCGGCTGCAGCGCGCCGCGCCTGAGCCGGGCGATAACCGCGCTCGCGCGGCGAAAGGAGGCGCCATGCATACTTTACAAAGTGCACTATTCGCAGCAGTGGTCTCGACAGGCGTTGCCATCACGGCGGCGCCAGGTCTTGCACAGATACAGCAGAAATTCCCGACCAGGCCGGTGCGCATCGTTGTGCCGAGCGCGGCCGGGGGGCCACCCGACATCGTGGCGCGCCTGATCGGCCCGAAGTTGAGCGAGATCTGGGGGCAGCCCGTGGTGGTCGAAAACCGCCCGGGAGCAACCACGATGATCGGCACCAGTCTCGTCGCCAAGGCTGCGCCGGACGGCTATACGCTCTTGTTGAATTCGGGCTCCTTTACCATAAACGCGGCGCTGCAGCCGAAGCTTCCTTACGACCCACTGAAGGACTTCGCGGGTGTTACCCACATCGTGTCGGGCACGCTGGCACTGGTTGTGCCGCCTGCGCTTGGCGTGAACTCGGTCAAGGACCTCATCGCGTTCGGTAAAGCCCAGCCCGGCAAGATCTTCTTCGGATCCTCGGGCGGGGCCAGCGTTGCTCACCTGTGGGGTGAGGCCGTCAGGCTTGCGGCTGGTATCAAGGCGGTGCACGTGGGGTTCAAGGGCCAGCCGGAAGCGCTGATAGAAGTCCTTACCGCGCGCGTCCACTATGCCGTGTTGAACTTCGGCGTCGTGCTGCCGATGATCAAGGACGGAAAGTTGCTGGCGTTGGCGGTAAGCACCCTGAAGCGCTCACCCCTTTTGCCGGAGGTGCCGACGATGGCGGAGACGCTGCCCGAGCTGAAGAGACCTGAAGGCGGAATGGGACTACTCGCGCCAGCCAGGACACCGCATCCCATCCGGAGTCAGATCAGCAAAGAGATTGCTCGCATCCTCGATCTGCCCGACATCAAGGAACGGTTTCAGGCCATGGGCTTCATTCCCGCACCCAGCACGCCGGACGAACACGAGAAATTCCTGCGCGTGCAAATCGAGACGTTATCCAAGCTGGTCGTAGATGCCGGCCTCAAGGCGAAGTGATACAGGGCGGGAGAGCGTGAAGGCGTGAGGACGGGAGAGCGGGAGAGCGAGAGGGCGGGAGAGCGGGAGAGCGAGAGGGCGGGAGAGCGAAACAGACGTTCCCTCTCACGATTTCCCGATCTCACGATCACCCGGCTCTCTTGAGGAGGTAGGGTGTGCCACGCGCACCGTTCAGCGGTGATGTCTTGACATCAAAAAGTAAGACATCTATGATGCCTTCAATGCGCACAACGCTGACCATCGACGACGATCTTGCGGGGCTCCTCAAGCGGCGCGCGCGCGAACTGGGCGTGCCGTTCAAGGAAGCAGTCAATCGAACGATCCGCGCCGGACTGGGCGAGGCGGCGAAGACGCGCCGCGGCGCGGCGCCGAAGACGATTCCCCACTCGTTCGGGTTCAGGCCGGGAATCGACCTCGACAAGCTTGGCCAGCTCGCCGACGAGATGGAAGCCGAGGCCTACGCCACCTCAACGGGAAGATCGCATGATCCTGCCCGACGTCAACGTTCTCGTTCACGCGCATAACGCCGACTCCCGGGTGCACGAAGCGGCGCGGCGGTGGTGGGATGGCTGCCTCGCGGGTTCGGAAGGCGTCGGGCTCGCGTGGGCCACCATTCTGGGCTTTGTTCGCATCACCACGAACCGCAAGGTGGTGGCGCGACCGCTCGCGGTTCGCGACGTCATGGCGCGCATTCATGATTGGCTCGAGCTGCCGCACGTGCACCTGGCGCACCCGTCGGAGACGCATTTCGCGAGGCTGCGCGCGGAACTCGAGCGGCTCGGGGCGGCGGGCAATCTCACCACCGACGCCCATCTCGCCGTTTTGGCGATGGAGCGGGGCTATGTGCTGTATTCGACCGACGCCGACTTCGCGCGTTTTTCCGGGCTGCGCTGGGTGAATCCCTGCGAGGGATAGGAAACGCCGTATGCTCAACTCGCTTCGGGCGGCGCGGGCAGCGGCACCCACTTCGCCGGGGTAATGTGCTCCTTCCTCTCTCATCCCTCAATCGAGCTTCGCCCCGCTCTGCTTGACCACCTGCGCCCATTTCGCGACCTCGGCGCGCAGGTACGCGGCGAACCGATCGGGCGTATCGCCGATGACCTCCGCGCCCAGCGCCGCGAGCCTCTCCCTGAATTCCCGCGATTTGGCGATGCCGACGATCGCCAGGTTGAGCCGGGTAATGATGTCGTAAGAGGTGCCTGCGGGAGCGAGCACCGCGTTCCACGCGGCGGCTTCGAAGCCCGGGTAGCCGGCTTCCGCGAACGTGGGGACGTGAGGCAGCACGGCGGCCCGCTTGAGGCTCGCCACGGCAAGGGGCCGCAACCGCCCGCTTCTGATGTGCCAGACGGCCGGCGGCATGGTGGACACAAGCGCGTGCACCTGCCCGCCGACGAGCTCGAGCACCGCCGGCGCCATGCCTCTGTAGGGCACGTGCAGGATGTTGAGTCCGCCGGCTCTCATCTTCAGCAGCTCCAACGCGAGGTGAGGCGTGCTGCCGTGGCCGGGCGACGCGAAAACGAGTTCGCCCGGGTACCTGCGTGCGAGCGTGATGAGCTCGTTCACGCTCTTCGCCGGGATCGACGGGTGCACTACGAGCACGTTGTGAACGGCGGCGACGCGCGTGATGGGCGCGAAATCGCGCAGCGGGTCGTAGGCGGCCCCGGAATAGAGGCTGATGTTGCTCGAGAAGGCGGCCGCTACGACGAGCAGTGTGCCGCCGTCCGGGGGCGATTTGGCGGCGAGTTCCGTGGCGATATTGCCGGTGGCGCCGGGGCGGTTCTCCACGTAGAACTGCCGCTCGAAGAATTCGCTCAGCGCGGGCGCGAGCAGCCGCGCGATGATGTCGGTCGTCCCGCCCGCCGCAAAACCCACGAGCATTCGCACCGGCCGGGAAGGATAGATCGGCTGGGCGCCTGCGAACGACGAATGGACCGCGCCGTACGCGGTGAGCAGAACCAGCAGCAAGGTTTTCATGATCGATGTTGATGCTATCCGCGCTCGGCCCGCACCGCGCCTGCGGCCACCATGCGCGCCACGTCCATCACCCGTACGCCAGCACGCGTAGGGTGCGCTTGCGCACCACCAAGGCGTCGGACCGGTGTGCTCCGCCTTGCGGAGCACACCCTACGGACTCGTCTCTATGACCCAGAACGCGTAGCACGCGTAGGGTGCGCTTGCGCACCACCAAGGCGTCGGACCGGTGCGCTCCGCCTTGCGGAGCACACCCTACGGACTCGTCTCTATGACCCAGAACGCGTAGGGCGGGAAAGCGCAGCGCATCCCGCCGGTGGTGTCATTCAAATCACAGTGCCTGCAGCGCCTCGAGCACCTTGCGCTCGAGCACGATGCCCTCTTTGCGCCGCCGCTCGCGCTCGCGGGCCGCCCGCTCGGAGGGGATGCGGATCTCGTCCACGCCGGGTTGGCGCGGTGTCGCTTTGATCTTGCGCACCAGCTCCGACATCTGCCTCTTGAAGTCCCCGCCCGGCAACATCACGTCGGGGTCGATCGCCCAGAACAGGAACCCGTAGTCCTGCACCTCGCCTCGCGCGAGCGCGGCGCCCGCCAGCAAACCCAGCGCCTGCACCGCGAATGACAGCCCGTACCCCTTGTGACCGCCGAACGGAACCACCCCGCCGCGCAACGCCGCGTTCGCATCCCGGGTGGGCCGCCCGTCTTCGTCAAATCCGATTCCCTCGGGAAGCGGCTCTCCCAGATGGGCGTGCAGCATCACATCGCCCCACATGAGCGCGGCCGTTCCCATGTCGAAGATCACCGGCCCGTTCTCCGCAGGGAAGCCGAAGCAGATGGGGTTGGTGCCAAGCGCCGGGCGCGCCCCGCCCAACGGCAGCACGCGCGGCTTCGCGCTCGCGACGTGAAACGCGACCAGACCCCCGCGCGCGATCTTCTCCACGAAATACGCGTTGCGGCCGCTGTAGTAACTGTTATAAGCGCCGACGCACGCCATGCCGCCGGCGTGCGCCTTCCGGATCGCGACTTCCGCCGCCTTGTAGGCCACGATGTAGCCCACGTTGTTGCCGCCGTCCATCAGCGCCGATAGGGGTGTCTCGTGGACAGTCTTCACTGGCGTGCGGCCCTGCCTCGTCTTTTCGTCGCCGGCGATCGCCAGTATTCTCGGCAGCCCGGCGAACTTGTAGCCGCACAGCGCGTTGTCCACGAGCTGATCGACGATGATGCGCGCATCCTCGCCGCTGTAGCCGGCGCGCTGGAGCGCGCGCGCTCCGAGAGCCACTGCGTCGGATACGCTGAGCCGCACGGTGTCAGGCGTGTCCCGATCGAGAAGGTCCTGTGCTGCCGCTGCGGCCTGCATCGGTCCTCCTATCGGCGCGCCGGGCGGAACTGGACGAGTGTGATCTCGTCGGTGACGTCCTCGTACGCGGCCTCGACCGCCATTCCTATCCTGATGTCCTTCAAGTCGCAGCCGAGCAGGTTCGTGGTGAGCCGGGGGCCTTCTTCAAGCTCGACCTGGATCACCGCGTACGGCACGCGCTGCTCGAACCACTTGGTCCAGGCCTTGTGATAGATGACGTAGTTGTGCAGCGTGCCCCGCCCGCTCATCAGCGCCCAGTCCCACTTCATCGAGAAGCAGTGGGAACATGCCGGCCCGATCGGATACCACGTCCTGCCGCACGAGCCGCAGCGCTGCAGCTTGAGCTCGCGCTTGCGCGCGGCCTCCCAGAACGGCAGCTCCTCGGGGTAGATGAGCGGGAGGTAACGCCCGGTCTTCTCATCAACCAATTTGAACGAAGGTTGCATATGGAACCTATCTCCGAAAAATGACGGTTTCGCCGAGGAAGCTGCCGTATTGGACGATCTCGGCGTCCTTCACTTGGCGCTCGCCGCACTCGTGCCGCAGTTGGCGGACAGCCTCGATCAACAGGTTCCAGCCGATGACGTGGCCTTCCGAGAGCAAGCCGCCGGAAGTGTTGATCGGAAGCTCGCCGCCGATCTCGATGCGGCCGTTCTTCACGAATTCCCGGGCCTCGCCCGGTCCGCAAAAACCGAAGCGCTCGAGCCCGAAGAGCACGAGCGGCGAGAACGCATCATACGTGATGAGCACGTCGATGTCCTTTTGCGTGACGCCTGCCATCCGGTAGGCGTAGAGGTCCTCGCTGGTAGGCATATCGAACGTCGGTTCCCACCGCTTCGAGAAAACGATGGTAGTCATAGCCGAAGGACAACTGAATCAGGGAAATGCGGTGACGGGTGATGGGTGACGACTGATGAGTGATGGGTTTATCCCATTACCCATTCCCCATTACCCATTGCCCGCCAGCTCATTCCTGGCGCAAGCCGGCGCTTTGGATGAGCGTCGCGTAGCGCGCGGTCTCCGTGCGCAACAAATTCGCCAGCTCCTCCGGGCTGCCGGGCCACGGGGCGACGCCGATCGCGATCATGCGCTGGCGCAGGTCGGGCGACTCGAGCGCCCTGATCACTTCCTGGCTCAACTTGGAAATTACCGCGCGGGGCGTGCCGGCGGGTGCGAACAGCGCGTACCAGATCGATATCTGGAAGCCCTTTACGCCGGACTCTATCGCCGTTGGCACCTCCGGGAGAGCCGCCACCCGCCGTTCGGAAAGCACGGCGAGGGGACGCACCTTGCCGGACTTGATCATCGGCAAGGATGACGGGACAGACACGATTACCTCGTCCACCTCCCCGCCCATCAGCGCCAGGGTCGCCTGCGTCGCGCCCTTGTACGGGACGTGCACCATGTCCAGCTTCTCGAGATGCTTCAGGAGTTCGTTGGCGAGATGGTTGGTCGTGCCCGCGCCGCCGGAGCCGAAGTTGAGTTTCCCCGGATGGGCGCGAGCCAGCGCGATGAACTGCTTCAGGTTCTTCGCGGGCACCGACGGATGCACGATGAGCACGTTCTCGATCGTGGCGAGCCGCGCGACCGGCGCGAGGTCCTTCATCGGGTCGTAAGTCAGGTTGGAATAGAGCGAGGGACTGATGGCGACCGTAGGAGCGCTCACGACGATGGTATAGCCATCGGGCGGCGCTTTAGCCACCTGGCCGATCCCCAAATTGCCGCCGGCGCCCGGGCGGTTGTCCGGCACCACGTTCTGGCCCAGTTGCTCGGCGAGCTTCTGGCCCAGCACGCGGCCCACGATGTCGCTCGGGCCACCCGCGGGGAATGGCACGACGAGTCGAATCGGCTTGCTGGGATAGCTCTGCGCGCCGGTTGCGCCGGCGAAAAACGCGACAAAAAGCGATACAACGACCAGCCCACCACGATTCAGAATGGCGCACATTATTTCCTCCTCCGGATGTCGGCGCATGACTTGCGATTGACTTACTGAGCGTCGTGAAAATGCCTGACTCCGCTCTGCCCGTTCCGGCCCGAAGCGAGACGCTTCAGGCGTTCGCCGGCACGGACGCGCGCAGGCGCGTCCGAGAATTCCCGGCTCACCCCCCGCCCCAAAGGGCGAGGGGAGATTTGCGGTGCACATGGATTGTCACCCATTTGCACGAGACTCAGTAGGGCACTTCGAGATCGACCAGTGGCCCGTACTGCTGGCCGCCGAATACGTCGGTGTCGTCGATGTCCCCCGATATCGCCGGCCGCGGAATCGTGATCTTGATCGCACTTGCCGCATCGTAGTTGATGACAGACACCGCCTCCGGCTTCAACTGATAGGTCTTCGCGAACCATTGCGCATTGATTATCCTTGCGTCGCGCACCTTCACATAGGTTTCGCGGTCCTTGAATATCACGTCGAAGGTGAGCTCGAACGGTCCGGAGTTCTTGCTGCGTATCAGTTTCGTGACCTGCCACAGTCTGGGCATCTCATCCTCACACTTGCTGGTAGTCGATGCTGAACATCTCAAGGGGGGTAGCCGGCTCGACCACGTGGTTCATGTTGAAGCGATAACTCGCGCCGCGCTGAATTTCCGCCGGCGAATAGGGATAGGCGATCGAAGTGATCAGACCGGTCCATTCGGGAATCGGATAATGCACCGCGATGTGGCCGACCGATTTCATCAATGCGGTTGCGAGCGCCTGTGTATCCGCCGTCACCTGAAAGAGCAGCCCCACCTCGTGCCCGATGCGGGTTTCGCTCTCGAGCCGGCCCATCGTCGCGTTCTTGCCGAACACCCGCGCGTCAAACCGGTACTTGCTCTCGATGCCCGCGCCGAACACCGCCAGGATGCGGTCCTTTACCGCTTTCACGAGTCCCTCGAACCACGAATCGAACTGGCGCAGGATGATCGGATCCCGCACGCTTCCGATAATCAGGCTCTGGTAGCCGGCAAGTTCCGCGCCTTCCAGTTTGATGGTGTAACGTCCGGCGGGTTTGAAGGTGCTGCCCGATACCTTGACCGCGCGGTCGGACACCGCCTCGTATTTCGCGGAATAGGTATTCAGCACGCCCGAGGGCTCGATGAGCTCGTAGGGCGTGGAGTTTTCGTAGAGGTTGTGCGATGCCACACTGACCGGATCGCAGCGGTACTCGGGGTTGGGCGGCTCGATCACGAAGCTCTCGTTCGTGACCGTGGCGAACATGCAATCGGGGTACTTGCGCAGCACAACGCACGCCGCGCCGCATTCCAGCACTTTCGCGGCGTGCCATACGGTTGCCGGATTGAAGCCTCTCATCACGGGCATCGCGGCAAAAATCGAGGTGTCGCTCGAACGGCCGGCAATGATGACTTCCGCGCCATTCTGGAGCGCCTCGATGAAGGGCTCGATGCCGCACATGCCCACGATATGGGTGCTGCGGTCGATGACCGCTTCGTCGAGCACCGGCGCATTGGCGAGCGGCGTGATCTTGCCCTCGCGCAGCTTCCTCTTGAGGTAATCCTTGTTCTGCTCGCTGTGGATCGCGGCGAGCTTGAAATGAAGCCCCTCCTCGCGCGCGATCTCGTACGCAATCTTCACCAGTCGTTCAAGCTGCACATCGCTCCCCGCCGTGCAGGCCGATCCGATTATCGCCGGAACCCCCGCCGCACGCGCGGCGAGCAGGATCAGCCGTAGATCGCGTTTGTAGGCCGCGTCGGAGAAAAGCGTTTCGCCGGAGCCGAGGTAATACGGACCCGGGTCGGTCGAACCGGAATCGGCCCCGATGAAATCCGGGCGCAGCGCCATGGCACGCTTGAGCGTCTCCTCGCGGAATCCGGAGCCCAATATGCCGGTGGCCGACAATATGCGAATTTCACTCATGCACCGTTCCTCCGTCGATCCTCCTTCACTTCGCTTCGACCAGGGCAACGCGGTTGATACCGCGGCAGGTGGGCGCGGGTTTGCCGTCCCGGGCTCCGCCGCTTATTGTGGCATGAATACGCCGCACCTTGCGGCGCTTTTTTTTCGAGGCGCCGTTCACCGCCAAAGTGTAGGCTGCCGGCATCATGAGTGACGCGAAGAAGCCCGCCTCCGCTGCGGGCGCACTGCAGCTCGGGGACCTGACCGTGAATCGCCCTGGCGTTCGGCGCGATGCG
Organism: Betaproteobacteria bacterium RIFCSPLOWO2_12_FULL_62_13; assembly: GCA_001771985.1. Classification (GTDB taxonomy): domain Bacteria; phylum Pseudomonadota; class Gammaproteobacteria; order Burkholderiales; family SG8-41; genus DSOT01. The sequence goes on along the minus strand of MERG01000042.1, from coordinate 755 downwards.
CGTCGCAGGGCCCGACATCTGGGGCGAGCCGAAGGACCGTGCGGCGGCGCGCCGGCAAGATGCGGCACCTGGGACTCTCCAACCTGAACGTGCGCGAGCTTAATGAGGCGCGCCGCATCGCGCCCATCGTCTCCGTTCAAAACGAGTACAACCTGCAGAACCGTGCCGCGGACGACGTGCTTGCAGCATGCGAGAAGGCGTGCCTCGTCTTTATCCCGTGGTTCCCGCTCGGCGCGGGCCGGGCGCTCCGCTCGGCAAAAGTGAAGCGGTTCGCCGCGCGGCGGGGCGTGACACCCGCGCAGGTGGCGCTCGCCTGGCTTCTCGCCCGCTCGCCCGTGATGCTCCCGATCCCCGGCACGAGTTCGATTGCGCACCTCGAGGAAAACGCTTCGGCGGCGCTGCTCAGACTCACGCCCGAGGATCTCGCCGCGCTTGGTTGAGCGCGCGGGCCATCGCCCATATTGAGTTTTGCGCAAATGGATAACAATCCGTTTGCGCCTCGAATCCCCCTTCTCCCTTCCCTCATCCCTGACCCTTCTCCCAGAAGGAGAAGGGAAACAATTGCCTCCCCTCTCCCCTCGGGAGAGGGGTCGGGGGTGAGGGCTGAGCACTGTCATCCATTTCTGCAATGCTCAGTAAAGCACCAAATCCAAGCCGCTTGGCGCGTCAGCGCAGATACTCACGGCACCATTTCTTGTAGCTCTCGCCGTTCACGAGGCGTTCCATCTCCTCGGGCGCGGCAATCTTCGACTTGA
>MERG01000041.1:9363-13887 GCA_001771985.1 Betaproteobacteria bacterium RIFCSPLOWO2_12_FULL_62_13 | reverse complement strand
AATGGCGCGTGTCCCCCGAAGTGCCGTTCGGCGCCGACAAACTGGTGCCGTTTCGCGGCGGAGAATGCGTCCGGTGGAAGCTCGTGTAATCCCCAGCGTCGGAACGGCGGTTATGGGGCCATGGACAATGCGGCAACGGTGAAGCCCGGCCACGCTCTGCGCCCTTCGGAACTTTCCGTGCCGCGCGGAGACCTGTGGATTTTCGGTTACGGATCGCTGATGTGGGATCCCGGTTTCCCTTACGTGCGATGGGCGCCCGCCCTTATCTACGGCTACCATCGCGCGTTGTGCATCTTCTCGAATCGCTGGCGGGGTACACCCGAGCGTCCCGGATTGGTATTGGGCTTGGACCGCGGCGGCGCCTGCCGCGGCATCGCGTTCCTGGTCGCGCGCGCAGACGTCGCTCCTGCTCTCGACGCGCTATGGTCGCGCGAAATGCGACGCCGCGTGTATCGCCCGCGGCTGCTGCGCGCCCGGCTGCCGGACAAAGAAGTGCGGGCGCTCGCCTTTATTGCCGATCCGAAGCACGCGGGTTACGCCGGCCGTCTTTCTATCGAAGAAATCGCCGAACGCGTCGCCAATTGCCGCGGCGCGCGCGGTCCCAATCTCGAGTACCTCGTTCGCACCATCGGGCACCTGGCCGAACTCGGCGTGCGCGACCACCATCTGCTGCGTGTGCTCGCTGCGGCGCGCGCGCTGGAAACAACGCGCGCGGCCTCCCGTTGAACGGCGCAATCGCAGCCGGTCACGGAAAGACGACTGTCGGCTCGAAGCCGCTCAAGATCGCTTCCGGATGGCGGCGCACAACGAGATCGGAAATTTCCTGGATGCGGCGCATCGGCACGTCGACCATCATCAGCACCTTGCCGCGCTCCATGCCGGCCTGAAAACGCGTGAGCCGCGAGTTCGGCACTGCGCTTGCTGCCATGCTCGACACCCAAGCGCCGAACAGCGCGCCGAGCAGCGCGGCGACCAACACGGTGACCAATTGCAGTGACACGCCGCCCGGCGGGAACAGCACCACCAACAGCCCGCCCAATGTTCCGGCGACCCCGCCGATGACGATGCCGAGCTCGGCGCCGTGAACGATGTCCGTTTTCTGCATGACCGTCGCCTCCGGCAGATCCGCGGGCAGCGTGCCGCGCTTGGCAAGAAAATGGATGCGCCGCTCTTCGATGCGCGCGAGCAGCATTTCGTCAAGCATCCCGCGCGCACTGTCGATGTCGGGCAGCAGGAAGTACAGTCTGCGTCGTGTCAACATGAGCCTCTCCTCCTTTCCCCGCGAGCGGGGCGAGACGCCCTCTCTCAAGCTTAGAGATCAAAGATTGCGCCGAGTTTCACCGCTTAACTGTATCCGGCCGCGTCCGCTTTCGAACGTGCCGATGCTACAATATCGTGAAGCTGGCCAGACAGCCGCTGCGTGCCGCGAGGCACGGAGAGGAAAGTCCGGGCTCCAAAGGGTAGGGTGACGGGTAACACCCGTCCGCCGCAAGGCGAGGAACAGGGCCACAGAGACGAGTCTTGGGGCGCAAGCACCAAGGGTGAAACGCGGCAACCTCCACTCGGAGCAACACCAAATAGGCAAGCGATGACGCGACCCGCCGAGCTTGCGGGTAGGTGGCTTGAGCCCTGGAGCAATCCAGGGCCTAGAGGAATGGCTGTCCACGACAGAACCCGGCTTACCGGCCAGCTTGCCTTTTTTCAGCCTCGAAACAGGTAGCGCCCCTGCGCGGCTATCCATTGGCGCGGCTTTCTGTTGTTCCAACGCAACAGCATCTTCCGACGGTAATTCACTGATTCGCAAAATTAAAATTATTAAAGTGTTACTTTGGCTTCACAGATTATCCCTCTGTTTTTAAGCGATAATCAGCATCACGACCCATGCTCAAAACCGATCTGAATTATTCCACATAAGTCTTTGTCCCATAAACAGAAAACGCCTGTCACTCCCTTGACCCTCTGATTGTTTTTCAATATAGTGGGTAGAAGTGGTAGAAAGTGGGAGAAAGTGCCGTTTCTCCGAAGGGAGGCCACTGTTTCCCGCGGGTTGAGGGGGACTCGTGTTTCGTGGCATCGCGCAACTGAATCTGGACAACAAAGGGAGGCTGGCGGTGCCCGCCCGGCACCGCGACGCGTTGATCGAGCGTTGCGGTGGACACCTCGTCGTCACTGCAGACGCTGACCGTTGCCTGCTCATCTATCCGCTGCCCGATTGGGAACTCATTCAGCAGAAGCTTGAAGGTTTGTCGAATCTCGATTCGCGCGTGCGCGATTTGCAACGGCGGCTGATCGGTTTTGCGGTGGATGTGGAGATGGACGGCGCGGGGCGCGTGCTGATTTCCCCTGCGTTGCGCGAGTTCGCCCAACTCGACAAGAACGTCGTGCTGGTGGGGCAGGGCAAGAAGTTTGAACTGTGGAACAAGGATAACTGGGAGCAATTGATCGACAGAACAGGCGGTTTCGGCGTCGGCGGACTGCCGCCCGAGTTGGAGGGCTTCTCCTTGTGAGCCTGGGCTCACACACCGCGGTTCTGTCGGAGCAGGCAGTAGAGGGTTTGAATGTGCGCGCGGACGGGGCTTACGTCGACTGCACTTTCGGACGCGGCGGTCACAGCCGGCTGATCCTGGTGCGGCTGGGAAGCGGGGGACGCCTGATCGCATTGGATCGCGATCCGGATGCGGTCAGGGCAGGAGGAGAGATCGGTGACGGGCGCTTCACGATACTGCATGGCGCTTTCGGGCAGCTCAAGGAATTGCTTGGGCGGGTGGGTGTCAAGCGTGTCGACGGCATTCTGCTCGACCTCGGCGTGTCCTCGCCGCAACTCGACGACGCGCAGCGCGGCTTCAGTTTTCGCGTCGATGCGCCGCTCGACATGCGCATGGACACGAGCCGTGGCATCACTGCGGCCCAATGGCTGGCGACCGCGACCGAGTCGGAAATCCGGGAGGTGATAAGAAGTTATGGCGAAGAACGGTTTGCTAAACAGATTGCAGCAGCGCTTATTGCGGCTCGATCGCGGGGACCTATTGGCACAACACGACAACTTGCCGCGCTCGTGGCAGAAGCCGTTCCCTCGCGCGAGCCACGCCAGGATCCGGCGACGCGCACGTTTCAAGCTATACGGATTCACATCAATCAGGAGCTCGAGGAGTTGTCGCTAGTCCTGCCGCAATGTATCGATTTGCTCGCGCCCGCAGGACGCCTCGTGGTGGTGAGCTTCCATTCCCTCGAAGACCGCATCGTCAAGCGTTTTCTGCGCTGCCACGCGGCCGGCGATCGCCTGCCGCCGCGCTTGCCGGTCCGGGCGCAGGACATCGCGCCCCCGCGCCTGAAGCTGATCGGCCGCGCGCAGCGTCCCGGCGCCTCGGAGATCGCGGCCAACCCGCGCGCGCGCAGCGCGGTGATGCGCGTGGCGGAGCGCATCGGCGCAGCACCGGCCGACCCCGCAGGAGCGGCGGGATGATGAGGCTGAGTCTGCCGCTGCTCGCAATCCTGATCGGTTGCGCGCTGGCGCTTGTCACTTCCCAGCACAAGGCGCGCAAACTCTACGTCGAGCTGCAAAGGGAGCACGAACTCGCGAAGCAGCTCGACGTGGAGTGGGGCCAGCTCCAGCTCGAGCAAAGCACCTGGGCAATGCACGGACGCGTCGAGAAAATCGCCACCGAGAAACTCAACATGCGGGTGCCCCCATCCTCCCGCATCCAACGCGTGCCTGCCACGGCGCCGGAGGTTAAGCCTTGAGTCCGGCCGCGGATCCCCGGTTCCTGCTGCGACTTTCGGCGTGGCGTTCGCGGCTGCTGCTCGCTGGACTGCTCGCCTGGTTCGCGGTGCTCGCGGGGCGCGCGTTCTATCTCCAGGGCTTGCACTACGATTTCCTGCAACGCAAGGGAGAGTCCCGCTACTCGCGCGTGATCGAGATCAGCGCGACTCGCGGCATGATTGTCGACCGCAACAAGGAGCCGCTGGCGATATCGACGCCGGTCGAATCGGTCGCGGCGAGTCCGGCCGACATCGAGATCACGCCGGAGCAGACGTTGAAGCTCGCGAAGCTTCTCGAGATCGATGTGGGCGAAGCACGAAAAAAGCTCGCCGACCCCAAGCGGGAGTTTGTCTATCTCAAGCGCCAGCTTCCGCCGGACCAGGCTGAGAAGGTCGTCGGCCTCGGCATTCCGGGCGTATTCCTGCAGCGCGAGTACCGGCGCTACTATCCGGCGGGCGAAGTGATTGCGCACATCATCGGATTCACCGGTGTCGACGACAACGGCCAGGAAGCCCTCGAGCTCGCGTTCGACGGCGTGCTCGCCGGAAAACCGGGTAGCCGCCGCGTGATCAAGGATCGTCTCGGACACATCATCGAAGACGTCGAAAGCGTTCTTCAGCCGCAGAACGGCAAGACCCTGACGCTCGCGATTGACGCGAGGATCCAGTATCTCACTTTCCGCGAGCTCAAGAGGGCGGTTGCCGAACACCGTGCCAGGGCGGGCGGCATCGTCGTGCTTGACAGCGTGACCGGCGAGGTGCTGG
>MERG01000041.1:0-9313 GCA_001771985.1 Betaproteobacteria bacterium RIFCSPLOWO2_12_FULL_62_13 | reverse complement strand
GTGCTGGCCATGGCAAATCTGCCCTCGTACAACCCCAATAACCGGGGCCAGTTTGATCCGAAGCGAACCCGCAACCGCGTGGTGACCGACCTTTTCGAGCCGGGCTCGACATTGAAGCCATTCACCGCGGCCGCGGCGCTTGAAGCCGGAGCGGTGCGCCCGGAATCGGTGATCCAGACCGCACCCGGCCAGCTCACGATAGGCAAACGCACGATCCACGATGCGCATCCGCAGGGCGCGTTGACCGTTGCCCAGGTGATCCAGAAATCATCCAACGTCGGTGCCGCCAAAATGGCGCTCGCCTTGCCCCCGGAGACGCTTTGGAGCCTGTTCCACCGCGTTGGATTCGGTACGACGCCGCGCTCGGAATTTCCGGGCGAAGTGTCGGGGAAGCTCCGCGCCCATGCGACCTGGCGGCCGATCGAGCAGGCAACGATGTCGTACGGTCACGGCATTTCGGTTTCACTGCTGCAGCTCGCGCGCGCCTACGGCATCTTCGCGACCGATGGAAAGTTGAAACCGGTCACGCTGATCAAGCGCGATGCGCCGGTGGAAGGCACGTCCGTGATCTCGCCAGGCACAGCGCAGGCCGTGCGCAGGATGCTCGAGATGGCGGTTCAACCGGGCGGCACCGCGCCACGCGCGCAGATCGTCGGCTACCGGGTCGCCGGCAAGACCGGCACCGCCCGCAAGATCGAGGGCAAGGGTTACGCCTTGAACAGGTATGTTTCGGCGTTTGTCGGGTTCGCGCCGGTGTCAGCGCCGCGGCTGATCGTGGCTGTCATGATCGACGAGCCCAGCGCCGGTCAGTACTACGGTGGCGCGGTTGCCGCGCCGGTTTTCAGCCGGGTTGTCGCGGAGGCGTTGCGGCTGCTCTCCGTGCCGCCGGACGCCCCGGTCAACAATGTCGTACTGCCTCCTGCCAATCTACCCGAGATCAAGGAGGAGGTGTGACAGCAGGATTCGGGATGCAGGATGCAGGATTCAGGAACGGCACAGGCGCGATTTCCCAATCCACCTTGCGCGCGATCGACGAGCTCGGCGTGAAGCGATTGGTCACCGACAGCCGCGCGGTCAAGCCCGGCGATACGTTTGTCGCCTACCCCGGCGAAGTGCGGGACGGCCGCGATTACATCCCCGAGGCGCTTGCCAACGGCGCCGCATCGGTGCTGTGGGAAAGCCGGAACTTCGCTTGGAATACGGCGTGGCGCGCTGCCAACGTCGGCGTAGCGGATCTGCGCCGTTACGCTGGGGAGATCGCAAGCTACCTGCACGGCCGGCCGAGCGGCAAGCTGTGGGTGATCGGCGTAACCGGTACCAACGGCAAGTCCTCGTGCGGCCAGTGGATCGCACAGTCGCTCACGCGCGCGGGCCGCAAATGCGCGCTGATCGGCACGCTTGGCAGCGGCTTTCCCGGCGCGCTGCAGGCGACGGCGAACACCACACCGGATGCGGTGTGGCTGCACGATACGCTGAACGGGTTCCTGCGGCGTGGCGCGCGTGCCGTGAGCATGGAAGTATCCTCGCACGGCCTGGAACAACACAGGCTCTCGGGGATCGAGTTCGACGTCGCTCTGCTCACGAACGTCTCGCGCGACCATCTCGACTATCACGGCACGATGCGCCGCTACCGCGCGGCCAAGGCGCGGCTTTTCCGCTGGCCGTCGCTCAAGTACGCCGTGCTCAATCTCGACGACAGTTTCGGTATTGAACTGGTCTCGCGGATGAAGCACCCGGGCGCAGCCGTGCTGGGCTACGGGTTCCCCCGTGGCCGGCCGCTGCGCACCAACGCCCGTCGCGTGCTGCGCGTGGAGGGTCGAAACCTGCGCGCCGGCGCCGACGGCCTGTCGTTCGACGTGACCACGCCATGGGGTGGGGCGTCGCTCAAGAGCCGCCTGATCGGCCGCTTTAACGCCGCCAATCTGCTGGGATCGCTGGCGACCCTGCTGGCGAGCGAGGTCGGTCTCGAGGATTCGGTGCGGGCGCTGCAGCGTGTCAAGGCGGCGCCCGGACGCACCGAGCGCTACGGCGGCGGCAGCCGCCCGTTGGTTGTGGTGGACTACGCGCACACGCCGGACGCGCTGAAGAAGATGCTGCTCGCCCTGCGGGAGTTGCTTGCAGGTTCCGGGTTTGAAGTTTCGGGTTCAAGGTTGCAGGCTAGACGCTCTTCGAGCTTGAACTCGGAACTCGAAACTCGAAACCCGAAACTCATCTGTGTTCTTGGTTGCGGCGGCGAACGCGACCGGGGCAAGCGTCCGCTGATGGGCGCGATCGCCGCCCGTCTCGCCAATCAAGTGATCATTACCAGCGACAATCCGCGCCACGAGGACCCGCTGCAGATCATCGCCGATATCGCGAAGGGCGCGCGCGCGGGGCGGCCGACTATCGAGCCCGACCGCGCGCGGGCGATCCGGCTCGCGGTCGGCATGGCGCGTGCCGGCGATGCAGTGCTGGTGGCGGGCAAGGGACACGAGCAATACCAGGAGATCGGCGCTGTCAAGTATCCTTTCAGTGACGCGGTGGCGGTGACAGCGGCGCTGCGGGAGACGCGGGGTTAGCACGATGCCGATGATGCTCTTGTCAGAGGCTGCGTTGGCGACCGGGGCCGAGTTGCGCGGATCCGACGCCGCATTCGAGAGCGTGGGGACTGATACGCGCTCGCTCGCGCCGCGGGCGCTGTTCGTGGCGCTGAAAGGCGAGAGGTTCGACGGTCACAACTTTGTCGCCGAGGCTCGGACGGCGGGCGCGGTCGCGGCCATGGTCGAAGAGGCAGGATTGAGGAGTCAGGATCGAGGATTGAGTGAGCTGTTCTCGCTGCTGATTGTGGACGACACCAGGAAAGCCCTCGCAATGCTCGCTGCCCACTGGCGCAACAGATTCACGATGCCGCTGGTAGCGCTGACGGGAAGCAGCGGCAAGACCACGGTGAAGGAGATGCTGGCGGCAATCCTGCGTGAAGCCTGCGCCGCTCAATCCTCGATCCTCGATCCTGAATCCTCTGTGCTGGCTACGCGTGGCAACCTCAACAACGACATCGGCGTGCCGCTGATGCTGCTCGAGCTCAAACCCACGCACCGTTACGCGGTGATCGAAATGGGCATGAACCACCTGGAAGAGATCCGCTATCTTGCGCGGCTTGCCACGCCCGACGTCGCGCTCGTCAACAACGCCGGGCATGCGCACGTGGCGTTCCTCGGATCGGAGGAGGCGATCGCGCGCGCCAAGGGCGAGATGTTCGAGGAACTCAAGGCGGAGGGCATTGCGGTGATCAACGCCGACGAGCGCTTTGCGGCGTTGTGGCGCGAACTCGCCTCAGGCAGGAAGCAGATCGACTTCGGAATCGAAACCGAAGCTGCGGTAACCGCCACCTATGCCCTGCATTATCTCGAGAGCGAGATCGTCGTGACCATGCCGCGTGGCGCCGCCCGCGCCACGCTGAAGGCCCCCGGACTGCACAACGTGAGGAACGCGCTCGCAGCGGCAGCGGCAGCGGCGGCGCTCGACATCGCGCCGCAGACGGTTGGCGCCGGTCTTGCGCGCTTTGCGGGCACCAAAGGCAGGCTTCAGAAGAAACCGGGCTTGAACGGTGCAACCCTGATCGATGACAGCTACAACGCCAATCCGGAGTCGGTGCGCGCCGCGATCGCGGTGCTCGCCCAGGCGCCGGGGAAGAGGCTGCTCGTGCTGGGTGACATGGGTGAACTCGGCCCGGACGCACCACGGCTGCACAGCGAGATCGGACACGTGGCGCGCGTGGCGGGAATCGACCGTCTTTTCACGCTGGGCGAGCTTTCCGCGCACGTCGCGCGGGCATTCGGCGCCGGGGCGCGCCATTTCCCGCGTATCGAGGACCTGCTTGCCGAGATCGAGAACTTGCTCGAGCCCGGGGTGACGATGCTGGTCAAAGGTTCGCGCTTCATGCAGATGGAACGCGTCGTTAAAAGTTTCGAGTTTCGAGCTTCGAGTTCCGAGTCGGAGAACAGTCATGGTTGAGCCCGGAACCCGGAACCCGAAACCCGGAACCGCGGAGGCCGCATGCTGCTAGAGCTTGCACAATGGCTGGCGAAGGACATCCGCGCGTTCAACGTGTTCAGTTACATCACGCTGCGCGCGGTGCTGGCCTGCCTCACCGCGCTGCTGATCTCGTTTGTCGTCGGGCCGGCGGTGATCCGGAAGTTGACGGCGTACAAGATCGGCCAGGCGGTGCGCGACGACGGCCCGCAGTCACACTTCGTCAAGGCCGGCACGCCGACAATGGGCGGCGCGCTGATCGTGGTCTCGATCAGCGTCACTACGCTCCTGTGGGCCGACCTCGGGAACCGCCTGGTGTGGATCGTGTTGTGGGTGATGCTCGCCTTCGGGGCGATCGGCTGGATCGACGACTGGCGCAAGGTGGTCGAGCGCAACCCCAGGGGCGTGCCGGCGAAAGCCAAGTTCTTCTGGCAGTCGGTGGTCGGCGTTTCCGCCGCGTGCTACATCGCATTCTCGACCCATCTTCCGGCCCAGACCGAGTTCATTGTCCCGTTCTTCAAACAAGCCGCCTATCCGCTCGGCGCGATAGGCTTCATTGTCATGACCTATTTCGTGATTGTGGGGACCAGTAACGCGGTAAACCTGACCGACGGCCTGGACGGCCTCGCGATCATGCCGACGGTCATGATCGGCAGTGCGCTCGGCATCTTCGCCTACGTCGCCGGCAATGCGGTGTTCTCCAAGTATCTCGGGTTTCCGTACATTCCGGGCGCCGGTGAACTCACCGTATTTTGTGGCGCAATGGCGGGCGCCGGGCTTGCGTTCCTGTGGTTCAACGCCTATCCCGCGGAAGTCTTCATGGGCGACGTGGGTGCGCTCGCGCTCGGCGCGGCGCTCGGCACGATCGCGGTTATCGTGAGGCAGGAGATCGTGCTCTTCATCATGGGCGGCGTGTTCGTGGTCGAGACGCTTTCGGTCATGCTGCAAGTGGCTTCGTTCAAGCTCACTGGAAAGAGGATTTTCCGCATGGCGCCGCTGCACCATCACTACGAACTGAAAGGCTGGAAAGAAAACCAAGTCGTGGTCCGCTTCTGGATCATTACGATGATGTTGGTGCTGGTCGGATTGTCGACATTGAAGTTGCGTTGATTTGAAACCGCAGATGAACGCAGATAAACGATAAGACGAGTGATTAAGTGATTCAGTGACTAAGTGACTGGTTGGTGAGCGGTGCTGGCGCCCTACCTAATCACTCAATCACTTAATCACTTAATTAGCCAATCACATCGCATCGGCGTTAATCGGCGGTTGGACATTAACAGTGAATTTGAGCGGAAGAAAAGTTCTCGTGCTGGGACTCGGTGACACGGGATTGTCCATGGCGCGCTGGCTCGCGCGTCATGGCGCGGATGTGCGCGTTGCCGACAGCCGCGAAGCGCCCCCGCACGGCAGGGCGCTTGAAGACGAACTGCCGCAGGTTGACCTGATAACAGGCGCGTTCCGCGAACAGGATCTCGCGGCTGCCGAAATGATCGCGATCAGTCCCGGCATCGACCGCCGCCAGCCGCCGATCGCCGAGGCCATAGGGCGCGGGGTGCCGGTCGTCGGCGACATCGAACTGTTCGCGCAGGCTCTCGATTCACTCAACGCTCAACGCTCAACGCTCAACCCTCCCAAGATCCTGGCCATCACCGGCACCAACGGCAAGAGCACGGTCACCGCGATGGCTGGCGACATGTGCCGTGCGGCGGGTCTCGCCACCGTGGTCGCCGGCAACATTGGACCGCCGGCGCTCGATGCGCTTGCGGCCGCCGCGAACGAGTCGGCGCTGCCCGACGTTTTCGTGCTCGAGCTCTCCAGCTTCCAGCTCGAGACCACGTCCAGTCTCCGGTCCGACGCCGCGGCGATGCTCAATCTGTGCGAAGACCACATGGACCGCTACGCGAGCCTGGCGGATTACGCCGCGGCGAAAGCGCGCGTTTTTGCCGGCGGGGGCGTGCAGGTACTGAATCGCGATGACCACTGGAGCCAAGGTATGGCGCGCCCCGGCCGAAGGGTGGTGACGTTCGGTCTCGGCGCGCCGCACGGCGACACCGAATGGGGAATCAGGATGGCGCACGGCAAGAATGCTCTCGCGCAGGGTGCGAGCGGATTGCTGGCGTTGGATGAACTGCCGGTCACCGGCCTGCACAACGCCGCGAACGCGCTCGCTGCGCTCGCGCTCGCCCGGGCGATCGATCTGCCGGAGATGCCGCTCGTCACGGCGCTGCGCGCGTTCACGGGGCTGCCGCATCGCGTGCAGAAGGTGGGGGAGATCAGCGGGACCGCGTTCTTCGATGACTCAAAAGGCACCAACGTCGGCGCCACCGCAGCGGCGCTTTGCGGAATGTCGCAGCCGGTGGTGCTGATCGCGGGTGGCGACGGCAAGGGGCAGGATTTCGCGCCGCTCGCGGGACCGGTGTCCGCGCGTGCCCGCGCGGTGGTGTTGATCGGCCGCGACGCCGGCGCGATCTCGGCCGCGCTCGCGGGCTGCGGGGTGCCGCTCACGCGCGCCCGGAGCATGGAAGAGGCGGTTGCTGCCGCTTTTGGCGCGAGCCGCCCGGGTGACGCGGTGTTGCTCTCTCCTGCCTGCGCGAGCTACGACATGTTCCGTAACTACGTGCACCGCGCCGAAGCGTTCGTGGCGGCGGTGAAGGAACTGCGGAGGCGAGAGGCAAGAGGCGAGAGGGGTGGAGCGTGAGGCGCCAGATCGCCGGACCAGACCTGTCTCCCGCTCCGCACGTGATGCGGGCCACTGAGCAGATGTTTTATACGGATGTAAAGCAACAGGCGCCCATGGCCGAGTACGATCACTCGGTAGTGTGGGCCGCCATGCTCCTGCTGGGCCTGGGCCTGGTCATGGTGTATTCGGCCTCCATCGCGATCGCCGAGGGCAGCCGCGCGACGGGCCATCAGCCGATGTACTATCTGGTGCGGCACGGCGTATTCGTTGCGGTCAGCGTCCTAATGGGGTTGATCGCGTTCCAGATCCCGCTGCGGCTGTGGCAGCAAGCCGCGCCGTATCTTTTTCTGGTCGGGCTCGCGCTGCTGGTGCTGGTGCTCGCGCCGGGCATCGGTCGCGAAGTCAACGGCAGCCGGCGCTGGCTGTCGCTTTATTTCGTGAACCTGCAGCCCTCCGAGCTGATAAAGCTCGCCGTGGTGCTCTACGCGGCCGACTATACGGTGCGCAAGGCCGCTTTCCTGCACAGCTTCCGCAAGGGCTTCCTGCCGATGCTGGTGGTGATGCTGCTGACCGGAGGGTTGCTGCTGCGCGAGCCGGATTTCGGCGCGTTCGCGGTGATCAGTGTAATCGCCATGGGCATCCTGTTCCTCGGCGGCATCAACTGGCGGCTGTTCGCGGGGCTGATCGTGATGCTGATGATCGGTTTCCTTGTGCTGATCCTCACCTCGCCCTATCGCCTGCAGCGCGTGATCGGATTCATGGACCCGTGGGCCGATCCTTATGGCAAAGGCTATCAGTTATCGCACGCGCTGATTGCGTTCGGCCGCGGCGAGTGGTTCGGCGTGGGTCTCGGCGGCAGCGTCGAGAAGCTGTTCTATCTGCCGGAAGCCCACACCGATTTCCTGCTTGCGGTGATCGCGGAGGAACTCGGTTTCCTGGGCGTGGCGGCGATCATCCTCCTGTTCGCGTGGGTCGTCGCACGTGCCTTCGCGATCGGCCAACGGGCGGCTGCGCTCGAACGCTATTTTCCGGCGCTGGTTGCGCAAGGGATCGCTTTGTGGATCGGCGTGCAGGCGATCATCAACATGGGCGTCAACATGGGTGTGCTGCCGACCAAAGGATTGACGCTGCCGCTGCTGTCGTTCGGTGGCAGCGCGATGGCGACCACCTGCTGCGCGATCGCCGTGCTGTTGAGGATCGATTGGGAAAATAGACAAGTGATGCGAGGTCTTGCGGTATGACCCTATGGGCCGCAATTGCTGGGTGATGGGTAATGGGTGATGGGAAAAACACGCGACCTGTGGACAGCTCACGCCTCATGCCTCGCGCCTCACGAACGATCATGATCATGGCGGGCGGAACCGGTGGGCACATCTTCCCCGCTTTGTCGGTGGCGGAATACCTGCGCGCGCAAGGCTGGAACATCGTCTGGCTCGGCGCGCGCAGCGGAATGGAGGGCAAGGTCGTGCCGCCCCGCGGCTACACCACGGCGTGGATCCGCTTTTCCGGCCTGCGCGGCAAGGGTTTATTGCGCGCGCTGCTGCTCCCTCTCAATCTGCTCATTGCGTTCTGGCAAAGCGCCCGCGCGATATTCTTTCACCGTCCGGACGTCGTGCTCGGCATGGGCGGTTATGTGGCGTTTCCAGGCGGCATGATGGCCTCCTTGCTCAACCGCCCGCTGGTGATCCACGAGCAGAATTCGGTGGCCGGGCTGGCGAACCGCGTTCTCGCCCTGGTTGCGGACCGGATCCTCGTGGCTTTTCCGGACCCGTTTTCAAGAAAGGCGGAAGGCGCAAGGCAGAAGGCAGAAGGGATGAAAGCTTTCCATCCTTCATCCTTCATCCCTCATCCTTCATCCTTCGCAGTAGTTGGCAACCCGGTGCGCGGGGAAATTGCGGCGGTGGCGCAGCCCGAAGCACGGTTTACCGGACGTTCGGGGCGGCTGCAGTTGCTGGTGATTGGCGGCAGCCTCGGCGCGCAGGTGCTCAACCAGACAGTGCCGCAGGCGCTCGCGCTGCTGCCGGAGAATGCGCGGCCGCGCGTCACTCATCAATCGGGCGCGGACCATCTCGAATTGCTCCGCGAGAATTACGCCCGCGCGGGCGTCGCAGCGGAACTTGTCCCGTTCATCGAGGACATGGCGGCGCACTTTGCCGCCGCCGATGCCGTCATTTGCCGCGCCGGCGCGACGACCATTGCCGAACTCGCCGCTGCCGGTGTCGCAAGCGTACTGGTGCCGTACCCGTACGCGGTGGACGACCACCAGACCGTAAACGCACGTTACCTGGTCGAGCGCGGAGCTGCGGTGCTGATTCCGCAGCGCGAGTTCACAGCCGAGAAGCTCGCTCGATTGTTGGCGGAATTCACGCGCGAAAAGCTGCTGACGATGGCGCGCGCGGCGCGCGCGGCGGCGCAACCCGAGGCCACCCGCGCAGTGGCGGAAGTGTGCATGGAGCTCGCCACATGAAGGATGAAGGAGGAAGGATGAGGGATGAAGGTCAAGGCCGTTTTTTTTCGCCTTCCGCCTTCATCCTTCCGTCTTGAGCTATGCGGCATAAAGTCAAACATATCCACTTTGTTGGCATCGGCGGCGCCGGCATGAGCGGCATCGCGGAAGTG
>MERG01000040.1 GCA_001771985.1 Betaproteobacteria bacterium RIFCSPLOWO2_12_FULL_62_13 | reverse complement strand
TCGACACGATGAAGATCGTGCCGCCCGGCATCGGCATCGTGCACCAGGTCAATCTCGAATACCTGGCGCGTGGCGTGCAGCAGCAGGACGGCGTCTATTATCCCGATTCATTGGTCGGAACCGATTCGCACATGACAATGATCAACGGCATCGGCGTCGTCGGCTGGGGCGTGGGCGGGATCGAAGCCGAAGCGGGGATGCTTGGCCAGCCGATCTATTTCCTCACCCCCGACGTGGTCGGCGTGCATCTCACCGGGAAGCTCCAGGTGGGCGTCACCGCAACCGATCTCGTGCTCACGATCACCGAAACGCTGCGCAAGCACAAGGTGGTAGGCAAGTTCGTCGAGTACTTCGGCGACGGCGCCGCGTCACTTGCCGTAACCGACCGCGCGACGGTGGCCAACATGTGTCCCGAGTATGGTGCAACGATCGGCTTCTTCGCCGTCGACGACGAAACCATACGCTATTTCCGCGCAACCGGCCGCACCGACGAGGAAGTGGATGCGCTCGCGAGTTATTGCAAGGCGCAGGGGATCTATGGCATTCCGAAGGCGGGCCAGTGCGACTACTCGAGTGTCGTCGAGATCGATCTGTCGACGGTAGTCCCGACCGTCGCGGGACCCAAGCTGCCGAACCAGCGCATCCCCCTGCCCGGCCTCAAGGAACGGTTCCGCACGCTGATGCAGCAGGGGGCGGCGGAAGGCGGTTACGGGAAGGGCCTGGAGGGAATCGGCAAGCGGATCGCCACTGGCAAGCCGGGGATCGAAGCGGGACACGGCGACGTGCTGATCGCGGCGATCACCTCCTGCACCAACACCTCGAATCCTGCCGTGCTGCTCGGGGCTGGGTTGCTCGCCAAAAAAGCCGTCGAACGCGGCCTGAAGGTTCATTCGCGCGTGAAGAGTTCGCTCGCTCCGGGGTCCCGCGTCGTCAACGAGTATCTCCGGCAGTCCGGCCTGCTGCCGTATCTCGAACAGCTCGGCTTCTACATCGTCGGCTACGGTTGCACCACCTGCATGGGCAGCTCGGGCCCGCTCGACACGGCCATCGAGGACACGGTCGCGAAGAACGACTTGATCGGCGTCGCCGTGCTCTCGGGCAACCGCAACTTCGAGGCGCGGATACACCAGGCCCTGAAGGCAAACTTTCTGATGAGCCCGCCGCTGGTCGTCGCCTTCGCGCTCGCGGGCACCGTCGACATCGACATGACCCGGGAGCCGATCGGCTGCGGCAAGGACGGCGGGCCGGTGTACCTGAAGGACATCTGGCCGAGAGATGACGAAATCGCGGCAGTCATGAAATACGCCAACGATCCGGCGAGCTTCCGGCGGCTCTACAGCAATCTCGCGGACTCGAATCCGCTATGGAAGGAGGTGCCGTCCGTCGCGGGCGAGGTTTTCAGTTGGGACGCGAATTCGACTTACATCAAGGAACCGCCGTTTTTTGAAGGTTTCCGCGTCCAGCCCGAAAAACCGCGCAACATCCTCGGCGCCCGCGCGCTGGGCGTGTTCGGCGATTCCGTGACGACCGACCACATCAGTCCGGTCGCCAGCATCAAGGCGAACTCGCTGGCGGGAAAATATCTTCTCGAACGCAGCGTCAAGCCCGCGGACTTCAGCAACCTCGGCATGCGCCGCTGCAACCACGAGATCATGCTGCGCGGAACGTTCGCGCACGTGCGCATCAGGAACCTGATGGTGCCGGGAGTCGAAGGCTCGGCGACCATCCATCAACCCTCCGGCGAGCAAACGACGATGTTCGAGGCTGCGATGCGCTACCAGAAGGAGGGCGTGCCGCTGCTGGTTTTTGCAGGGGAAGAATACGGCACCGGCTCGTCGCGCGACTGGGCCGCGAAAGGCACGCAACTGCTCGGCGTGAAAGCCGTGATCGCTCGCGGCTTCGAGCGCATCCACCGCAGCAACCTGGTCGGCATGGGCGTCCTGCCTTGCCAGTTCAAGGGCAGCGACAATGTTGCCTCGCTTGGGATCGACGGCACTGAATCCTTTGATCTCCTGGGCGTGGAAGGCGAACTGAAACCGCGCCAGGACGTGACGCTCATCATCCATCACCGCGACGGCTCGACGCAGAAGGTCACGCTTACGCTACGTGTCGACACGCCGATCGAAGCCGAGTATCTCCGGCACGGCGGAATTCTGCCCTACGTGTTGCGCGAGATCCTCGCCGAGGCGGCGTAACCCAAGTGCTGTCGTCCCCGTGCAGACGAGGACCCATTGAGGCTTGCTCCGACGAGCCCTATCGAGGAGAATCGGTCTTGGAGCGGTATTGTCATACCAAGACCACGCCTCGGCCAACGGACAGCAATTGTGGAATATCATCGGATCGCGGAGAAGCACCGATTATGAAGCGCTCTATTGTAGTGTGGTGCGCCCTCGCGTTCTTGACCGTCGGGATGGCCTACGCCAAGTTGCCGCCGCCGACGGAAGAGCAGAAAGCCAAAGCGGCGGCAGCGAAGGCCAAGGCTGCGAAAGAGGCCAAGAAGCAAGCCGCGGCCCTGGCTAAAGCGCAGGATCGCGTGGTCGCGCGTTACAAACAAAGCCGCATGCCTGCGGCGCCGGCAAGGGTAAGAACCGTCGAGAGGCTCGCATGCCTTAGCGGCAACGAGGATCGTCATGCACGCATTGGAGTCGAGCTGATCGATGGCAAGGTGAACTACTTTGCGTACTACAGCAAGTGGAAACCTCGAACCTGCTCGATAGAGGTAAAGCGTGGCGGCGCCTACGGCCGTTGGGAAGATCACGGCGCCACGTCCAGGGTGACCCTGGTAGACGGGAAAGGCGTTTTTCTGATCGACGGCAAGAACGGCAGTTATCGATTCGTCTTCCGCGGTATCGACCGCGGGCGCTACTGCGGGATGGATGGCAAGATCAACGGCAGCCTCACCGTCATACGCGGCAAGAGCGACTGCATCGTGGAAGGCGTCATGGATGGGCATGCAGGATAAGGTGACGAGCCTGACGGATTACGCCTGCATGATGTAACCCATTGTTAATCTGGCTCCCCGAATTGGGCAATTCTGGGCACTGGTCGAAAGTCTTGAGGATGCCTTAACACTGGATAAATCGGGTCAGGTCCACATTTGTCAGAAATGTGAACCCGGCCCCATTTTTCCTTTTTCCGGCCCCATTTTTCCCGAGACTCAGTAAGCTGTTTTTCGCATGGCAAGAGACACCCTCCCAGCATAGGCCAGCCGGCCCCCCGGATGCTGGAAATGCATACAGGATAACTCCCAGTGCATCACACAATAGACCGGCTGCAATCTCCGCGCAATCCATCCCTGTTTCGGTAACACGGAGGTACCGCTCAAAGGCGGCGGCGCCGCGATTCGCACCGCCGAGCGCTAGTGTTCCGAGTCAGCAATTCGCTGTGCTATTCCGTCATTCCGGGCAAAGGCTGCAGAGCCGCCTGCGACCCGGAATCCAGAGTGTCTTCAACGCACTGGATGCCGGCTTTCGCCGGCATGACGATCCTGAGTTCTGTTACGAACTTACGATTCATGACACTAGCTCACGAACTTGCATTGCGGCGCCGCGGTGCGCGTGTCCATGTTGCGGCCGCGGTTGATGTGATCGTCGATTTCGGCCGCGCAGCCCATCATGCGGCCGTAGAGGAAGATGGTGAAGGCCGCGACCTCGAGATCGTGTTCGGAGAATGTGCCGCTGCGATAGCGCGGCCACAGCATTTTCAGCAGCAGCGCGCCGATCACGGCATCGATATTGACGCAAAACACGTTGCGCGTGACGCCCTCCTCGAAGAGCGCCCGCGCAAGTGCATGGTAGTAGTCGTGGAACACGTTGTACTCGCCGCGTTCGTTGAAGAGCTCCTGAAGAAACACTTCGCGCGGATCCCGGTTGACCGGCTTGTCGCGGAACACCGGGTGATTCAGCCCGGGAATCGCGCGTCGCTCGCCGCCTGCTTCCTTGAGCGCCGCTTTTTCGCGCCCATACTCGGCGGCGAAGCGATGTGCCATCGCCGCCAGATCGAGCCCGTGCTTCGGGTTCGCCGGATCGGCGAGACCCGTGTCCCGGAACTGTTCGACCAGAAACGTGATGCCTTCATACCCCGTGGATAAATCGGGTCAGGTCCACATTTGTCAGAAATGTGAACCCGGCCCCATTTTTCCCGCATCACATCAGGCGCTTACGTCTTAAGTAAGTGCCATTCGGGTCAGGTCCACATTTGTCAGAAATGTGAACCCGGCCCCATTTTTCCCCATTTTTCCAAAGTCACCCCCTGCGCCTTGGCGGCCGCGTTGCCCACGCGGTGCTCGACAAAATACAGCCGCTCCTTATCGGCGAGCGCGGTCTTCAAGTCCTTGGCGTGCCCGATAAGGCCCGCCTTGCCCTTCTTCCCGCCGCCGCCTTTGAAGACGGGCTTTACGAGAACCGAGCCGTGGCGCACGATCAGCGCCTTGATTTCGTCCTCACTCGCTTCCGGACCCAATACTTCCGCCGTAGGGAAATCCACGTAGCGGAGCAGTTTCGACCCGTACAGCATGCCGGTGAGCTGCATGGTATGGAGTCCTCCTTGACAAATGGGCTGTGGAATTCTTCCGCGGGAACGCGTGAAAAACTATCCTACCCGAGCGGACGCTTGTCAATCGGGCATGTACTCGCGGATGAACGCTTCGCAGAAATCCAGGCGGTCAGTCAGCAATCCCGCCTCGCAATCCTCCTTGAGCGTCTGCGTGTGATTGCACCCTGGCAGATGCATGGGCATGGTGAAGAATCCGAGCGTCATCGATCCCCCCGGAATAAGCGGAAACGCAGCACCTCGGCATTGGAAAAATGCACGCGCCCCGTGCACGCATCGCCGGAATTACCGATTCGCGAGTTCAGCGTTTCCGGTAGACTTCCCGTCGATGCCCCACGGATAAGGCGAGCACGACAAGCCGGTCGTCCTGTATTTCGCAAATCACCCGGAAATCGCCCACCCGGTAGCGCCAGAGACCGGCCAACTCCCCCTTGAGGGGCTCGCCGAAATGGCGTGGGTTTTTGCAACCTTCGATTCTTTCCTGAAGCCAGTCGAGGATGCGCCCCGCGACCGGCTTGTCGAGCTTCTTGAGTTGCTTCTGCGCGAACGCCGAGATTTCAACGGTCCAGGCCAAGCGCCTTCCTGACCTCGGCAATGGTCTTGGCCTTGCCGCGCGCCCTGCGCGCGCGCTGCGCGAGCGCGATATCTTCCTGATCCTCCAGATAACGGATGACCGCCTCGCGCACTACCGCGCTCTTGTTGCTGCCTTTGGCGGCAGCAATCTTGGCGACCCTGGCTTCGAGGTCCTTCTCCAGCCTTAAAGCGAGCATGACGTTCTCCGGAATGGCATGTCATACATTGTACAACGCACGTTCCCCGCTTCACAACCGCCCCCGTTTTCCCCCTTTTGCGCCGGCGCTTCGCCGGTTTGTCCGCCGCAATCTTTGGGTGGGCTCATTACGATCAAGCAATAGTAGAATATCGTCGGATTACTGTGGAAGCCTCGCACCTGTTCGATAGAGGCAAAGCGTGGCGGCGCCTACAGCCGTTGGGAAGATCACTGCGTCACGTCCAAAGTGACCTTGCTAGATGGGAAGGGCGTTTTTCTGATCGACGGCAAGAGCGGCAATTATCGCTTCGTCTTCCGCGATATCGACCGCGGGCGCTATTGCGGGATGGATGGCAAGATCAACGGCAGCCTCACCGTCATACGCGGCAACAGCAAGTGCGTGGTGGAAGGCATCATGGATGGGCATGCAGGATAGGGTGGGTTTGATCACCTCCTGCGCGTACTTTAGAAATCCGTGAGCCGCCTTGCGGAACGTTGGCTGCTGCGCGTGGGCACGCTCGATCATCTCCCGCAGCGCCTTCAGCACCGCCGGAAGGTCCTCCTTGAATTGCTCGACCGCTTTGCGGAAAGCCTCGATCTCAGGCCGCTCGTAGCTGAAGAAGAGCTTAAGCAGCTTTTCCAATGCCGCAATATCCTCAACCCCGCAGCGCATGACCTCTTCGCCATGCTGGATCAGCACGGCCTGGATGGAGTCTTCGAAGATGATGTTGGTCCTCGGATAGCCCGCTCGAAACTTCTTGTCGATCTCCGTATCGAGGTCGTCCCTGCTGTCCTTCGCTTCCCAGTAGCCGAACGGCACGCGCAGGGTGTGCAGGAGCACGCCGTCGACGTAGCGGCGGTCCTTGGCAAGAGTGGTATATTCGTATTCGGGAATGAACACGAGATCATGCTGCCTCCCCCAGCTCTTGAGCAGGTCTTTGAACGCCTCGCGCACAACGCTTTCGCGCTCGGTTCCCGAAACCTTCTTCAGAACGTCGTAGTGCGCGCGATATTGCTGGATAAGAAGCCGGCTCATGTATTATTCTTTTCGCGTTTTCTCCCGGGGAGTCTTGTCAGACGACGTGGCGTCTCCCTCCCCACCGGGTAAAATCTAACACAAATTGCTGCGGCCGGAGTCCCAGATGACCATCGTCGCCAAATTCGAGATTCACTACACGCAGTTCCTGGACGAACACGGCAAGGCCGTGCAGCCGCTGCCCGACTTCGCGCGCGACCCCGCGGCGCTCGTTCCGCTCTACAAGGCGATGGTGCGCACGCGGCTCCTCGACCAGAAAATGCTCGCGCTGCAGCGCACCGGCCAGCTCGGCACCTGCTGCTCCTGCCTCGGACAGGAGGCGATCGGTGTTGCCATCGGCTCCGCCATGCGCCCCGAGGACATCCTGGTGCCGACTTACCGGGAAGCAGGCACCCAACTGTGGCGCGGGGTGACGATGGTGGAACTGCTGCTTTACTGGGGCGGCGACGAGCGCGGGAGCGATTTCGCGGTGCCGCGCAAGGATTTTCCGGTGAGCGTGCCGATCGCGACCCACTGCCCGCACGCGGTCGGCGTCGCCTACGCGATGAAGCTGCGGCGCGAACCACGGGTTGTGGTGTGCACGGCGGGGGACGGCGCGACCTCGAAGGGCGAGTTCTACGAGAGCTTGAACGCCGCCGGCACCTGGAAGCTGCCCGTCGTATTCGTCATCAGCAACAACCAGTGGGCGATATCGGTGCCGCGGCGCAAACAGACCGCGGCCGAAACCCTCGCGCAGAAGGCGATTGCCGCCGGCATTCCCAGCGAGCAGGTGGACGGCAACGACATCATCGCGGTGCGCCACGCAGTCGAACGCGCACTGGCGAATGCCCGCGGCGGCGCGGGCCCCGGCGTGATCGAGGCGGTCACCTACCGGCTCTCGGATCACACCACGGCGGACGACGCGACGCGCTACCGCAGCGCGGACGAGGTAGCTGCAGCGTGGAAGGCGGAGCCGATTCTGCGCCTTCGGACCTATCTCGCGAGCTGCGGCGCTTGGAACAAGGAAAACGAAGACACGCTGTTGAAGCAGTGCAATGAGCAAGTGCAGGCAGCGGTGCAGGCCTATCTCGACACGCCGCCGCCGAGTACCGATCAGATGTTTGACTGCCTCTACGCGAAGCTGCCCGCCGCGCTGCAAGCGCAGCGCGCGCAGGCGCTGGGTGATGAGTAACGAGTAATGGGTGATGGGTAATGAGTGAAGACGAGACAATTCAACACGGCGGAAGAGGCCAATACAAGCTGGAGGCCTGGAAAGCTTCCAGAGCGCTGGTAAAGAAAATCTATTTGCTGACGCAGTCCTTCCCCAAGGAAGAAATGTTTGGATTGACCTCGCAAATGCGTCGCGCTGCCGTCTCAATCCCCAGCAATATCGCGGAAGGCGCCGCCCGCGCGGGAAACAAAGAGTTTGCCCAGTTTTTGAACATGGCGCGGGGCTCGCTGAGTGAATTGGAAACGCAGTTACTTATTGCGTGCGATCTGGCATACATCCGCAGTAATGACCCGGTGTTCGATATCGTGGATCATGTTTCCAGATTGATAACCGGGCTTCACAAGACAGTTCGCTCATGACTCATCACTCATTACCCTTTACTCATCACTCATCACGCATTACCTACAACGATGGCACAGATCACGCTGGTTGAAGCGGTCAATCTCGCGTTAAAGCGCGAGATGGAAGATGACCCCAACGTCGTGGTATTGGGCCAGGACGTGGGCGCGGACGGCGGCGTGTTCCGCACCACACTCGGGCTTATCGAGCGCTTCGGGCCGCAGCGGGTAATCGATACACCGCTAGCGGAGCAGCTCATTGCCGGCATGGCGATCGGCATGGCAGCCGAGGGCCTGCGTCCGGTGGCGGAGATACAGTTTTCGGGCTTCGCCTATGTATGCATCGACCAGTTGATCAATCACGCCGGGCGGCTGCGCCACCGGACGCGCGGCCGGCTCTCCTGCCCGATGGTGTTACGAACCCCGTGCGGCGCCGGCATCCACCCGCCCGAGCATCACTCGGAAAGCCCGGACGCGATGTTCGCGCATATCCCGGGGGTCCGCGTGGTCTATCCTTCTTCACCCAAGCGCGCGTACGGGCTGCTGCTGGCCGCGATCCGTGACCCAGACCCGGTCGTGTTCCTCGAACCGACCCGGCTCTACCGGTTGTTCAAGGAGGAGGTCGAGAACACGGGCGATGCGCTGCCGCTCGACCAATGCTTCACCCTGCGCGAGGGCACGGACGTCACCCTGGTCACCTGGGGCGCCATGGTTTACGAGACGCTGCAGGTGGCCGACGAGCTCACTGAACAGGGCATCATCGCCGAAGTGATCGACGTTGCCACGCTAAAGCCCCTCGACATGGATTCGATCCTTGCCTCGGTGGGCAAGACCGGGCGCTGCGTCATCATCACCGAAGCGCCGCGCACGTGCAGCTTTGCCTCGGAGATCGCGGCGAATCTGGCGGAAGCGGGACTGCTGTCCCTGCTCGCTCCAGTGCGGCGTGTCACCGCGCCCGATGTCGTGGTGCCGCTCGCGCGCCTCGAGAACGATTACATGCCGACGAAACAGCGTATCATGCGCGCGGTGCGTAAAGTGATGGAGTTTGCATGATTCCGGGTCGCGCGGCGTGTTCGCGCGGCCGGAATGGCAATCCTTGATGTGACGAGCAGATCAAAATGAAAATTTTCAAATTGCCCGATCTGGGCGAGGGCCTCCAGGAGGCCGAGATCGTCAAGTGGCATGTAAAGGTCGGCGACGAGGTCAAGACCGATCAGACCATGGTGTCGGTGGAAACCGCCAAGGCGGTGGTGGACATCCCCGCGCCCTACTCCGGCAAGATCGCCAAGCTGTTTGGAAAGGTGGGCGACATCGCGCACATCGGTGCGCCGCTCCTCGCGTTCGAAGGCGAAGGCGGGGCGTCCGACGCCGGCACTGTGGTGGGCAAGGTCGAAGTCGGGCAGAAAGTGATTGCCGAGGCGCCCGCGGCGGCGGGGCCGGTGACGGGCGGCATCAAGGCGACTCCGGCGGTGCGCGCGCTCGCGCGCAAGCTCAACGTGGATCTCGCGATGGTGACGCCGACCGGCGCCGACGGTCTGACTACGGCGAACGACGTGCAGCGTGCGGCGCGCGTCCTCGCGGAGACCGGCCCGATCGAGATGCTGCGCGGGGTGCGGCGGGCCATGGCGCAGAACATGGAACTCGCCAACGCAGAAGTCGCTTCCGCCACCATCATGGACGACGCCGACATCGACGCCTGGCCCGCAGGCACCCACACCATGCTCCGGCTGCTGCGGGCGCTGGTCGCAGGCTGCCGGGCCGAGCCCTCGCTCAACGCGTGGTACGACAGTGAAAAAGTTGGCCGCTGGGTACTCAAGAAGGTGGACGCCGGCATTGCGGTGGACACGCCGGACGGACTGCTGGTGCCGGTGCTCCGCAATGTCGACTCGCGTGACCCCGAGGACCTGAAGCGCGCGCTCGAGAAACTGGTCTCTGACGCGCGCGCGCGCAAAGTGCCGCCGGAAGAGTTGCGCGCGAACACCATCACGCTCTCCAACTACGGCTCGATCGCCGGCCGATATGCTTCTCCGGTGGTGCTGCCGCCAACGGTTGCGATCTTGGGCGCGGGAAAGATCATGAAGCAGATGGTGGTTGTCGATGACAAGCCGGCAGTGCATCGCATACTGCCGCTCTCCCTGACCTTCGATCACCGCGTGGTGACCGGTGGCGAGGCGGGACGGTTCCTGAATGCCGTGATCGCCGACCTGCAGCGCGCGGAATAGAGCAGAATTCGGGACTTACGCAACTGTCATTTCTGTCGTTCCCGTGTAGACGGGAACCCATACGGCGGGTGATCTCGTGGGAACCGTACTATGGATTCCCTTTTTCAAGGGAATGACACCCTTTTCTCCTTGCCGCCTTACCCTGCTCCTCACGCTGCCGCTCTCACGCCCTGACGGTGTTCCGACCTGCCGCCTTGTCCATCTCCCGCTCTCCCGCCTCACGGTCTCCCGGTCATACATGGAGCGCTTGATCCAGTGGATGTACTCCTGCTCCGTGCGCAGGCTGTCGCGGACGCGATCCGGTCTGTGTGGACACGACCCTCCTCCGAGGTGTTTAATATCCTGCAACGTTGTGCCCCATAACAAAGTTGACATCATCATGGATCAACAACTTACAGTAGCCCCGGCCGTGTTATCGCGCTGGGAAAGCGCAGGAAGGGAGGAGCTAAGATGAGTTAGTGAAACCTTTCAAAGGAATCCA
>MERG01000039.1:274-8815 GCA_001771985.1 Betaproteobacteria bacterium RIFCSPLOWO2_12_FULL_62_13 | reverse complement strand
CGCAGCAGGCTGCCGATGTGGTCTGCGTGGCAAGCGATCATGGGGCTCGATAGGAGATTTAACGCTGGCAGCCCCGCCGGCGTGCCCGGCGCTACCCGCGCTTGAGCAGCGCGATTGCGCGCCTGATCGCGTCGGCGTCGATCTGGTCTTTGGGGCGCAACCCCTGCTTGGTCTTCAGCAGTCCCTCAAGATCGAGCACGTTGACGCGGACATCGTCAATTTCGACCTGCGTGATGTGGGACTTGAGATCATCCCACGTATGGCCCGACGCGCTCGGCAGGACATCCACAGTGAATTCGTCGTTTACCCGGATCGCGTAACGTTTTTGCGCGGCGAAAACATCTGGATCCGCTTCGAGTTCGCGTGCCGCGCCGTCAGGCAGCCGCGAGAGCGCGACGATCCAGCGCCGGCTGTTGGCCCCGGAAGGATTGACGAGCACGTCAATATCCTCTGTGAATCGGGAGATTCCGTGCGCCGCGAGCGCGTAACCGCCAATAATGGCATACTCGACGCGCGCCTCATTGAAGTAGCGCGCGAGACGCTTCACGTCTTCCCAGGTCGCCGGGCGGGTGAACTCAGGCACGACGCTGCCGTATCCGTTCCACGATCGCTTCGGTCGTCCAGCGTTCGCGGTCGCGCGCCATTTCTTCGTGGGAGCGATAGACGAAAACACCCTTCGGGACACGAGTGCGGTAAGCGGCCATCGCGTTCCACGCGGCGCGCGCTTCGGCGGTCGGCGGCGCGCCAACGGGAGGCGGGATACGGCGCCCCACTGTCCTCGCGATCGGCTGTTGATCGCTCATTGCCCGGTCCATGACAACATTTTAGACTGCCAAGGCGCCATAATGCCAAGAGGGGGGGAAACGTTGGCGAGAGACATGACCGCAAAACCGGGCAACAGCGAACAAGAACTGACGGGCGAACAGTAAGTGGTGAGGGGAGCGTAGCAGCGCTATGGGTGGATTCGATCGGCTGTTTCATCCACGCGGCGTCGCCATCGTGGGAGCGAGTCCCGACGTCACGCGCGGCGGCGGGCAGCCGGTGCACGCGTTGCTTGCGCATGGTTACACCGGCCGCGTGTATCCGGTGAATCCCAAGTATGACGCAATCGGCGGAGTGCGCTGCTACCGCACCTTGCGGGAAATCGACGGGCCGTGCGACCTCGCCGTCATCGCGCTCTCGGCCGCTGCGGTGATCGACGCCGTGCGCGACTGCGCGGAGCGCGGCATTCACTTCGCCGTGATATACGGGGGCGGATTCCGCGAAGCAGGCGCCGAGGGCCGGGCATGCGAAGCAAAGCTGCTCGAGACGGCGCGGGCAGGCGGGGTTCGCTTCATCGGCCCCAATTGTCTTGGGCTCGTGAACATGACGGACCGCGTGTATGCGGCCTTCGGCAGCATGACGCGTCCGCCGCTTCTTCCCGCCGGACATGTGTCCATGGTGTATCAGAGCGGCGGCTTCGGCCAGACGCTCGCGCTGCGCTGCGCCGCTGCGGGCGCGGGGTTGCGTTACCTCGTCGCAAGCGGCAACGAGACGGACATCACGGCGCTCGAACTGATCGCCCATTACCTCGACGACCCCGAGACGCATATCGTCGTTTCGTACATCGAGGGCGTGAACGACGGCCGCGCGCTGATGGAACTCGGGCGAAAAGCCGCAGCGCTCGGCAAGCCGTTGCTGCTCTGGAAGGGCGGGCGCGGCGAGCAGGGGCTCAAGGCCGCCGCCTCGCATACCGCGAGCATGACGGGTCGCTACGACATCTACCGCGCCGCGCTGCGGCAGGCCGGCATCATCGAACTGCGCGATATCGACGAGCTCGGCGATCTCGTGCAAATTTTCGGCGTGGGGCGGCTGCCCCGCGGGCCCCGCGTAGCGGTGATGGGCGGTTCGGGCGGCTCGGCCATCGTGTTCGCCGATGCGGCGGACGAGGTAGGGCTGAAGCTCCCGCCGCTCGCCGCCGGCACGATCGAGCGCATACGGCCTCTCGCCCCCGGCGTCGTCTCCGCCTCCAATCCGTTCGACTTCGCAGCCGGGTTCCTTAACGATGCGAACGCGCGGAATTTCGCCGCGGCGGTCGATCTCGTGCTTGCCGACGAGAACATCGAACAGCTCGCGGTCATGCTCGCGACGGTACAGGGCAAGCAGGCGCTCAACGGCGCCCGCGCGCTCGCTGCGGCGGCAGCCAGGACCGAAAAACCGATTTACGTTTTTTCATCGATGCAGGCGGACACGACCGGACGCGCGTTTGACGTGCTCGCACACGCCGGCATCCCGGTGCTGCCCTCGCCGACCCGAGTCGCGCGCGCAGCGGCTGTCGCTGCGGCCTATGCGCGGGCGCAGGAAAGGGTCGCGCAGCTCCCCGCGTTCGAGAGCACGGGCCGACCCGGTATTCAGACGGAGAGACGCACCCTCTGGGATGAAGCGGAGGCCAAGACGCTCCTGCGTTCCTACGGCATCCCCGTCACGCAAGACACCATGGTCGAGTTGCCTCTTCGCGCGCTGCCGCGGGGGATCACCTATCCCTGTGTCGTGAAGGTGCTCTCGCGCGATCTCCCGCATAAGACTGACGCGGGCGGCGTGGCGCTCGGCCTGCCGGATGCGGGCGCGCTGGAAGAGGCGATACCGCGCATCGTCGCGGCGGTCTCATCGCGCGTGCCCGGGGTTAAGCTCTCGCGCGTGCTCGTGTCGGAGATGGTAAGCGATGCCACGGAAGTGATTGTCGGCGCCATCAACGATGAGGTTTTTGGCCCAGTGGTGCTGCTCGGACTCGGCGGCACGCTCGCTGAGGTGATGCGCGATGTCACCTACCGGGTGGCGCCGTTCGGCGTGGAAACGGCGCGCTCGATGATTGCGGAACTGCGCGGCAGCGCGCTTTTTGACGGAGTGCGTGGACAGGCGCCGCGCGACGTCGAAGCGCTCGCGGAGGTCGTGTCACGCGTATCGGCGCTTGCCTGGGAGCGGCGCGGGCGGCTTGTGGAGCTCGATATCAACCCGCTCTTCGTGCGGGCGCGGGGCGCAGGCGTGGTCGTTGCAGACGCGCTCGCGACAGTCACGGAAAGCTAATTCGCCTTCGCGCCCGTGTCTCGTACGAGCCGGCGCCACTTCGCCTGTTCCTCCTTGATGAACGCGGAGAACTCTTGCGCGCTGTTAGCCACCAACTCCGCGCCAAGGCTGGCAATGCGCTGGCGCATCTCCGATCCTTGCAGGCCCTTCACAATGAGTGCGCTCGCGCGCTCGACGATTGCCGGCGGAGTGCGGCCAGCCGTGCAGATCCCCGACCACGTGTTCGTCTCGAAGCCCGGCACGCCCGATTCGGAGATCGTCGGCACATCGGGCATCAGCGAAAAGCGCCGGGCGGTCGAAATGCCGAGGATACGCACCTTGCCGGTCTTTACAAGGCGCAGCGCCGCCGGGACGGCCTCGAACATCATCTGCACGTGACCCCCGGCGAGATCGGTTCCCGCTTGCGCGCTGCCCTTGTATGGCACGTGGACCATGTCGATCTTCGCTCTCAGCGTAAAGAGCGCCGCGGCGAAAAACGAGGTCGTCGCCGGCCCCGCCGAGCCGTAATTGAGCTTCCCGGGATTCTTCTGCGCGAGCGCGATCAACTCCTTCACCGAAGTGGGCCCGCTCGCGCCGTTGACCAGCAGCAGATACGGGATTGTCACGACCAATGTGACCGGCGCGATGTCGCGCTGGGGATCGTACGGGAGCTTCGCGCCGAGTGCGGGGCTCACGGCCATCGGGCCGCTGCTGCAAAGGAGCAGCGTGTAGCCGTCCGGCGTAGCTTTCGCCACGAGGTCGGTCCCAAGCAGACCTCCGGCGCCGGGCCGGTTGTCGACGATGACCGGCTGTCCGGTATCATCCGACAGTTTCTGACCCACCACGCGCGCGACGATGTCGGTCGGCCCGCCGGGCGCGTATGGCACGACGATGCGCATCGGCTTGTTCGGATAAGCCTGTGCCACAGCGGCGCAGGACGGGAGAGCAAGAGCAAGAGCAGCAGCGGCCCCTAATATGCAGCGAGTCATGTTGTCCTCGGTAAGATGCATGAACTTCAAACAGGCGCGATGTTCCGCCTAATTCACCGTCGCGCCCGACGCTTTGACCACCTTGCCCCATTTCGCGAGTTCCGACCGGATGTAGGCTGTGAATTCCGGCGGATTGCTGCCAACCGGCACTGCGCCGTTTGCCGAGAGGCGCGTTTTCACTTCCGGATTCTGCAATACTCTTGCGATCTCGCCGTGCAGTTGCGAAATGATTGCGGCGGGAGTGCCGGCGGGTGCCAGCACCCCTGTCCAGGATGTCGATTCCGCTCCGGGAAATCCTGCTTCAGCTATCGTCGGAAGTTGCGGCGCAGCGGGGGAACGTCTGGGCGTGGTTACTGCCAGCCCGTTAATGCGGCCGGTTCTCAGGTGCGGCATGGAAGAGGGGATGCCGTTGAACATCACCTGGACGTGCCCGGCCATGACGTCGATCAATGCCGGGGTGCCGCCCTTGTACGGAATGTGTATGAGCTCGACCGCCGAGACGGATTTGAAGAGCTCCGCTGAGAGGTGGGAACCGGTTCCGCTGCCGGCCGACGCATAACTGAGTTGTCCCGGTTTCGCCTTGGCCAGAACCACCAGCTCCTTGACGCTCTTCACCGGCAGCGAGGGGTGGGTAACGAGCATGTAGGCGGCCGATGCAAGTTGCGTGATCGGCGCGAAGTCGCGCACCGGGTCGTAGGAGAGCTTGCGGTAAAGATGCGGGCTGATCGCGATATTGCCGATCGTGCCCATGAGCAGGGTGTATCCGTCCGGCGCCGCCTTTGCGGCCAGTTCGGTGCCGATGATTCCGCCGGAGCCCGGCCGGTTGTCGACAATTACCTGTTGACCCAGGCTCTCCGAGAGCTTGAGCGCAACGGATCGCGCAACAAGATCGGTGCTGCCACCCGCGGCATTGGGAACAATAAAGCGAATCGGGCGCGCCGGAAACCCGGTCGCCGTCGACTGCGCGCCGAGGGCGCCCGCCAGCCCGGCGCCAAAGAGCAATGTCAAGTTGCGTAGCAGCTTTGTCATATCCATCCTTTCAACCTTGAAACCGCAGACGAACGCGGATGCACGCAGCCAAACCCTCGTCAATAAAATCCTTGTTGGGCATGTCATGTCCACCCGACAGTGCCTGTAGGGTGTGCTCCGCAAAGCGGGGCGCACCGGTGGGACGAATTGGCGGTGCGCAAGCGCACCCTACGCGTGCTACGCTGACACTCTCCACGGTGTACGTCACAGGAATTCGCATCAACGGGGCTTGTACGATGGACTCATCAAATTGGCGCCCTATAGATTCCCGCTTGCGCGGGAATGACACCCACGGAAAAGGACGAATTGGAGGTGCGCAAGCGCACCCTACGCGCTCCTCGCACAACCCCTGGTCCCGGGTTGCGCTTTGCTCCACCCAGGCTACTTTTCTTTGCTTAAGGTAGCGCCATTGAACACTGCGTCCTCTTTTCGTCATGAGATGCCGCTGTAATCGACGTCTTGCCACGATTTACTCCACACCGACTCCTCCGCGGCGTCCCATACGCGGTGTATCTTGAGTTTGTCGCGAAAGTTTGGCGCGCACTCGCGGCCTTCGCGAATCGCGCGCAAGAAAGCGCACCAGGTTTGGGCGACGAGGAACGTGGCGCGTCCGCGCTCGATGCCGGAGACATAGTAGTGCTTGGCGGGGATCGGAATCTCCTGGAACTGTTTCTCCAGTCGCTCGGGCGCCGTGGGATCGGCGAGTAGTCTCTCGATATTGGCCCGCGCCCCGAATAGCTTCAGCTCACCGCGCGCAGGATCGCCCTCCCCGGTCGCCTTGCTCCAGGCTGGCGAATCCCCGGTCGCGAGCATGAGCATGCCTTCGGTGCCGTAGACTTCGAAATGATTCCCGGTGCCGAACCATGCGGTAAACGAGACTTGCATCGTGCCCATGACGTCCTTGCCGACCCGCAGCAGGTAATTCATGTTGTCGACCTGGTCGCTGCGAATGACGCCGGCGTGGTCGAGCGCGCGCCGCTCCGGCACCTTCACCGTCATGTCGGCGCAGATCGCGGTCACATTCTGGCCCAGCACCATGTGTACGCGGTCGAGGCTGTGACCGCTGCGATAACCAGGGTGGCCACCCATCTCCGACTGGAACAGCCACTGGCGGTGCGACGGTCGCGGCGCGATGTAGTTGGACACAAAATACGTGTGGTGAAAAGTGAGCGGCTGCCCGATATATCCCCGCCGCACCAGTTCGGTCATGTGCAGGGTGGCCGGCTCATAGTGGCTCTGATGGCCTACCACCGTGCGCAGTCTGTTCCGCTTTGCGAGGGCGCACAGCTCTTCCGCCTGAGCGGTGGAGATGCCGAGCGGCTGCTCGCAATACACGTGTTTGCCCGCCCGCAACGCCGCAGCCGCGATCCGGTAGTGGTGGACCGGGCGCGCGGATACGCACACGATGTCGATGTCCGGGAGAGACGCCAGCATGTCCTCTACGCTTGCGAACGCGTGCGGTATCTCGAAATGACGGGCACTTGCTTCCGCGGTTTCGCGCCGCGTCGTGCACACCGCGACTATTTCGAAAAGATCAGGCAGCGCCT
The DNA here is from genome assembly GCA_001771985.1 of Betaproteobacteria bacterium RIFCSPLOWO2_12_FULL_62_13. GTDB lineage: Bacteria > Pseudomonadota > Gammaproteobacteria > Burkholderiales > SG8-41 > DSOT01. The sequence continues at coordinate 2,208 of MERG01000039.1, read as the reverse complement.
TGAGTGCGGGGACGTGGGCGCGGACCGCCCAGCCCTCGCGCCCATCGGGACTGTGCGTCAGGCCCGCTCCCGTTATGGCAACCTTCAGACGGCGTGGCGCTGCGATCACCGGCAGCAGTCCTCTACGATCCGCTCTTGCCGGCCGCTGCGGCGAGCGTCTTCGTCTCGCGCTGCCGGATCGCCTCGAAGCGTCTGAGCAGATTCCGGGCGCGCACCACCACGGGGACGTCGATCATCTTGCCGTCGATCTGAAACGAGCCGCGCCCGGCCGCGGCCGCTTCCTCATCCATCCGGATCACCTTGCTCGCGTATTCGATTTCTTCGGCGCCCGGGGTGTACTCCTCGTTGACGATCTTGACCTGTCCGGGATGGATGCAGCCGGCGCCTTCGAACCCGAAGCGGCGCGAGCGGCGCACCATCTGCCGGAAGCGCTCCCAGTCGCTGAAGTCGGCCACCGTGCCGATGAAGCCGAGCGGCATTACCCCGGCCGCGCGCGCGGCGATGATCATGCGCTGCTTGGGGTGCAGCAGCACCTCATCGTCGGGCTGCATCTCGCAGTCGAGCGCGAAATCCTCGCCGCCGATATTCATCGCCACGACACGCGGGCTCGCGCGCGGGATCTCGTCGATGCGGGTGTAGGCATCCGCGGTCTCAATCATAGTAATGAATTTGGTGTGCCCGGCCTTCATACCGCGCTTTTCCTCGACCTCGGACACGAGCTGATCGAGCAGCTTCACGTGTGATGCGCTGTCGACCTTGGTGCAAGCTATGGCGTCGACGTCGGGGCAGACCGAATGCTCGAGATCGCGCACCGCAAGCGAGAGCGGCTGATTGATGCGCACCACGACATCCGCCCCGCCGCGGCGCACCCTGGCCGCCGCTTTTTCCACCAGCGTTCGCGCGTGCTCCTTCTGGGCCGGCGGGACGCTGTCTTCAAGGTCAAGCTGGATGACATCCGCCCCCCTCGTGTGCGCCTTGTCGACGAACTTGTCGACGTTGACCGGCACGTAGAGCAGCGAGCGCCACACCGGAAGTTCACGTGTCATCGTTGTTTCCTTTTGCGTAATTGTAAGCGGTGAGCGGTAAGCGGGAAGCGGAATAACCTCAAGCGACCAGCGCTTGTCTCTCACTGCTCGCCGGCTTGTGCCGCTTTCCTGCGCTGCTTGCCCTGGTAGATTACATCCTGCGCGGCGAGCCGCGCGAGTTCATTCTGCGTGAGCCCGAGTTGGTTGAGGATTTCCTCGGTGTGCTCCCCGAGCGCCGGGGCCGGGATGCGGACCACGCCGGGCGTTTCCGTGAGCCGCGGCACGATGCCGTGCATGGGGATCACCCCCATCTCCTCGTCAGGGTATTCGACCACCATGTCGCGCGCCTTCACGTGTGAGTCCTCGATGATCTGCGAAATATCGTAGATCGGCCCGACGGTGACTTCATTCCTGTCAAAGAACTCAAGGTTCTCGGCGAGCGTCATGCGACTGATGAACTCGCCGATGATGGCATCCAGTTCCGCGGCGTTCCTCACGCGGTTGGCGTTGGTCTTGTAGCGCGGGTCGTCGATGAGGTCGGCACGGCCGATGACCCGGAACAGGCGCTCGGTCATCGCCTGGGTCGAGGCCGACATGCACACCCATTTCCCGTCGCGAGTGCGGTAGGCATTGCGCGGTGCGGCGGTGGTCGAGCGGCTCCCGGTGCGCTCGCGCAGTCTTCCGCTCGCCTTGTAGCTCGCCGCTTGCGGCCCCATGAAGGAAAAGAGCGGCTCCAGGAGCGACAGGTCGATCACTTGCCCGCGGCCGCCGTTCACTTCGACGTTGCGCAGCGCGATCAGCGCTCCGAACGCGCCATACGTGCCGGCAGTGCAGTCCGCAAGCTGCATCGGCGGCAGCACCGGCTCGCGGTCGGCGAAGCCGTTCAGAGCGGCGAAGCCGGACATGCCC
>MERG01000039.1:0-198 GCA_001771985.1 Betaproteobacteria bacterium RIFCSPLOWO2_12_FULL_62_13 | reverse complement strand
GCTTGGGGTTGCGCGCGTGGAGCACTTCGGGACCGAGCCCCATCTTTTCAAGCGTGCCGGGCCGGAAGTTTTCGATGAACACGGCGGCGGTTTCGACGAGCCTCAGCAGCAAGTCCTTGGCTTCCGGCTTGCGCAAGTTCAGACATACGCTCTTCTTGTTGCGGGCATAGACCTTCCAGTTGGTAGCGATGCCGTTCA
>MERG01000038.1 GCA_001771985.1 Betaproteobacteria bacterium RIFCSPLOWO2_12_FULL_62_13 | reverse complement strand
TGAAATCGATGATCATCGTTATCCCCTCGCCATTCAGCCCATATGCTTCTTCGTTCGATGGGTGCGTCAATCGACTTTGGCGCCCGTCGCCTTCACCACCCGCGCCCATTTCTGAACGTCGTTCCGGATCATCTCCTGGAACTGCGCTGGGCTGCCCGTCGCCGGTTCCGCGCCGCCCTTCAACAGCCGCTCGCGCACGTCGGGCAGTTCGGCGATGCGCCGCACTTCGGTATTGATCTTTCTGACGACGTTTGACGCGATGCCCGCCGGCCCCAGCAGGCCATACCACGAGCTCACCTCGAAGCCGGGCACACCAGCCTCAATGACTGTAGGCAGTTCGGGAAGCGAGCTCACGCGCTTTGCAGTCGTGACGCCCAGCGCGCGCAGACGTCCGGCGCGCGCATGTGGGAGCACCGACGTGGTCGCGCCGATATAGACGCCGATGCGCCCCGCGACGAGATCGGCCAATGCCGGCGCGGCGCCTTTGTACGGCACATGAACCATGTCGATGCCGGCCGTGACCTTCAATAACTCGCCGGCCATGTGCGAGGAGCTTCCACTGCCGACCGATCCAAACGTGAGCTTGCCAGGGTTGGACTTGGCGTATGCAATGAGCTCCTTCACCGAAGCAGCAGGCACCGACGGATGCACCACCAGCAGGTTCGGGACGGAGCAGATCATTGCAACAGCGGTGAAGTCCTTCACCGGGTCGTACGGCAGCTTGTACAGGCTCGGATTGATGGCGTGCGGAATGGCCGCCATCACCATCGTGTAGCCATCGGGCGGCGCCTTGGCGACCAGCGTGGTGCCGATGATCATGTTTGCGCCGGGACGATTGTCCACCACGACCTGCTGTCCCCACGATTCGGTCATCTTCCGGCCGACCAGCCGCGACAGAGTGTCGTTGAATCCGCCGGGCGGAAACGGCGAGACCAGCCTGATGGGACGGGACGGATAGTCCTCCGCGGTCTGCGCGTAGCCAAACAACGGGACGAGCAGCAGACTGAGTGCAGTGATCGCGAGTTTCATTTTTCCTCCTCGAGTGGTTACCTTGACTCTGACCTTCTCCTTTACGGCATTACCAAGAACGACGAGTCTGAATCTGACTCCGCAATTGTTCGCATTCGCCGAGCACCTCTTCAGTGTGCTCACCGAGCACGGGCGGATTTCGCACCGGCCGCGTCGAGGCGACATCGCGCCACGGCATGCCGGGTATCTTCACGCGTTGGCCCGAGCCCGGCGGATACTCGATTTCGATCAGCGAGCCGCGCTGCATGACGTGCGGATGCGTCGCGATCTCGGCAATGGTGTTCACCGGCGCAGCCGGGAGCTCGAGTCGGAAGAAGTGGCCCAGCCAGTAATCCGCCGGCTGCGTCTGCAATATCGCTTCCATCTCTTCACACAACCGCTTGCGGTTGGCATTGCGCGAGGACTGCGTCGCGAGTTCCGGGCGGTCGCGAAAATGCGCGAACTCCGGCATCGAGCACATGCGCTCCCACCGTTTCTGGGTCGTGATGGCGCAAACGATCTCTTTGGTCTTCGTCCTGAAACTCTGATACGGGGCCATCAGCGGATGCGCATTGCCCACGCGTACCGGATCCTTGCCGTCGATTCCCCACGCGGCTATGGACTGGCCGAGGATCGTGAAGGCAGCATCGAGCATGCTGATGTCGATCTCGCGGCCTTCGCCGCTACGGCTGCGTTCGTGTATTGCACCCATGACGGCGATCGCTGCCGAGAAGCCGCCGAAGAGATCGGTGACCGGCGCGGCGGCTTTGTGCGGCCTGCCCTCGACCTCGCCCGTAAGCGCCATGATGCCGCTCACCGCCTGGATCATGAGGTCCATCGCCGGCCATTTCGCGAGCGGCCCTGCCTTGCCGTACCCGCTGATCGCGCAGTAGATGAGATCCGGACGAATCTTTTTGAGCGTCTCATAGCCGACGCCGAATCTCCTCATTGTCCCCGGGCGGAAATTTTCGACGACGACATCGACCGTTGCCGTGAGCTTGCGTACCAGCTCCTGGCCTTCGGGCGTGCGCAGATCGATTTCCACGTTGCGCTTGTTCCTGTTGAACCCGAGATAGTTCGGTCCCGCGCCGCCCGCGAAGGGCGGACCCCAATGCCGCCCTTCGTCGCCACGTCCCGGGACTTCGACCTTGATCACATCAGCGCCCAGATCGCCAAGGATCATCGTGCAGAACGGCCCGGAGAGCGCTCGCGTGATGTCGAGCACGCGGATGCCGGCCAGCGGTCCCGCGGTCATTTCGCGGCCTCGCTCCCGATCACGAATACGGGCAGCAAGTAGCCGCTCCCCAGCACCCTGAAGTCGAGCCTCGCTGGCGTGCCGACCTCAACGCGCGCGCCGCTTTCCGCGCAGATGCGGCAGAAGAAGTGCACACCCTCGGCCGTCTCGATGAGTCCGACGTTGTACGGCGCCTCTTTCTGAAACTCGGGACTTGGCGCGCGATGCACTTCGCTGTACGAGTACACCGTGCCTTTACCCGATGCCGGTTTCCACGTGAGTTCCGTGCTCGAGCACTGCGGGCAGATCATGCGCCGCGGATGATAGGCGCGCGCGCATTCGCCGCACCACTTGAAAAGCAACTCCCGGCGCTTGACGCCCTCCCAGAATCCGACGGTTTCGGGCGAAGGCTGATAAAGGCCGAGGAACTGGTCCCCCGCCTGGACCTTTTTGCCGCCTGACCAATCGGGCACCGAAATATTCGAAGTCTCACTCATGCTCGTCGCCCCTCAGCAGGTCGGTTCTTTGGAAAGAATCATCACGGAATGACACGCGAGCGGTCCGCCATGCCCATGCACCAGGCCGCGTGTCACGTTTGGCACCGGATGGCCTTCGGGGTGCCTCCACATCTGATCGACGATCTCTTTCAAAAGATAAAGGCCTTGTCCCGATTGGCCGAACGAGAGGTATCCGCCTGTCGTGTTGAACGGCAGCCCGTCTTCGAAATCGATGCCGCCCGACTCGACGAAGCGCCCGCCCTCGCCTTCGCCGCAGAAGCCCAGCTCTTCGAGCATGAGCAGATTCGCGTAGGTGAATGGGACGGAAGTCTCGACGATGTCGATGTCCTTTGCGGTGACACCCGCCATCGCGTACGCCTGCTTTGCGGCGACGCGCGCGCCGGTGCGAACCATGCTCGGGCCGTCCATGAACGGCTCGACGCCCCACGTGCCCATGCGCTCGCCCACCCACTCGTGAGTGTTGTGCTGGCCGAAGCCCGCGATGTAAACGGGCTCACGGCAGATATCGCGTGCGACTTCCTCACGGGTGATGAGCGCCGCGCTCGCAATGCCGCCCGGGAACCAGGGCGCGCAATCGAGCAGGCGCAGCGGTGAGGCGATCATCGGCGACTTCAGCACATCGTCGATCGTGATCGGTCCTTTGCGGCGCATCGCGGCGTAAGGATGGTGCAGCGCCCATTTGCGGTTCTCGACGGCGACCCGCGCCATCTGCTCCGCGGTGATGCCGTATTCATGCATGTAACGGCACGCGGACTGCGCATAGAGCGCGGGGGTCGTCGGGCCATACGGCGCTTCGAACTGCAAATCGGCCTCCCAGTTCGCGCTGCCGCCGATCATGTCGATCCAGATGGGGCTCGCTTCACCCGTGATACACAGCGCGTATTCGATCAGGCCGGCATTCAGCGCCAACACCGAAAGCTGCAGCGTGCCGAGCGCGCCGCCGCCATGCGACGTCACCTCGGTGCTGAACATCGGCGCGATCTTGAGCTCGTTCACCAGGCTCTGGCTGTACTGCAGCGTCATATACGAGCGCGGCATGCGCCCGGTGAACAGCGCGCCGATCTTCGTACGGCCGATACGCATCTCGCGCATCAACTGCGAGCACGCTTGGACGACGAGCTGAAGCGGGGTCTTCTTCTCCTTGTCCCCCTTGAGCCCCACGGCGCGCGCGATGCCCACGATCGCGCATGAATTCGCGAGATTGGCCACATATCCTCCCGGGTGATTCGCCCGCTTGAATGCCTATGGTAGCCCAGGGCGTTTATCAGGAAAACCTTATTTCCTGTATCATTTGATTCGATTTTCAAATCAGGTGACCCGCACACATGCTCGACCTCCGCCTGTCGCAACTGCGCCACTTTCTCCTGGTCGTTGAAACCAAGAACTTCAAAACGGCAGCCAAGCGGGCGTTTCGCTCGCAACCGGCGCTATCGCAGTCGATCCGTCAGCTTGAAAGCCGCCTGGGCCAACCGCTTTTCGAGAAAGGATCGCGCACGACGCTCACGCCCTTCGGAGAAAGCTGTCTGCCGCTCATACATGAGTTGGTGGCGCATATCGAGCGCTCGACGAGGAGCATGCTGCATGTGGCGCAGCTTACCGGCGGACGAGTTGCGATCGCGATTCTGCCTTCAGTGGCCACGCAATGGCTGCCCTCGCTTCTGCGCACATTCACGGAACGTCACCCAGGGGTGGAGGTCAACGTGCTTGCCGAGGATTCGCGCAACGTCCATCGCCTGGTTGCGGAAGGCGAGGTGGACTTCGGGGTATCAAGCCTGCACCGGGCCGATCCCAATATCGATTTCACGCCTCTCCTCGAGGATCGCTTTGGCCTGCTCTGCCGGTTGGATCACCCGCTGGCACTTTCGCGCAAGCCGCTCGCATGGGAGGCGCTCCGGGGACACCCGATTCTGGGGAACGTGATGCATCGTCTGCTTGAGGATACGCCGGCTTGGGAATTCGTCGCTCGACCCCGCATTCGCGTCTCGAATCTTCCAACCCTGCTCGCGCCGGTGGAAGAGGGCCTCGGCGTCACCGCGGTCCCTGCACTGGCGTGTCCGCGCAATACACGCGGCTTTGCCTTCCTGCCCCTCGTGAGGCCCATCAAGACCAGAACCATCGGTGTCATGGGCCTCGCAGGCCGCTCACTGCTGCCGGCTGCTCGGGCCATGGTCGATCTGATGAAAGCGCACCTGAAGGAAGATGGGTGGACATCGAGCGGCAACGCCGGGCTGCTGCAATCGATGGTGAAAATCTCGCGCGATATGAAACTTCGGCGATAGTTGTTAGCCTCTATCACGCGCGGCCCGCTCTTCGAACCGCCGTGCTTCCGGTCGTAGAACCGCTTCGAAAACAGTTTACCGCGCCGGACGAAGTCCACCGGCCAGTCCCACGCGGATGGGCGCGTTTGATCCGGCGGGTCGTATACATGGGCAGATGACCTTCCGATGAACAGGATAGCAGCATGAGCTGTTGCGCTGGTAGCGCAAGGCCCCGACTGGTATCTTGTTCCACAATGCAGCTTCATGTCCCCGACCCCGGCTACACCAGCTCCGAGCGGGCGCGCGCCAACTTCCGGCTGGCATTCAAGATCGCGCTGGGCTTTGTCGCCTTGCTCTGGCTCATCCAGTTCTTGAACTGGGGGCTGGACCTGGAGCTGGAGCGTTTCGGCGTCCGCCCACGCGAGTTCGCCGGGCTGCCCGGCATTCTGCTCGCCCCTCTGCTGCACGGCGGCGTCGCCCACCTGGTCGCCAACTCGCTGCCGCTGCTGGTGCTGGGCACGGGGGTGTTGCACCTTTACCCGAACTCGGCCTTCAAAGTGATTCCGGCGGTCTACCTGGGACCCGGCATCGCGGTCTGGTTATTCGCGAGAGCCTCTGTCCATATCGGTGCCAGCGGACTGGTCTACGGCTTGGCGAGCTATATCTTCGTTGCGGGCGTGATCCGGCGGGACACGCGCGCAATCGCCGCGTCCTTATTGGTGAGTTTCCTGTACGGCACTCTGGTCTGGGGAGTATTGCCGATCAAGCCGGGGGTTTCCTGGGAAACCCATCTCGCGGCCGCGCTGATCGGCTTGGTGCTGGGGATCGCGCTGCGGCACCTCGATGTGCCACCGCGCAAACGCTACACCTGGGAAGACGAAGAAGAGAAAAAGGACGAGTAATTCAGTTTTCGGACCCTGATTCCCGGGCAGACGCGGGATTGGATTGACGCATTGCCCGCGAGCCCCTGATTGTTCTTTACCTCTTCTCACGCAGGCTGAAATCTTTGACAATTTTTCCGATCGTTGTCATTTCCACTTTAATGGTGGTCGCAAGCTGCTCCGGCGAGCTGCCCATAACCTCGATTCCTAAATTCCACAGGCGCTCTTTGACTTCCGAACGGTGCAGCGCTTGCACGATCTCGCGGTTCAACCGACTGATGATTGTTGGCGGGGTCTTCGCCGGAGCGAGAAACGCTGTCGATGCCGTCGATTCGTACCCTGCAGGCCCGCGGCCGCCACCGTCGGCAAGCCAGGAACGAGAGGGGATGGCTGAGCACTGGTAACCGCCAGTGCCCTCAATTTGCCAGACTTGACATAAGGCATGACCGTGCCCGCGCTTGAAAAAGACAATTGCACGTGGCCCGCAACCAGATCAGTAGCGGCCTGCGCGCCGCCTTTATAGTGGACAAATCAGTAGAGATTTGATCTAGATCAACGTTTTTTCATTTGAAGCGGGCTACTTTTTTTCATTCCGTTTGATGGCTGAAGTTACATAACCGCATCAACCGCGTAATGAACGCGGCTGGGAAATGCGCAAATTGCCGAAGGAGGAATTAGATTATGTTTTTTCGAGCTGTTGCGCTGCTGCTCTTTTTATTTGTCCCGGGCGGCACATTCGCTCAGGCGGGAGAATCCGGCACCGTCAGCGATTATCCGGCGCGGCCAATACGCTTCATCATCGGATTTCTGCCGGGCGGGGTGAGCGATACGATCGCAAGGATAGTCAGCGGAAAGCTTTCCGATCAGCTCAAACAGCGAATCGTCATCGACACTCGGCCCGGCGCGGGCGGCGCGCTTGCCATGGGGATCGTTGTCGAAGCCAATCCGGATGGCTATACCTGGTACCTCGCCCAGCCGGTTGTCACCATCAGCAGACTGCGCAGCAAGGACAAGTTCGCTTACGATCCAATAAAGGCGCTGACGCCAGTCAGCCTGCTCGGCAGCGGACCCACCATCATGGTTGTGCATCCTTCGCTTCCGGTGACGTCGGTAGCCGACATAATCAAATACGCAAAATCGCAGCCGAAAGGAGCCCTCATCGGTTCGTCGGGCTTAGGCAGCACCAACCACATGGCCGGCGAACTTTTCAAGGTCATGGCCGATGTTCCGTTTGTCCATGTCGCGTATAAGGGTGCGGCAGCCAATGCTTTGGCCTTGATGCAGGGGGAAATAAAGATTGCGTTTCAGCCCTTAGCCGCTGCTATTCCGCACATCAAGGCGGGACGGCTTAAGGGAATTGCTGTGACGGGAACCAAGCGCGCCCGCGCCATGCCGGATCTGCCGACCATAGCCGAGACCCTGCCCGGTTTTCACGTCAGTGCGTGGTACGGCATCATGGTTCCAACAAAAACCCCGAGCGCCGTTATCGACTATCTCAGCCGGCAGATCAGAAAAGTGCTCGGTTTACCTGAAATCGGCGAGGCTTTGCTGAGAAGCGGGGTGGAATCAGAAGGCAGCTCCCCGGCGGAGTTCGCCCGCTTGATCAAGGAAGACGCCGGCCGCTGGGAGAAGCTGGTAAAAGACGCCGGCATCCAGTTGTAACCGAACGATATGAGATCCAGCCGCGCATACGGCAATTCCGCGTGAGTGTCGAGCGACGAGCGCGGTCCCGTGGTCGAGGCATTGCAGTCATAAACCGGCGCGGAGAAGCCCAAAAGGAAGGGAGTAGGAATTGGCATCAGCAAATCAAGACCTGGCAGACCCCGAACACATAGAGACCGACGTACTCATCATCGGGGCCGGCGCTGGCGGCATGATCGCGGCAATCGGCGCGGCACGCGCAGGGCTGAAGCCGCTGGTCGTAACCAAAGGGACGTATGCTTCAGGGAGTTCGTCCATGGCGAGGGGCGGCTATTCCATTGCGATCGCCCACGCAGATCCTGCGGACAACCCCCAACTCATGTTTGAAGACGCAATTACCGCGAGCTTCGGGATTGCCAATCCCCGACTTGCCAGGTTGATGTGCGAAGAATCGATAGATCGCACGCTCGAGCTGGACGCCTGGGGACTGGGATTGGTGAAAACGGCTGACGGGCGTTTCGACCAGCGCCAGAGCTCGCGGCCTCACCGCTATCCACGCCTCGTTCACTGTGGCCGCCTCATGGGCAAACCGCTCATGCAGGCACTGGCAAAAAGAACACGGGCGCTGGGCATCGAGCCGTTGGAACACGTCATGCTCGTTGATCTCCTGAAGGAGGACAACCGAATCGTCGGTGCCTGGGGTCTTCGCTATCGCGAGGGGATACCTATAGTTATTCATGCGCGCTCGACTGTCATTACCACAGGAGGCGCGCCCCAGCTCCATGAGATTAATGATTCACCGCCTACAGTCACGGGCGACGGTTACGCGATGGCTGTGCGCGCGGGCGCCGAACTCGTCGACATGGAGTTCATCGATTATCAGTTGCTTACTGCCGCGCCGGCCAAGCTGGTGGGTTACCCTTGCCATTCGAGCGGGTTTCTCAATCACGGGGGTTACCTGCTGAATCGTAACGGCGAGCGGTTCATGAGTCGCTACGATCCGAACAATATGGAGCGCGCTCCGCGTGCCATCATCAATCGCGGCGTCGGCATCGAAATCTACGAGGGGCGCGGCACAGAGCACAATGCGGTATATATCGACGTGCGTCACGTATTCGACGTAATCAACGTGACGGCCATGTCAGATGTCATCAAGGCGTTCACGAAGGCAGGTGTTGACCCCCGACACGACTTCATGGAGGTCAGCAGCGGCCCCCACACCTACCTTGGTGGCGTGCGGATTGACGAATGGGGGCGCAGCTCCTTATCCGGCTTATACGTCGGGGGTGAAGCTGCAGGCGGAGTACATGGGGCGAATCGTCTTGGCGGGGCGGCCTTGAGCGATACGTATGTATTTGGCTTTCGCGCTGGTATTGCCGCGGCCTCCGAAGCGCGCAGTCATCCGCGGCCCGATGCCGAGGCGGGCAACTGGAGGGCCGCCCTAAGTAGGCTACAGGATCGCATCGCCCGTCCGGTGGGAGCGGTCTCGCCCGACGAATGGAGGCGCGCCGTGCAAAGTCTCGTCGTCGCTTCGGTTGGCCAAGTCCGCCATGCCGACAGGTTGAATGCGGCACTTGGGAAGCTCGATGAATTCGAGAGCATGTTTCACGAGTTGGGCACCGAAGGCGCCACATTGCGCGAACGAAGCGACAGCGTCCGGCTCAACCTGGAGACTCGCAATTTGATCCAGGTTGCACGTATGCTGGCGACTGCTGCGCTGGAGCGGAAGGAAAGCCGCGGCGGGCACTTCCGTCTGGACTTCCCCACACTGGATGACAACTACGTCGGCAATATCGTCCTCTGGCAGGAGGCGGGAAAGTCAAAGCACACGTTTCGTCGGGTACCGTCTGCCGACAACGAAGCACCGCCTCCGGCAGGCGTAACATCAACCAAGGCATGCGTTTCTTAACTGAGAAGGGAGGTCGCCATCTTGACAGCAAGCGGCACCATCAAACTCGTCAATCCAGTGGGACAGCGCGCAGTCGCGCGCACAACGCTCGCCAGGAGGCTCGATACCCTACGCGGAAAATCAATCGGGTTCATTGACAACATGAAACCGAATGCCAATCTGTTTGTGCAGTACATCGAGGAGATGATCCGCGCGGATTATCCCGATGTGCGGACGCATGCGGTGCGCAAGAACTACACCTCGAGCAAGCTGATCGCCGACCAGCTCGATGGCAAAGTTGACTGCCTCGTCAACGCGTGGGGTGACTGAGGCGGGTGCACGTCGTGGTGTATCCACGACTCAGCCTATCTCGAGAAGCGCGGCATTCCCTCTTCGACCGTCGTGTCGATGGCCTTTTTGACGCACGGGCGGCTGGCTGCCAAGAATCTGCAGCTCGATGATCTGCCACTGCTCATCGCGCCGCATCCGCTCAATGATCTGACACCCGACCAAGTGCGGGAGCTTGCACGCGCGGCTTATCCGATCGTTGTGCAGCAACTGACAGGCCAGGGTCCACTCGAAAAGCACACCTATGTCGATTTCGTCCATCCGGCGGCCCGTCGCCGGACGCAGAAGGAAGCCGCTTCCGACAAGGAATCCGTATGACCGCTGTCCTCACCGAACCCATTATTGAGCTCGAGGACTCTTGGGACGCCGTCAACGAGTGGTTTCTCAACCATGACCTGACCGATGGTCTGCCGATCGTGCCGCCCACACAGCCT
>MERG01000037.1 GCA_001771985.1 Betaproteobacteria bacterium RIFCSPLOWO2_12_FULL_62_13 | reverse complement strand
CAACACGCGCTCGGGATTGAGGCTCGGGGGAAACTTCTCCATGGTGTGTGATCCGTTGCGATGATGTTCGGGATTCATATTGCTTCCGCTCACGGGCGCTCCGCTCTCTTGCGCTTATGATGCGAATAATATCGCTTTCCTCCGTGTGCGGCACAACAATCAGGCGTGCGTTCGCCGTCATTCCGACCGTGAGGAAGCGATGCGGCGCTTTCTCGCCGAAAAGCCGCTGAAGGTGAAGGGTCCGGGAGAGCGCTACCTCACCCGAGACGAGGCGCATGACCGTTCCCGTCTTCGTTGACACCAACGTCCTGCTCTACGCGCGCGACGGGAACGAGTCGATCAAGCAGCCACGGGCAGAAGCCTGGCTCGAGCACCTGTGACGCGAGCGGCTCGGGCGGGAAATCGAGCAACGCCATCGGCTCTCCTGGTGGGACAGCATAGTCGTCGGCGCGGCACAGCTTCAAGGCTGCGCGTTGCTCCTCACCGAGGATCTCCAGGACGGTGCAGTCTTTGGCGGCGTGACGGTCCGCAGTCCCTTCACCCTCAGCGTGCGCGAGCCGGCGGCAACCTACGCGGCCATTCCGGCGGCGAAGCCCCGCCATCGGCCGCGCGGCAGGGCGAAGCGCTGAACGCGTGCGGTTGCGCATTCGTAAAGACCGAAGTGCCCGCGTGTCCGCAGTGCGGTTCACCGATGGTGCTCAGTACGGCACGCAAGGGCGCGCAAGTGGGGAGTTCGTTCCGGGGCTGCTCAACTTTTTCCAGGTGTCGGAGGACGTGGCGGCCTGATTACATCCTGCCCAGATCCTGAATCGCCTCGACAACCAGCGCGGTTCCGAGCGCGATCATCAGGATATCGGCTGCCACACGCACGTAGCGGTAACCGGGTGGCGGCGCCCCGATCTGCACGACGAGCGCCGGGGGCAGGTCGAAGAACACCACGTCCGGTGGCAGCGGCCGGCCAATCTGCCACTTTTTCGCCTGGCCGGGCGGCATGCAGCCGTTGCGCTTTTTGGCAAGCCCGGGCGGGCAGTGGCCCGCTCGAAACTCCCCGGCATAGTAGTCATGGATGACGAAGCGCTGTCGGTCGTCGAAATGCTTGCCGCCTCCCTTGCCGCGCTGATCTGCGGCGCGATCCGAGCCTTTGCCGCGATCGCCCCCATGGCCCTTGCCCTTTTTCTCCTGCTTGTCGCCGCCGCCGGCCCACGCCGGCTTGTCCGCGGCCGCCGGACCGGCTGCCAGCATTCCGGCGATCAGGAGCGCCAACGCGTAACTTGCGTGCAAGGTGATTCGATTCATGATGCACCTCCCATCGGGATATTCGAATACTCTTACAGCGACGCCGCCACCGTCAGGGTATCTTTACACAATGGCCTCCTGTTTGCCAGCGTAAAGACGGGCAAATATCACACTTGAATTGATGTTGCCGGGGCGACGGCGTTGGCGATTGAGGTGCTATCGTGTCGCAATGGAGGATGGCATGACCGATGACAGGAATCCGAATCCGGACCGCGAAATCCTGAAGGCGCGCCACGGAAGAACTGCGGACGAGCGGCGGATTCGGTTCCGGTTTTCACCGCCCCGGAATGACGAATCAGCGGAACATCGAGTTCACCGCTTACCGTGGGTCCCGGCACTGCTAGGTGCGAGCGGGATACACGAATTTCGTGTAATATTGCTTCATGGGCGCTCGTGAACCAAGGCGGACGATGAAAAACGTCACCATCACGCTCGATGCAGAGACGGCCGCGTGGGCGCGCGTGCATGCGGCGCAACGCAACGTGAGTCTGTCGCGCTTCGTCGGCGAACTCTTGCATCAGCACATGCGCGAGTCGCGGGACTATGAGGAAGCGATGCGGCGCTACTTCAGCAGCAAGCTTGTAATACGCAGACGACCGGGCGAGCGCCGTGCTACCCGCGAGGAGCTGCATGATCGCTCCGGTCTTCGTTGACGCGAACGTTCTGATTTACGCGCGAGATTCCGGGGAGCCCTCCAAGCAAAGGCGCGCGCAAGACTGGCTCGCGTGCCTCTGGCGCGATCGGCTCGGCCGGACGAGCATTCAGGTCTTGTCGGAATTTTACGTAAACGTTACGCGCAAGCTTGCGGCCCGCGTCGACCCCGACAGCGCTTGGCAGGAGGTGAGCGCATTCTTCGCATGGCGACCGCAGCCGGTGGACGAAACGTTGATGCGGCGCGCGCGGGAAATCGAGCAGCGCCATCGGCTTTCCTGGTGGGACAGCATGGTGGTCGCCGCTGCACAGCTACAGGACTGCGCGTTACTGCTAACCGAGGATCTGCAGGATGGCGTGGTGTTCGGAGACGTGACGGTCCGAAGCCCCTTCACGCTTGACGTGCGGGAGCCCGCTGCAGCATATGCGGCCGCCCCGGAGCCAAAACCCCGCCACCGCTCGCGCGGCAGGCCGAAGCGCTGAGCGAGTCACGAGTCTTCCGGGCCCATATCGTTGCCCCGGCGAAACCTGCCCCGGCACGTGTTAACCCGGGTCTAGCCGACTGACTTGCCGAGGTCGCCCTATAGCTCGGTCAAGTCGGTAAGCGCGAGAGGCTGCGGGTTTTTCGTGAACAACGCCTCCTCTATATATGCTCGGTCCACCTTCGGCGCAAACATACGCATGAAATCAAACATGAAATTCCGCAGGTGGCTCCCCCGGCGAAGGATCATGCTCAGGTGGCTGGGCTTGAAAAGGTGGCGTGCGTCGATATGCCGCAGATTGCGATCCTGCTTGGGATCGAAGGCAATGCTGGCGAAAATGGCGATACCGAGCCCCATGCCAACATAGATCTTGCTTACGTCTGCATCGACTGCGCTCAGTACGATGCTTGGACGTAGCCCTTTGTCCGAGAACGCCTTGTTGACCACCCGGCTGCCGCTGAACGCCTCGTCGAACGTGATCAGCGGATACCGGGCGATCGCCTCCAGCGTCAGGGGCTTGACCTTGAGCAGCGGATGCTTCACCGGCGTCATGACGCTGCGGTGCAGGCAATAGCATGGAATCTGCACGATGTCGTCCGGCACCTCATCCGCGGCGCAAATCGCGAGGTCTGCCTTGCCTGAGGCGACCAGCTCATGGCATTGCGCCGGAACGTTTTGCCGCAGGCTGAGTCTCACGCGGGGATATCTTTGCACAAAGTAGCGTATCACGCGCGGTAACGCATACCTCGCATGAAAGTTGGTGGTCGCTACCGTGAATGCACCCTCCTCGTCATCGGTCGCGTTTTTCCCGACGTGCAGCATGTTGTCGGCGTCATGCACCATGCGGCGGGCGATCTCGACGATCCGCTCCCCCTGCGGCGTGATGTGCAGCAATTTGTTGCTCCGGCGCGCAAACAGCTCAAATCCCAGTTCCTTTTCCAGAAGCTGGATCTGCCGCGTGACGCTGGACTGCGAACGATAGGTGGCGTGGGCGGCATCCGTAACGCGCAAGCCTCGATCCACCAGTTCACATAACGTCCTGAGTTGTCTCAAGTTCATCTATGCGAAAAATGCAACAAATCCGGCACATTTGTCATTATGAATCATACTCCGCGAATGATAGCCTTATAAGAAGGGAGGAGTCTGATGGGGAACAGATACAGGATCGTATTGACCGATTTCTTCGCGCCGGAAATCGTTGAGATAGTCGAACAGTTTGTACCACCTAGCTTCGACTTCGCCGCAAGCCGCAACAAAACAAGATCGGAAATGCTGAGCCTCATAAAGGAGGCCGACTTTGTCATCGCTTGCGGAGCGTGGGGCATGGATGCCGAGATGGTCAAGGCTGCACCAAAGCTCAAGTTCGTGCAGAAATGGGGCGTGGGCGTCGACAAATTCGACTTCGCCGCATTGCGCGCGGCCGGCATTCCATTGGCCATCACCGCTGGCGCCAATTCCACTCCGGTGGCGGAGCACACGTTGGGATTCATGATAGCCGCCGCGAAGCGTTTCATCGTGGCCGACGCCGCGATTCGCGCCGGCAAGTTCCTGAAAACGGAGCTTCAGATGAGCTCGACCCAGCTCTACCAGAAGGTGATCGGTATTGTAGGTCTGGGGAACATCGGAAAGAAGGTAGCCAAGAAGGTCCTGGGATTCGAACCAAAGGAAGTGCTATACCGCGACATCGTTCCACAGGAGAAAGCGGAGAAGGAACTTGGTGTTCGCCCCGTGTCACTGGACGAGCTCTTGCAGTGGTCCGATTTCGTTACCCTCCATGTCCCGTTGAACGAGGCCACGCGCAAAATGATCGGGGCGCGGGAAATCGGCTTGATGAAGCAAACTGCGATCCTGATCAATACTTGCCGCGGCGGCGTTGTAGAGGAAAAAGCGCTTTATGAAGCCTTGCGCGACCGCCGCATACGGGGCGCGGCAACAGATGTCTTCGAGAAAGAGCCAACTACAGCGGACAACCCGCTCTTTACACTCGACAACATCATTGTCACCTCGCATTTGGCGCATTCGACGATCGACAACATTCCGAACATGGCGCAGCACTGCTTTCGCAACATCGTCCGCTTTGCTGAAGGAAAACCATTGCCGGAGGCCGATGTCATCATTCCGGCTGCCACACCGATCACAGCATAGGAACCGGCGCTTTTGGCAATGCCAGGTTAGCACCTTGGCCTATATGCGCACATATCTGTAGATGTCATCGCGATGACAAGTTCCAACTAAAGGAGGCCGGAATGTCCAACTCATCTGGAGCGGGGAAACCGCTGTACGAGGTCGTCAGCCCTCTCGGCGAGCCTATTGCCGAAAAAGCCACGACGGACCCACGCAGTGGGTTCAAGGCAGGAAAAATTGCACCCGCCGCTCCCGTGGAAGATTTGAACGGGAAAAGGATAGGATTGATCTGGGCGGCGTTCACCAATGGTGACGTGTTCCTCGAAGCCTTGGAAGGTTGGCTTGCCGAGCGGTTCAAGGGTCTGGAGTTTGTGAAGCTGCCGGCCGGCAAGGACCTGCATTGGGGCGATCATCCGCACGAGAGTATTGCCGACTTGGCCAAGGAAGCGAGACTCGACGCTGCCATATCAGGCGTCGGCGGGTGAGGAGGATGTTCACTCGCAGTTGCGAGTGCGGTTGCGTCGCTAGAAGGCGTTGGTATTCCGACCGTCGGAGTCGTTTGCCCCGGCTTCGATGTTCCGGCCCGGGCTGGAGCAAGATTTCGTGGCCTTTCGGATATGCGCTTGCTGTTCTTTCCGCCGCCCAATATCGCTGCACAAACCAAGGAGCAAGTGGTCGAGCACGCCAAGGGTCTGGTAGAGAAGATTATTGCAGCATGGACGAAACCCACAACGCGCCGGGAAGCGGTTCCAATACCCGGTGCCAATGCGAAACCGAGGGACATAGTATTCAGGGGCGACCTCAATGAAGTGAATGAATTTTTTCACGAGAATCGCTGGACCGAAGGTCTTCCAGTCGTGCCCCCGACAATCGAAGCGGTCCGGGCCATGCTGAGATACACCGACCGTGATCCCAACGAGATCGTCGGCGTGCTGCGGCCGGGACGGTGCGAGGCCACCGTCTGGAAAATCGCAGTCAATGGGGTGATGGCGGGATGCCGCCCTGAATATATGCCAATACTGTTGGCGATGATCGAAGCGGTAGCCGAACCGGATGCGGGCATTGAAGGTTTCAACAGTACCAGCGGTCAGTTTCCGCTCATCATCGTGAACGGACCGATCACGAAGGAGCTGAACTTCAACCACGGACAAGGAATGGTTCGCGGTCGCCGCCAAGCCAACATGTCGGTTAGCCGTTTCCTCAGTCTGTCCCTGATCAATATCGCTCGCCTGCGCTTGGGCGAAACCGATATGGCTGTGTTCGATCGCAACTACTATCCGGCAGTGGCTGAAGCCGAGGATGAAAGTCCTTGGGAGCCCTTAAGCGCGGAGCTTGGCTTCAAGCCGGGCGCCAACGTGGTTACCGTTCAATCGGCGGCGACCTTGGGGTATAACTTCGTTAGCGAGGAGCCGGGAGAAAATCATCTGCGCATCATCGCCCGGGAAGTCGAAAGAGATCTGGGGAACTCATATTATTTCGTCCATCCTACGATGGGGCCGTTGACGACACCCGCGATATTGGTCGCGCCGGAAGTTGCATCGAGCATCGCCAAAGCAGGCTATTCCAAGAAAGACGTAAAGCAGTATCTGTTCGATCACGCCAGGGTGCCGGCGCACCAGCTCGAAGAATTCTTGCGCCGTCTATCGTTACTCCCGAATACCAAGCCGGGCGAGTATGGGGACAAAGTGGCAGCGCATATGACGTTTTGCGAGATGGTCAAGCTGGGCAGGTTGCCGAAGCTTTTTTGCGAATCCGAGGATCCAAACAGACTGGTTCCCGTCATTCGGCATCCCGACGAATTCATGATAGTCGTGACTGGTTTGCCAACGCGAAACCGCACTCGCATCTTGCGTCAGGGCGGCGCGCACGGAAGAAGATTCTCCAAAGAAATCAAGCTGCCGGCAAATTGGAATCAGTTGTTGAAGAAGGCGTCAGTCACATGAAGTCTTACCCGAGCTTTGAATGAAGCGCCTCAACTGAGCGTTTAACGCCCCGTCAGCCAGGAGAGACATGAGTTTGTGCGGCTGGTGATCCGGTAGACGCTGAATGAACGTGCGCGTATGAACGACCTGGCAAGGTCCGTAGAGCTCCTGCTCGATCACGTAGCAGGTTTTCAATACGCGGGGCTCCCCATATCCGCTAAAGAAGCCGCACGCCGTGTTTTCTTCGATACTCTGGGAGTCATTGCTGGAGCGCGACAACAGCCGATCGCGCTAAAGCTAAGCGAGTATCTGCGCCTGAGTTCTGAGCCCGGCGCGTCGACCGCAATATGTGCATCTCGCAGGGTCAGCACAGCTACGGCAGCCTTTGCGAATGGCTCGATCAGTCATGATCTGGAGCTGGACGACATTCACCAGGGAACCTCACTTCACGTGGCGGCCGTGCTGGTTCCCGTCGCCGTTGCAATAGGCGAGGAAACCGACGCCGGCGCGGATGATTTGTTCTTGGCGTTGATCCGAGGTTACGAGATCAGTTGTCGGCTGGCGAGGAGTCTGGATCATGAGAAGCTTTTTGCGGCCGGGTTCCATCCCACTACCGTCTGCGGCGTCATCGGTGCTTCTGCGGTGGCTGCCTCGCTGCTGAATCTTTCACCCGCCCTTTTTCGGCAGACGGTTTATCTGGCGATGAGCCTGTCGTCCGGGACCATGGCGTGTAAGAGCGAGCCGGATCACTATGCAAAGTCTTTTCAGTGCGGCGTGGCCGCGCGAAATGGCGTGATCGCAGCGCAGCTTGCTCATAGTGGCATTAAGTTAGATGGCCATTTGTGCGCAGCATTCTCGGGCACGGCTCACGCTTACACCGGAACAAGCCCGGATTGCAGCGCCCTGATTGCCGATCTGGGACAACATTACGAAATTACGCTGACGAGTCACAAAATCTACCCATGTTGCCGTTGTATCCACCCCCTACTGGACGCGCTGGAGAACATCCGGCGGAAGGCCACTATTGTGCCTGCGAACGTCAAGTCCATGAAGCTTTCGCTGTACAAGCGCGGGGCGATAAGCGTCGACGATCACGTATTGCGGACGCACAATGCGCGTTATGCAATGGCGATGGCGCTGCAACGTGGCGTGCTGACCCGCGAGCTCTTTACGGAAGATGTTCGGATGGAAGAAGTAATGCCTCTTATGGAACGTATCGAGCTATTCGCCGACGAAGAACTGCAAAAGGAGTGGCCTGAAAAATATCCCGGTATCGTGACTATTCATAGTCACGACGGCAAGAGATACACCGAGAGGGTGGATTATCCCAGAGGAACTCCCGAAAACCCTATAGGAACGGATGAACTGAGAGATAAATTCTTGATGGTGACCACACCTGTCATAGGACGTGACCGCGGTGTTGAAGCGGCTCGTCTGCTGCTCATGCGCGATTTCAAAGTTCGTGAAGTCACGTCCGTTCTCACAGGCCGGAGTACGGAAGATGAACGGTCTCACTGAACGCCTGTGTCGTTCGTTGTTCGCCATTCCTGAACAGGAATTGTCGGCGTACGGGGCGCGGCTTGTCCGGCAGGTGTGGTCGCGTTGTCCAAGAGAAATCCGGGACGATTTTCCGAAATCGGTTGGAACGCCACCTGGCGGATTAGCTGCAAGTGATGGCTCAGCACGACAATGTCCTGTGGAGACCGCTGCTTTCAAAAATGCCTTTAGTTTTGCCGTGGCGGAGTGCCGAAAAGAATCCTCTAAGGAAGGCATAAGCCGGGAGAGGGTCTGCTCGTCCGTTCCTGTTTTTGCCGCTACTGCGCTCGCCGAAGCTCGCGGGAAAAATTGTCGAGATCTATGTTATGCAGTTGGCGTCGGGATGGAAGCTTATGGTCGATTCATTGCGAGCCTCGCTTCGAGCACCACGCGTAAAGGTTTCGATCCGCATGTCTTGGCCGCCAGCATGGCAGCCATTGTCGCGTGCGGTGCGATTGAAAAGCTCCCGCCCGACAAGCTCGCTCAGGCCATCGGTCTGGGTTGTTCGTCAATAACCGCCGTGACAACGGGTTATTTCCCACTTCAAGCCGCTATGGCCGCGCGAGATGGAATTGTGATGGTCCTGCTCGTTACCTGTGCCTTTGGGGCGCCACCGGATGCACTTGCATGCCGATGGGGGATTTATGAAACCCACGCAAACCCGGCAGATATGAGTGCCTTGGATCTTCGTCGTGATCACAAGACAGGTATTGACGCTTTACTGGATCTGTTTGGTAGCTCGATTGAAGAAAACCAGGTGCTGCAAAGTTGGAGTGAATCAACTGCAGTTTCTGGATTAACAGCCGACGTGTTTCGTTGAATAGGTCATTAGAGTGGAGGAGCCGCCATGAAACTTTGGGTCATAACTGCTATTGCTGTGTCTACGTTCTTCGGTAACCTTGGCAGCGCGAGCGCGCAGAGTACTGAAAACTTCCCCATCCGCCCGCTACGGATGATCGTGCCGTGGCCCCCGGGCGGCTGGACCGATATCCTGGCGCGGCTAATGGCACAGAAGTTGCATGCACCCCTTGGCCAATCGGTGGTAATCGATAATCGCGCGGGAGCTGCCGGCATCATCGGCGCCGAACTGGCCGCCAAGGCAGCACCTGACGGCTACACGACAATTATGGCAAGCAACAGCATAGTGCTGGTACCGAGCGTATACAGGAAGGTGCCATACGACGTAACGAAGGATTTCGCGCCGATCACTCTGTTGACATCGACGCCTTACATTTTGCTGGTGCACCCGTCTGTGCCGGTGCGCTCGGTGAAGGAGCTGGTCGCGTTGGCAAAAGCGCTTTAGGAAACGCATAAAGTCGAAGCAGCGATGAGGCTTGCG
>MERG01000036.1:1393-10074 GCA_001771985.1 Betaproteobacteria bacterium RIFCSPLOWO2_12_FULL_62_13 | reverse complement strand
GCCGACATGTAAGCCTCCCATTCTCGCCACTCGAAGACAAAGCGCTCTCCAGCAAGGCGGAAAAGTAATTCGCCCAGCACCATCGTCAGAGGTTCATGGCCGCGCTCACCAGGGCGGGCGGCGGCTTCGCGGCGTCATCGTTCTCGCTTGCACGGTCGGGCCGACCCTGCTCGCCTGGTAGGATGCGGCGTCGCCGGCCGCGTTCAGAACCGCATTCTTCGCGCTGCTGCTGTTCAGCATCGCACCGGGCAACATCGGGCGCGAAGTGGTGGGATTACCCTATGATTATTACGACTGGAAAAGTCCACGGGGCACGATCCAGGTTGACGCCAAGAGCTTGCCCAAGGGCGCCAGGGTAACCGTCCTCTCGCAGGAAGGTGACGAGGCCTTCGAGCTTCAGCCCAAAGACGAGGCCAAGCTTCTCGCGGCAATCGCCGAAACCGAACGATGGGAGGTTGTAAGCGCCCCACAGATCTTCGGTAAATCCGGAGACAGCACCTTTGTGGACATACGCGTGAACAGCGCAGGTCTACCCGTCGGCGCCAACTTGCGCCGCATTTGCCGCGTCGACAGCGCGTATCCACTCGTCGCGCGTGGATTTTCCAGCAGCATACGCGTCCATCAGAGTGATGACCATGGCGAGCGTTTCCGCGTCAAGGGCGGCGATCTCCGCACGTCGAAATTCGCCCTGTTGGTATGTCAGCGCGGCCAGTATCCGCGTGAGCAGACGGGATTGCGTATAGGCCGGGTTCTGCTCGATTCTCTTCACCGCCTCGGCCAGTGGATTCTCGCAAAGAACCTGTGAACGAAAGCGTATGACGCGTCGCACCTCCTGCTGAAACTGGACTGGCGACAGAAATTCCCTCGCTCCGGCCGCGGATCTCAGTTCAGTGCCTTGCTCGGTCATGCAGGGTCACACGCCGTAGCGGTTGCGGATCATGTTGCTGATAGTCAGGCAGCCGGCCGCGCTCGCCGCTGCGATAAACAGCGCAAACGGGCTAAAGTCACCCGGATTGGCCGCGGCGGCGCCGAACATAGGCGCAAGCACGTTCCCGCCGAAGAACCCTCCCACCATGCCGATGATGATCGAGACAACAAGGCCTCGGTCCGCATTGGCACCCAGGGCCGCATACCCGATCCAGCCCATAATGCCCCCCGCCAGGATCCACATCGCGATATTCATTTCTTGCCTCGCATAAAGAATTTGAGTAAGCGCCTTTCCCGGTGAGCCCGGGCGCGGTGGCGCCCCTTCCGATAACCTCCCCGGGATTCGCACAGGATGCGCCAATTAATTTTTCAGGTCTGTACGCTGCCGCACAGACCGTCTCGAGGCCGAGGGAGAGAATTACTGCAACGTTGGATGCCCCTGCGAAGAGTACGGGCCCGTCTGGTAATCGTCAGCATTCTTACAAGGAGTCAGCGATGAGAAGCAGGAGAAGGCCAACTTCGCCGTGTCGATCGGTGGCCAGTAAGGAAGGATGAAAATGGGAACGGAAAAGGCAACTGATGAGCTGATCGACATGATCGCCAGTATCGAAGTGCGGCGGCGGAAAGTGGAAAGAGAAGCCGGTCGCGCGGCGGCGTGCGGCGGAGCGCTTCGCAGTTTGCAGGAACTCCTTGACCGCGAAAAGGAAGCATTGAGGCTAAGCGGCCCAGGCACTGAGCATGCGGCGAACATTGAAGCCGTGACGGCCGAGGTGAACAAGGTAAAGAGATTGGCCGAAATGACCGGCCGACTGTCACTACCTAAGATCGCGCACCCCGCGCAACGGGAAGTGTCGTTAAGGGACGCCCCACGAAATCCCTCCAGAAATCGGGGCCGCAGGACAATGGGGCGAAGTAGCGGTCGCTAGCCTGCAGCCGTCGAGCGCCGCGGCTACGGAATTCTGGACGACTGGCTCGAGCGCGATATCTACTCCCGGTACTAGCGCAGGATGCGGTCGTACGTTTCCTTCATGGTCCGGTAACACCCGCAGGAAACGGCTTCCAGGCCGCTGCGATCGAGTATGGTGATATGGCCGCGTCTATAGCTGATCACCTTTTTCCGCTGCAGCACCCCCGCCGCCTTGGTGACGCCGACCCGGCGTACCCCCAGCATATCGGCGAGAAATTCGTGGGTGAGGTGAAACATGTCCGAGTGCGCCCGGTCGTGGGTCATCAGGAGCCAACGCGCGAGGCGCGCATCCAATACGTGAAAGCGCGTGCATGCGACCGTCTGCGCGAACTGCGCCATCAGTGCATACAGGTAGCGGTTGAGCCCGCGCTGGAGCGCGAGGTTGCGGCCGAGTTCGCGGCGAAACGACACCGCGTCCATGCGCAATGCGGCGCCTGAGCCCCGCACCAGAGCGCGCAGCGGAGAAACATCGATTCCCAGGATCAGGGGGATCCCGAGCATGCCTTCGTTGCCGATCAAGCCCACTTCCAGGCCCGCGCGGCTGTCGACCGGAGCGGCCAGGGAAACGAAGCTCCCGGCGGGGAAATAAACGTGCCGGATACGCTCTCCAGGCTCGCTGAGAACATCGGCAAAATTCAACTCGACTTGCTCGCAGCCCGCCAGCAGACGTTGATGGTCATTGCGGGGCAAGGCAGCGAGCAGACGATTTGCGGCAGGAGCGCGTTTCATGGGCGACACCGGAGTCTCCTTAATTGCCGCACCGATTATCCGCTTCTTGGCAAAACGGTCTGTGCACTACCGTACAGAAGGGGAAAAAACCGAGTCCACGGCCACACTCAAGCGAACTGATCCAAATACCAACTTTGTGCAAGTGCGTCACGGCCGGCAGTCTGGTTGCGAATTTGCACAAGGTTCTGAAAAGGATCACCTTGGTCTGGCGCCGATGAGCAAGCGATCGTATTCCTTCTTGACCACTGCGTAGCACTCGCAGACCCGCGCTTCCAGTTTCGGGCGGTCAAGGACGGTGATGTGGCCGCGGTTGTAACGAATCAATCCGGCCTTTTGCAGGTTTCCGGCGGCCTCCGTAACGCCCTCGCGGCGCACCCCCAGCATGTTGGCGATCAATTCCTGCGTCATCCTCAACTCGTTCGAGGGCAACCGGTCGAGGCTCAACAAGAGCCAGCGGCACAACTGCTGCTCCACCGCATGGTGCCGATTGCACACCGCGGTCTGCGCCATCTGCGTAATCAGTGCCTGAGTGTAACGCAGCAGCAAATTTTGCAGCGGGCCACCGCGCTCGAATTCTCTTTTCAGCACAGACGCCTTGAGCCGGTAGCCGTGGCCGGCGCTTTGCACCACCGCCCGGCTTGGCGTGGTTTCGCCACCCATGAACAACGCGATGCCGACCAGGCCATCATTGCCTGTCACCGCGATTTCTGCCGACGCCCCGTTTTCCATGACGAAGAGCAGAGACACAATGCTGGTGGTGGGGAAATAGACGTACCCTTGCGCGCCCCCGGCTTCGTAAACCGCCCAACCAAGCGGCAACAGAACGAGTTCCAGATGGAGCAACAGGCGTTCGTAGTCCGCTGCAGGCAGGGCGGCAAGAAGATGATTTTGCCTGGGGGTATGCTGAGAAGACATTACCATTACGCGTACAGCAGCGGGCGCAGTTGCCTGGAATCTTTCATGCGTTCGATATTCCAAACCGTCTGAATCAATCGATCGGCGCGGCGCTTGCCGAGTACGGGCGCGAGCAGGTCGAGGCTCTTGACCGCGACCTCCTCGCGTGACATCGGATTGGTCGCGCTACCCCGCACAGCGCGGGTGTGATACGAAAACCGCTCGCCCGCGCGAGTCGTGATCTCGACCACCGCTTGCGTCGTTTTCGCCCTGGAGAGTTCGGCGCTGCCGGCGAGTTCGATGCACTTCCTGAGCCTGGATACCGCAGGATCGCGCAGCCGCGAGGCGTCGTGTGAGGAGGCGAAGGTGATCTCGCAATCGACCAGCATCAGCGCCGCGAGATGCTGGATGTTGATGTCCGCCATCTTGCGCTGATTGACCGTGCGCGCGCCCTGCTCGTCTATCGTCACCACGACGCGCCCGACCTCCTTCGCCGTCACACCGCGAGCCGCGATCAGGTTGGAGAGTGCGTCGAGCGGCGCCTGGATCGGATATCCCACCGCCCAGCGCTTGATCGCGGTGTTCATGATGTCGAACTCGCGGCCCAAGCCTTGCACCAGGCATTCCGGCTGCGCGAAACGTCCGTGGGCGTGAAAGAAGCCGCGGTCGCCGGAGAGCACGTCCTCGACCCCGGTGAAGCGGCTCGCCACCATGGTCGCCGCGGTGACGCCGTTGCGCGCCGGCATCCCGCCGAAGTCAAACGCCTTCTCGATGTGTTCGATATCGCGCGCCCAACAAGACAATCCTGAAGCCTGCTGCGCGGCATACGACAGGAGATAACGAGCCTGATCGGCGTTCAATCCCGCCAATGCGCCGGCTGCCGCAGCCGCTCCGAACGTCCCCCCGATGCTGTGCGTCGAATGTCCGGCGCTACGGAAACGCTCCACGCCGAGCGCCTTGGAGATGCGCGCGCACACATCATAGCCAAGCACGATGGCGCGCAGCAGCGCCCTGCCTCCGCGCTGCTCCCGCTCGGCCATGGCGAGTGCCGCCGGCACCACGCTGCATCCAGGATGCACGAGCGCAAGGTAATAGGCATCGTCAGTCTCGTCGGCGTGAGCCAGCATGCCGTTCGCGAGCGCGGCATTGACCGCCGTCGTCACTACGCGGCTGCCGATAACGCACGCCTCGCGCACGCCGCCCTGAGCGCCGATGTACTCGATCGCGCACCGGCCGGGAAGAAGCGGTGAGCCCGAAACCATGGCCGCGAGCGTATCGAGGAGATGGTGTTTCGCGCGCTCGTTTACCTCTGACGGCAGCGATCGGCGCGGAGCTTGAGCGATGTACGCGCTCAGCTTGCGCATAACAGGCGAAACGGGATGACCGCTTTTGCTCTCGAAACGCATCTAAAAAACGAAAAAAGCATTATTAGCCGCAGATGAACGCCGATAGACGCCGATGAAATCAAAAATCCAGAGACAAAATAGACAGGATATACAAGATTTACAGGACTAGATCAAAGCGAAGACCAAAAAAGGTTTAGGCTTTTGTACTTGAATCTTGTCAATCCTGTTAATCCTGTCTATTGCTTTTGATCCTATCCGCGTTCATCGGCGTTCATCTGCGGTTTCACTTTATTGCCAGCGGATTCACGGGCGAGCCCACCGCGCCGGTGATCGGCAGCGCGGGTGCGACAAACAGAAACTCGTAGCACTTGTCCTGCGCGCAGTCCTTGGCGAGCTCGGTCAGGTAGAAAATTTCGCCGACCGTGAGCCCCATGATCGGGATCGTGATCCAATGCCAGGGCTGGTTCGTGTCTTCGCTTTCGTTGGGGCGCACCTCGGCGCCCCAGGTATCGGTGGCGACCCCGGCGAGTTCCTTCTTGTAGAGCCAGTCGACGGTCTCGAACGCGAACCCTGGCGCATCGCCGCCGGAGTAGCCGTCCCAGCTCTTCCGCGTGAGGCAGCGCTCGATATGGCCGGTGTGCACCAGAAGGTAGTCGCCGCGCTTAACTCGCACGCCCTGTTTCTTTTCCGTGTAATCGAGAATTTCGTTGGTGATCGCAAAACCGTCGGGCAGCCATTTCCTGCCCATGGCGCGCGCGACATCGAGCAGCACGCCCCGCCCCACCATCTTCTCCTTGGTCTTCTCGATGCCGCCCTTCTGCGCGCCGGCGCCGGTCACGTTGCGGCAGTCGTAGCCGTTCCACATGGTGTCCTCATACATGATGTGGCCCAGCCCGTCCCACTGCGTCCCGCATTGCAGCGGCATGATGATGATGTCGTCGGTGCCGCGGATCTTGCGTTGGTCGAGCACGCCCGAATAGGCATCGGTTCCGGTGCGCGTCATCAGGTGAATCGGGTTGAAGCGGCCGAGCGCCGGATACTTGGTCTTGCCGCCCTGAGGGCCGTGCTGGTCGTAGTTGAGCGCAAGCGAGATGACCTTGCCCTTTCTTACCAGCTTCGCAGCCGCGACAATATCCTCCGGGGCGGTGAAGTTGAGCGTGCCGATCTCGTCATCCTTGCCCCACCGCCCCCAGTTCTTGCAGCGCCTGGCCGCCTTGTGCACGTCCTTGCGGGTAAGCTTGCGGTTTTTCTGGTCGCGGGTGTCCCTGATCTTGAGCTTGCTTGCCATGGAGGATTTCCTTCTTCGCTAAAGCTTTGCAGTCGGCATTATCCGGCGAGCGGCAGCGTAACGGCGCGCCCGCTCGCGATCGAATGTTCGATGGCGAGCGTTGCTTCCAGGGTGGCGCGCGCTTCCTGCGGTGTTGCGAGCACG
Organism: Betaproteobacteria bacterium RIFCSPLOWO2_12_FULL_62_13; assembly: GCA_001771985.1. Lineage (GTDB taxonomy): Bacteria > Pseudomonadota > Gammaproteobacteria > Burkholderiales > SG8-41 > DSOT01. The sequence continues at coordinate 3,779 of MERG01000036.1, read as the reverse complement.
CACGGCTTGCCCATCGACAGATGATCGAGCCAGGCGCGCGTCTCGTTGGCGATCGGTCCCCAGAATTCGCCGAGCGCCCAGTCCCCGGGCGTGCCGCTTTGCAGGAAAACCATGTTCACCGTGTGATCGGGCAGATAGACGTGCGGGACGCCCTTCTCGCTGTACATCAACTGGTCGGTGTGATCGTCGTCGAGGATCATCACGCCTTCGGTGCCCAGCAGCTCGACGCGCGCCGCATGTCCGAGTGCCGGGTATTTCTCGGGCAACGCATAGCTCACGCCCAGGTTCACCACCGTGCCGTCGGTGTAGGTGAGAATGGCGTAGCTCACATCTTCGACCTCATAGCCGGCGGCCTTGAGCACGCCCGTCTGGCCGCGTGCATAGATCTCGGCGAGCCCTGTGCCTCCGACGAGCCAGTTCATGAGATCAACGTAATAGGTGAGCGCATCCACCACCGGCGTCGCGTGCCGATTGCGCTTGAATACTGCGATCGCCTGCGAACGCGAATTGAAGAGGCGCGCCGCACCGCCGACGATCCGCCCCACCCTGCCCTGCACGATCTGCTCCTTGGCGATGAGGTAGCGGTCCTTGTAGCGGCGGCTGTAGCCCACGCGCACGCTGGCTGCGGATTTGTCGATCGCCTGGATGACGCGGTCGGCGTCGGCAAGCGTCAGCGCGATGGGCTTCTCCACCAGCACGGGTTTGCCTGACTCGATTGCCTTCAGGATCGGCGCAACGTGCTCGCCCTCGCTGGTGGAAACGACCACCGCATTCACTTCGGGCCGGGCAATGACCTCTTCGTTGTCACCCGAATGAAATTGCGCGCCGACTTTCTCGGCAAGATCACGCGCCTTCGCCGGGTCGGCATCCGATACCGCAATGAACTGCACGGCGGGATGTCCCGCCGCGAGCCGCGCGCGCAGCGTGCCGATTCTCCCCGAACCGATGACGCCGATCCCCAGTGGCTTGCGTTCGATGATGCACCTCCTCAATCGATCCGCACGCCAGCGTCCTTCACCACCTTCGCCCATTTGACGATCTCGCTCTTGATGTACTTGCCGAGTTCTTCGGGCGTGCTGCCGATCGGGTCGATTGCGCGGCCCACCAGCATCTTGTGGAACTCCGGGTGATTCAGCGCGCCCACGATTTCGCCGTTGAGCTTCGCCACCACGTCGCGCGGCGTTCCGGCGGGCGCGAGCAGGGCGTACCACACGCCGGAGTCGTAACCGGGAACGCCGGCCTCGGCAATGGTCGGCAGATCCGGTATCGCGGCGGGACGCTTCGAGGTGGTCACCCCGAGCGCGCGAATGCGGCCGCTCTGGATGTGCCCTCTACCCGCGGCGTAAGTCGCGAACAGGACCTGAACCTGCCCCGAGAGCAGGTCAATAAGCGCGGGGCCTCCCCCCTTGTACGGGATGTGGAGCATCTTGATGCCGGCCATGGTCTTCAACAGCTCCGCCGCGAGATGCCCGCCGCTGCCGTTGCCCGACGAGGCGTACGTCAGGTCGCCGGGGCGGGCGCGGGCGAGCGCGATCAACTCCTTCACCGATTTCACGGGCACCGAGGGGTGGACGACCAGGAGGTATGGCCCGGTGGCGAGCAGCGTGATTGGCGCATAGTCCCGGACCGGGTCATAGGGCAGCTTCTTGAAGAGGCTCACGTTGACCGCGAGCTGGGCGGTAATGGCGAGCACGATGGTGTAGCCGTCCGGCGCGGAACGCGCGACGAGCTCCATGCCGATCGCGCCGCCGGCCCCGCCACGGTTGTCGACCACCACCTGCTGCCCGAGATTGTCCGAGAGCCGCTGCGCCAGGGGGCGCGCGATGGTGTCCGTGCCGCCACCCGGTGGATAAGGAAGCACGAGGCGGATCGGTTTGCCGGGGTAGCCGGCAGCCGTACCCTGAGCCCACACAACGCCGCTCGCCGTCCCCATTAAAGCGCCAAGCAAAACAAGAATCACCTTGGTCATGGCTCGTCTCCTCCTCTTTCTATTGAGCTGCCCGGTCACCCCCACCCTATCCCTCCCCCGTCGAGGGGGAGGGAAAATGAGCTCCTTCCCCCTTGATGGGGGAAGGCTGGAATGGGGGTGAAGCAAGATCCACCGCGCGCTCGATGAGCGTGGGGTCCGCCCGCAGCACCGCCTTTGCCACCTTGTGCGTCGGCGTATGCGGCAGATCGTTCATGAACAGCACGTAGCGCGGCACCTTCCCTGGCGCAAGCCGCTCGCGGCACCACTGCGCGATCTCGACCGCCCGGAGATGGTATCCCGGCTTGAGCACCACAGCAACCAGGATCTCGTCCTCGCCGAGTTCGGCCGGCACCGGTATCGCCGCCGCCTCGTGCACCGCCAGATGCGCGCCCACCACGCGGTCGAGTTCCGCTCCTG
>MERG01000036.1:701-1387 GCA_001771985.1 Betaproteobacteria bacterium RIFCSPLOWO2_12_FULL_62_13 | reverse complement strand
TCTCGCCGCGGCGGCGGATGATGTCCTTCTTCCGTGATACGAAAAAGAAGTAGCCGTCTTCGTCCCGCCGCACGAGATCTCCTGTCAGGAACCAGCCGTCGCAAAATGCCGTCTTCGTCTGCTCCGGATCGCGAAAATAGCCTTGCATGATGATCGGCGTCTTGACGACGAGTTCGCCCACTTCGTCGATGCCGACATCGCGTCCTTCGTCATCGACGACGCGGCACTCGGCCCACGGCCGGTCCGGATCGGGGTGCCGGCCGATCGGGCCCATGCTGCCCGGCTTCTGCGGCCCCTCGAACGGATTGCAGGTAACGCCCGGTATCTCGGTCATGCCGTAGCCGCCGATGAGATGCGGAATGCCGAACTCGTTGCGGAATGTGTCCGCGATGTTCGGCCGCGCGCCGTAGACCTTGCGGATCCTGTGCTCGGGACGGAACTCCGAGCGCGGGCGGTGCTTGAGTATGGTGCCGACCGCTTCGATGATGTTGATTTCAGTCGCGCCCGTTTCCACCGCCGTCTGCCAGAACGTCGAGGCCGAAAACTTCGGCACGACCACCATGCTCGCCCCGGCCGCGAGCGTTCCGGCGACCGAGTAGAACAGCGCGTTGATGTGAAACAGCGGCAGCAGGATCATCACGCGGTCGTCGTCCTGAAGGTAGACGCGCTGCACGAACGCCTCGCCG
>MERG01000036.1:0-628 GCA_001771985.1 Betaproteobacteria bacterium RIFCSPLOWO2_12_FULL_62_13 | reverse complement strand
GGCAGGTATCTTCGCCGCTCACCTCTTCGGGCAGCGCGCGTTCGGGCACATCCTGGATAAGATCGGCGAGCAGCGGCACGTCATGCGTCCCGGCATCCAGCAGCACGAACCACGGTGCAGTCGAAAGTCCATGGCATGCCTCGCGTGCCGTATCCAACGTGTCGCTGCCAGCGAAGACCGCGCTCACTTCCGCGTGGTGCAGCACGTAGCGTGCCTCCTGCACGCCAAACTCGGGATTGACCGGCACCATGACGGCGCCGATGCGCGCCAGCGCGAACAGCAGCAGCGCGTGTCCATCGCTGTTGCGCGCCATCACGGCGACGCGGTCGCCTTTCATGATGCGGCGCGCAACGAGCATGCGCGCGGCGTTGTCGACAGCGGCGCCGAACGCCTCCCACGTCCAGGTCTTGCCGGTGAAGAGCAGGAACGGACGCTGCGGGTCGCGCCGCGCGCGGCTGTCGAACGCCCCGCGCAGGGTATAGTCGTGCTCGGGGTAGAGCCGCAGGACTTCGAGGGGTTTCTTCATCGCCGGATTTCCCGCAGCGAATTATAGGAGACGAACCGCGGGCCAACAACCTGCCCCGTGGCCTTCCACGATGCGAATCATGATGATCGCCGCGAAGAACTC
>MERG01000035.1:8769-9085 GCA_001771985.1 Betaproteobacteria bacterium RIFCSPLOWO2_12_FULL_62_13 | reverse complement strand
GGTGCCGGTCAGCATGCCGATCATGCTGAGCGCGAGGATGACGAGAAGAAGCTGTTCGCCGAAGCCCATGGCGAGGATGATCGGCCGCGCGGCAAAGACCGAGACAGTCAAGATTGCCGCCCCGAAAAGGCCACCGAACATCGAGGCGGTGAACGCGGCGCCGAGAGCACGCGCGCCTTCGCCTTTCTTGGCCATGGGGAACCCGTCGACAACCGTTGCCTGGGAGGCCGCTGTCCCGGGAATTCCCATGAGCACAGACGGAAAAGTGTCGGAGGTGGAAAGCGGTGCGATCAAGCCGATCATCATCGCCAGCGCA
>MERG01000035.1:0-8742 GCA_001771985.1 Betaproteobacteria bacterium RIFCSPLOWO2_12_FULL_62_13 | reverse complement strand
GGCAGCAGCACAGACAGGCCCGCGATACCTCCCAGCCCGGGCAGTATGCCGACGAGAAGCCCTAGCACGACGCCGGTAAACAGGAATACGACGTGCGAGGGCTGCACTAAGCTGAATCAGGCTCGCCGACGGGTTTTCACCCCTCTGAGTAACAGGTAAGTTTGCCGATTCGCGCTTCGCACTATGGACGGTGGATGCGGCCTGTCGAACTAATACCGTTGCAGGCGGTCTAGAAATCTTGTTTTTGCGCAAATATGGTTTGCACACTTGCAGATGCACGCGATCCGGTTTGGTCAGCAGTCGCGAAGGAGCGAGGTATGAACCCCAAGGCCCGAACATTGGTGCTGGGTGTACTTGCGTTCGGCATCGCCATGGCTGTTCTCGGCTGCTATCCAACGACCCACCCATCTGCGAGTCCTGCCACCAGCGCCGAGGCAGGGGCAACGCCTTCAGCGGAAGCGAACAGGCCGCTTGATCCGGCAGTCACGCCGGCTGATTTCACCGCCATAGTCGAGAATTACGGGCCCGCCGTGGTAAACGTCAGTGTCGAGCGGGCGATCGAAAGAACGGGATTCGGTCCCAGGATCCCAGGTCTTCGCCCGGATGATCCTTTCTTTGAGTTCTTCGGCGGGTTCCGCATTCCGGCGCCGCGCGGGCAAACGCCGTTGCATGGTCTCGGATCCGGTTTCATTGTGAGCTCCGACGGCGTCATTCTCACCAACGCACACGTACTCGCGGACGCTTCCAACGTGACCGTGAAGCTCACCGACAAACGCGAATTCAAGGCCAAGGTCATCGGCATCGATAAGCTGACTGACCTGGCGGTGCTGAAGATCGATGCGAGAAATTTGCCGACTGTAAAAATAGGCAAAGCCGATGACGTCAGGATCGGCGAGTGGGTGGTGGCAATTGGTTCACCTTATGGGTTCGAAAACAGCGTGACCGCGGGCATTGTCAGTGCCAAGTCCCGGGCCCTGCCGGATGCCACCTACGTGCCCTTCATTCAAACTGATGTAGCCGTCAATCCGGGGAACTCGGGCGGGCCATTGTTCAACATGAAAGGCGAAGTGATTGGAATCAACTCGCAAATCTATAGCCGGTCGGGAGGCTACCAGGGACTCTCATTCGCGATCCCCATAAACGTGGCACTCGACGTTCAAGACCAGTTGCTGCGGCACGGGAAGGTTACGCGCGGATGGCTTGGCGTGACCATACAGAACGTGAACCAAGCCCTGGCGGATTCGTTCGGTTTGAACAAACCCGCTGGCGCGCTGGTCAGCTCGGTCGAGAAGGGTAGCCCCGCGGCCAACGCCGGGCTCATGCCGGGCGACGTAATCCTTCGCTTTAACGATGAGGAAATCACCAGCTCATCGGACCTCCCTGCGCTGGTGGCCGGTAGCAAGCCAGGCACTGCTGCAACGCTTGAGGTGATGCGCAAAGGCACGACCAAGCACCTCGTCCTTATCATTGGTGAGCTCGAGGATCACAACATCGCTTCCGCGGACGTCGCCGAAGAGGATCAGGCACGATTAGGCGTGGTCGTGCGTCCTCTCGATCCGGAGGAGCTGAAGCAGGCCGGCGTGAGCAACGGGCTGATGGTCGAAGATTCGACCGGCCCGGCCGCACGCGCAGGCATCCGGCCGGGCGACATAATCTTGTCGCTCAACAATACGCCCGTGAAAAGCGTCGAGCAGTTGCGCGCACTTGTGTCGAAGGCCGGGAAGCACGTCGCGCTGCTGGTGCTACGCGATGAGACCAGGATTTTTGTTCCGGTCAATATTGGTTGAGAGCTTTCCGGCGCGCCTCCTACTCGGGCAGGCATAGGCCGTGCTCGGGAAAGAAGCTGAGATACACCTTTTGGAAGGGAATCAGTTGCCTGCGGTGTTCGCTTTGGACGCACATCTCGTAGCGCCCAACCCTCACCCGGCATTCAGGGGTTTGCCGGAAGCTGGCGCGAAAGTAAGTTGTAGAGCCAGCCAAATATTGCTCCCGCGATTGCACCGTCTACAAACCCGTAGATCGTTCCGATGATAACCTGCCCGAAAGACGCGACCGAACGGTAGCCCGGGTAAATCGAGGCGGCGAGTTCAAGAAAAGCGCGGCCGTAACCCGGCCAGATCAGGTTTGCCGACGCGACGATCAGAATTGCACCACCAAAGAACACGCCGGCGGTGATAGACAAAGCGGTGACGTTGAATCGCATGATCCCTCCTGAGAGCAATTCGATTGCCAGAAAAAGCTATTAGCCACAGAGATCACAGAGTTCTCAGAGGAAAATCAAGGATTCGGGTCCTTGTCTTGGTTCACCAATCGGGTGCGGACGATGTGATGATTCAAGTCCTTGAATCGCTCCGTGTTCTCTGTGTTCTCGGTGGCTGAATTGCAGTTTTCAGGATCAATCGAGGATGTCATTGTCTTGCAGCCAATTTGAGAAGCGACGGTAAACAGTGACGCAATCATCGGCAGGCCGTTGGCGTTGATTGCGCGCTCGACACGCACGGGTTGCCTCGTCACGGCCGGGTCAGCTTGATCTCGATTCGCCGGTTGCGGGTGTAAGCCTCAGGCGTGCTCCCCGTCGCGACGGGCTGAAACTCCCCGAAACCCGCGGCGGCAAGTCGCTTCGGCGGAATGCCCTCCTGGACCAGGTAGTCCACAATCGAGAGCGCGCGCGCCGTGGAGAGCTCCCAGTTGGAAGGAAACTGCGCGGTGCTGATGGGGCGGCGGTCGGTATGCCCGTCGATGCGCAGCACCCAGTCGATCTCGGGCGGGATCTTCTTCGTTACGGTCTTCAGCGTCTGGGCGAGCCGCGCCAGTTGCTGCCGGCCTTCCGGCACGAGCGTGGCGGAGGCGGTTGGGAACAGGAGTTCGGATTGAAAAACGAAGCGGTCGCCGACGATGCGAATGCTCGGATGATTGCCCAGCACCTCGCGCAGGCGGCCGAAGAACTCCGAGCGATAGCGCTGCAACTCGTCGACCTTGCGCGCAAGCGCGATGTTGAGCCGCTTTCCGAGGTCGCCGATCTGGACCTTTTGGTCCTTTACTTTGGCCTCGGACAGATCGAGTGCCGCGGAAACTCGCGCGAGCTGCTCGCGCAGCGCGGCGATCTGCTGGTTGAGGAGATCGACACGTCCTCTTTCGGCGGCAGCCAGCTTCGACGCCTCTTCCGCTTGCGATCCCAGCCGCGCCGCTTCGGACTCGGCGGTCTCCGCTCGTGCGGTCATCGACTGAAGCCGTTCGGTCGCGGCATCGCGTTCGCCCACCGTCACTGCGAGGCGAGCCGTGAGCTCATCTATTCTCGTCCGCAACTCCGCGCCCTTCGCGCGCTCGAGCGACAGTGTTTCGGCGAGCGCGCTCACCTGCCGGGTGAGCTCATCGAGCGCGCGATTGCGACCGCTCAGGATGTCGGTCAGGAATACGTTGCCGAGGACGAACACCAGCAGCACGAATACGAAGACCAGGAGAAGCGATGCGAGGGCGTCGACGAAGGCCGGCCAGACATTGACCGCGTGGCGGTTGCGACGGGTGAGCGCGAACATGGGAAGCGCCTCCTACGGTCTTGTGCGCGAATCCCGGCCCACGCTCTGGACCAGCAGCCGGAATTCCTTGCGCATCTCTTCCGGCACCTGCTCGCGCGCGAGCGAGACTTCCTTCACGAGGCGCGACAGCGACACGTCGGCGCTGCGCAGGTGGTCGCGTATCTGTTCATAACCGCTGAAGGCGCCGCTCATCTGGTTCGCGAGCGCCGCGATCGTCGACTGGAGGTCGGTCTGGTTCTTCGCGAGGTTGAGTGTGAGCCTCTGCTCGGCGCGCAGTTGATCCGTCAACGCCGCCAGTTGCTCGGTGAGGCGGTCGAGATTGCCCTGCATCGCGCGGCGATCCTCCTCGCCGCGCGTCATCGTGCGCTGAAGCTGTTCGAGATTTTCCGCCGTCTGCTCGAGCAGTGCCTCGATGTATGTCGGCAACAATTGATCGCCTTCGATCATGCCCTTGCCGCTTGGCAGGTGCGTCATGCCCGACAACCATTCCTCCAGGCGATTGTAGAAGCGGTTCTGCGCATGGCCCGCCTGCAGGTCGAGAACGCCCAGGATCACCGCACCCCCGAGCCCGAACAGCGACGAGCTGAAGGCCGTACCCATCCCCGAGAGCGGACCCTGGAGATCCCGCTTTAGCGCGTCAAACACGCCGCTCATGTCGCCCGCCCCGATTGAAAGACCGGAAATGACGCGGGCAACGCCGCCGACGGTATCGAGCAATCCCCAGAACGTGCCGAGCAGGCCGAGGAAGATCAGCAATCCGACCATGTAGCGCGCGATATCGCGGGCCTCGTCCAAGCGCAGCCGGACGCCGTCGAGCAGTGAGCGCATCGCCATTGCGGACAGGCGGAAGCCTTCCTCCTCACGGCTGCGGAACATTCTTGCCATCGGCGCGAGCAGCCGCGGCGGCCTCTGCGCGGGTATGCCGCGCTCGCGGTCATCGATCCACGCGCTGGCAGGCTCGAGCCGGAGCACCTGAATGAAGTTGATGACGATGCCGATCAAGAGCACGCCGAGGATCAGCCCATTGAAGACGCGGTTTGCCGCAAATGCGCTGGCAAGCGGCGGGAATAGCACCCCGCAAATGAGCGCCGCGACCGCCAGGAACAGCGCCATCCAGACCATCATCTGTTTCGATTCACGCATGAGCCCCTCCGAATATTCGCCGCTTCGTGCGCCAACACCTCCTTATGATTGTACAACAATGTTTGCTTCCGGAGATTCCTGCGTCCTGGATGTCTGTGCTGCGTGCTGTTCCGGCGCAACGAGATCCTGATCCCAACGCGCAGCCGCGTCGCACGGTCGTGAATGCAGGCGCTCGCTCTTTGCAGCCCGTTGCGCGATGCACTGGACGGCCGCGAGCATGCCGCAAGAGCAGACGACGATGTCACGCCACCGCGCCTCGCGCCCCAGGGCGCCGGCGTTGACCGCACTCGGGAGACGGAATCCAATGCGCGGGGTTATCTGAAGTACGATTATTTCTCAACAGCGAAGTCGTTTGGCTACAGCAACGCCACTTTCGAGCGCGACCGCTTGAAGGGCCTCAACCTGGGGTCGGCGCTGGGCGTGGGCCGCGGCTACCAATTCCTGGAGGGGAGTCCGACCAGCCTCTCGCTGGAAGGCGGGCTCACCTGCGTAAACGAGGATTTCAGGGACGCCGCGGACAATCGTTTTCCCGGGCTGCGGTGGGGCCGGGTAGTCTTTGCTGCGAACCTTGCCGCCGCGCGGTGATCCAATTCTTTAATGAATCGGCCACGCGGAATTACGATGCGCTTTATTCGTCTTGGGGTTGTGCTGGCTGCGGGCCTGGCGTGCGCCTTGAGTGTGCAGCCGACTGGGGCGGATCTCTAAGAGCGCTGCCGGCTCCGGGTAGTTACTTACAGTCGCGTGGGGAAGCTCTGATTTGATGTGAACGCGTGTGGCGCCATCCGGTCACATCTGATAGGTGACGCCGAGATGATTCTGCGTATCCGCCAGTTTTTGCACACCTTTTTGCTGGTCGAGCTGATCCAGGGATTGATGGTGACAGGCCGTCATCTTTTCTCGCGCAAGGTCACAGTCCAGTACCCGGAAGAGCGCACCCCGCAGTCGCCCCGTTTCAAGGGCCTGCATGCCCTGCGTCGTTATTCGAACGGTGAAGAGCGCTGCATCGCGTGCAAGCTCTGCGAGTCGGTGTGCCCCGCGCTCGCGATCACCATCGAATCCGAGGAGCGCGAAGACGGCTCGCGCCGCACCACGCGCTACGACATCGATCTCACCAAGTGTATCTACTGCGGCCTCTGCGAGGAGTCCTGTCCGGTCGACGCGATCGTCGAGACGCGAATCCAGGAGTATCACGGCGAGCGGCGTGGCGACCTTATCTACACGAAGCCCATGCTGCTCGCGATCGGCGATTTGTACGAGGAGCAGATCGCCAAGGACCGCGCGGCGGACGCTGCATACCGCTAAGTTGATCATAGAGCACCCGCGGCAGCCACAGTCCGATATCCGGGAACACGTAGAGGAGCACGACCGCGATCACCGGGATTACCAGGAACGGGATCATCCCCGTGAAAATCGGATTGAGTGTCACCTTTTTTGATCTACATCAAACATTTCCGGCCACGTACGCGTGATCATCTCTACGCCTACGGGAGCTCTGCTTAACGTATTTAGGGGCACGACGTCGCGGGGAGAGATGCCTGCAATGCGTGAATTTGCATCACTCTCGCTCGCCCGAGTTGCGCTCGCTCGCGACACAACTCGCGGTTTCTCAGAGTTTCCCCCACCCGAAAGGAGGGCGTTATGGAATTGCTAAGTGTGCTGGTTATCATGGCCATGCTGGCGACCATGGTCTGCCTGGCGTCCGGGATCGCCTCAATGGTCACCGATGGCGAGGTGGCTCATCTGAACAGCGCCCAGTGGATGGTCAGGCGTGTAGGGTTTCAGGCAGCCGCTTTCCTGCTGATTCTGTTGGGCATCTGGGGCGCGTGGTAGCGCACGCGGGCCTGTTTCAGGCGGCCGCTTTTCTGCTGATGCCTCACGCTTTTTTCGGCAGCGGCTCTATCGTTCCCATGTGAAACTTGTATTCGCCCTGCCTGCGGTCGCTGTAGTAGTGGGTGAGCGTGTTGCGAATCGTGGCGAACGCGATCCCGTCCCACGGGATTTCCCGTTCCACGAATAGACGCGCCTCCAGTGTCTCGGCGCCGGCCCTGATATCCGGGTCGCGCAGACGCGCCCGGAACAGGAGATAGACCTGGCTGATGTGCGGGATGTTGTAGAGGGCGTAAAGAGGCCCGATCTCGACGCGCGCGTGCGCTTCCTCCAGGGTTTCACGAATCGCTCCTTCGATCGTAGTTTCGCCGTTTTCCATGTATCCGGCCGGCACCGTCCACAGGCCGTAGCGTGGTTCGATGCCGCGCCGGCACAACAGGATCCGGTCTTCCCACTCTGCGATGCATCCCACCACCATACGCGGATTCTGGTAGTGGATCGTGTTGCACGCATCGCACACGTAGCGCGGCAGCGAGTCCCCCGGGGGCACTTTACGGGTGACGGGCGCACCGCAATTACTGCAGTATTTCATGGCGTCGATAGCACGTAACGCTATAACTATACGGTAACATCCGGCAATCGCGAAATAGCTAAGAGTCCCTAAGGCGCCCATGCATCCCTTGCTCATTGAGATGTCCCGCAAATTCGACCAGTTGCGGACGCGCGACACCAGCTCATGGACGCGATCTCCGATCTCGAGGACGCTTACGATTCGTTTTCCGAGATCGAGCAGGAAACGGTGTCGAAACTGATCGAGGAACTTAACCGGCGGTTGCAGAACGCCCCGCTGTGAGATGTCGGCGCCGCATCCCCGTCCCGCGTATGATGAACCACACTGACGCCCGGAACTTCAACCCTGAACTCCAAACTCCAAACTCCAAACTCCAAACTCGAAACTCGAAACTTTAAACTCGAAACTCCATTCATGCGCCCTTCCCATATCCTCGCCATCCTCGACCGGGAATTCACGAGCACCGAAACGCAGGCGCACACGCCGGTAATGCTGTGGGGTCCGCCCGGCGTGGGCAAGTCGCAGATCATCGCGCAAATCGCGCAAAGTCACCGCGTGCCGCTGATCGATATCCGGCTATCGCAGATGGAGCCCACCGACCTGCGCGGCATTCCGTTTCGCAGCGGCGACCGGGTCGAGTGGTCGGTTCCCGCCCTGTTGCCCGACTCAAAACGCCACGGCGAGCGCGGCATCCTGTTTCTTGACGAGATCACGTCCGCGCCGCCGACCGTGACTGCGGCGGCCTACCAGCTCATTCTCGACCGCCGGCTCGGCGAGTATCACGTGCCTCGAGGCTGGGTGATCTTCGCCGCCGGAAACCGCTACGGCGACCGCGGTGTCACCTATGTCATGCCCACGCCGCTCGCCAACCGCTTTACGCATTTCGAGATCGACCCGCATCTCGATGACTGGGTAGCCTGGGCGCATGCCAACGGGATCGACGACCGGGTGATCGCGTTCCTGCGCTTCCGCCCGGATCTTCTTTTCGATTTCAATCCAGCGCAGAACCCGGTCGCGTTCCCGAGTCCACGATCGTGGGAGTACGCGCACCGCGCGCTGGTCAAGTTCGGCGACCTGCCGCATCTGCTGCTCGATGCGTTGCAGGCCTGTGTGGGACAGGCCGCCGGCGTGGAGTTCAAGGCCTTCGTCGAGCACATGGACGAGTTGCCCGACATCGACGCCATCCTGCGCGGCACGAGCGCGCAGGTGCCGCAAGGGATGGACCTGCAGTATGGGGTTGCCGCCGCCCTGGTGCGGCGCGCGGTGCAGGCCCGCAATCTGCCGCACGCCAACCTGGTCTATGGCAACATCCTCAAGTATGCGAAGATCTTTCCCCAGCGCGAAATGGGGGTGATGCTGGTGACCGACATGCACCGCTCGATCGGCAAGCCGCTTTTCGCCGTGCCGGAGTTCGCCGAATGGGCGGCGAGCATCACTGACCTCATGCTTTATGACCTGAAACTTGCGTCAACGACGTGAGTGAACTCGTGATTTTGCGTAATTGGATTGCAATCGCAAGAGCATGATGTCATTCCCGTGGAGACGGGAATCCATGGGGCGCATCAACGCGCGCGGAAGCGCAGTATGGGTCCCGAATGGCACTTACTTAAGCCAAGCATCGCAGCTCGGCAAGATTCGATATCGTGGATTCAACGGCATAGGGTA
>MERG01000034.1 GCA_001771985.1 Betaproteobacteria bacterium RIFCSPLOWO2_12_FULL_62_13 | reverse complement strand
CGTTCGAGCAGATTGCCCTGGATGCCGAAACATTGGGTGACGCCGTCGGGTTTCTCGCTCCAGGCATCAAGATCAAGGTTCAGTTCTTCGACGGTCAACCGATGGGCGTCGAGTTGCCGGCCGTGGTGGAACTGACGGTTATCGAGACGCAGCCGCAGTTGAAGCGCGCGACGGCGTCGAGCAGCGCCAAGCCGGCGAAGTTGGAGACCGGCGTGACCATCCAGGTCCCCCCGTTCATCAAAGAGGGCGACAAGATCCGCGTCGATCCGAACAAGGGCGTCTACCTCGAACGCGCGAAATGAGTTCAGTGCGCCTTGTCCCAATTCAGCCCGACGCCGACATCGACCAGCAGCGGCACCGAGAGCTCGGCTACACCGCTCATCAGCCTGGGCAGCGCAGCTTTGACGGCGTCGAGCTCCTCGTCCGGTACTTCCAGCACCAGCTCGTCATGCACCTGCATGATGAGCCTGGTCTTCAGGTGCTCACCGACAATCCAGTCCTGCACCGCGATCATCGCCATCTTGATGAGATCGGCCGCCGTGCCCTGCATCGGCGCATTGATCGCCGCGCGCTCCGCGCCCTGGCGCCGCTGGTTGTTGCTGCTCCTGATTTCGGGAAGCCACAACCGGCGACCGAACACCGTCTCGACGTAGCCTTGTGAGCGTGCCATTTCGCGCGTGCGCCGCATGTAATCGGCCACGCCCGGATAGCGCGCGAAGTAACGGTCCATATACTGTTCCGCAGCGGGCCTCTCGATGCCCAGTTGGCGGGCAAGTCCAAACGCCGACATGCCGTAGATCAGACCGAAATTGATCACCTTGGCATAACGGCGCTGCTCGGAACCGACGGCAGCGGGCTCGATACCGAAAATCTCGGCGGCCGTTGCGCGATGGATGTCTTCGCCGGCTGCGAATGCCTTGAGCAGGTTCTGGTCCTGCGAGATATGCGCCATGATCCGCAGCTCGATCTGCGAGTAGTCGGCGGACACGAGGTGGCTGCCGGCCGGGGCGATGAAGGCTTCGCGGATACGCCGCCCTTCGGCGGTACGGATCGGAATGTTCTGCAGGTTCGGGTCGTTGCTCGCGAGCCGCCCGGTCACCGCCACCGCCTGCGCGTAATTGGTATGCACGCGGCCGGTTTCGCGGTCGATCATTTCGGGCAGCTTGTCGGTGTAAGTCGACTTGAGCTTGGCGAGCCCGCGGTACTCGAGAATCAGCTTCGGCAGCGGATGGTCGAGCGCGAGTTGCTCCAATGCGTCCTCGTCGGTTGAAGGCGCGCCGGAGGGTGTCTTCTTTACCGGCTTCAGGCCCTTCTTCTCGAACAGGATCTCCTGAATCTGCTTGGGTGAATTGAGGTTAAAGGGCTGGCCCGCCTGCTCGTGCGCCGTCGCTTCCAATTCCACCATCTTCGCACCGAACTCGCGCGAGAGCTCCCCGAGCAACTGCACGTCCAGCAGCACGCCGTTGCGCTCCATGGTGTGCAGCATGTGCATCACCGGCATCTCGATGTCACGGTAGATGCGCTGAAGCTTGGCGTCGGGCTCGATCTGCGGATAAAGCGCTTGGTGCAGTTGCAGGGTGATGTCGGCGTCTTCCGCCGCATACTCGGTCGCGCGTTCGATCGCCACCTCGTCGAAGCCGATGCGGCTTGCGCCCTTGCCGGTCACCTCGTCGTAGGTGATGGTCTTGACTCCCAGATGACGCTCGGCGAGGCTATCCATGTCGTGCGGCTTGTGGCTCTCCAGCACGTACGATTGCAACAGCGTGTCATGCACCGCGCCACGCAGCGTAATGCCATGGTTGGCAAAGACGTGCATGTCGTACTTGATGTGCTGGCCGAGCTTGGCGCAATCGGCGCTTTCCAGCCACGGCTTGAGCTTGTGCAGCACATGCTTCAAGTCGAGCTGCACGGGCGCGCCGGTGTAGCGATGGCCGACCGGCAGGTAAGCGGCCCGGCCCGGCTCGACCGAGAACGAAATTCCCACCAACCGCGCCTGCATCGGATCAAGGCTCGTAGTCTCGGTGTCGACCGCAACAAGATCGGCCTTGCCGATCTTGTTAATCCAGGCATCCAACTGCTTCTCTGTGAGTATTGTTTCGTAGTCTCGGTCAGGCGCGTGTTGGAGGGTGCGCGTGTTAAGGCCGGCAATTGTGTCGCCTACGGCTGACCGCTGCGGTTGTTCCGTCTCGACCGGTGCACCCTCCAACTCGCGCCTCCACGATTTGAACTCGAAGTGGTCGAAAAGCGCCGCGAGCCTGGCCGCATCCGGGGGCTTCGGGGCAAGGTCCTGCACTTTGACCGGCAGCCCGACGTCGCACTTGATAGTGAGCAATTCACGCGCCTGCGGCAGCCAGTCGAGCGCGCGCCGGAGGTTCTCGCCGACGGCGCCGCCGATCTCAGGGGCGCACTTCATCACGTTGTCCAGCGTGCCATACTGCGCGAGCCATTTGGCCGCGGTCTTCGGCCCGACCTTCTCCACCCCCGGCACGTTGTCGACGGCATCGCCGACCAGAGCCAGATAATCGATGATGCGCTCGGGTCTGACGCCGAATTTCTTTTCCACGCCTTCCTCGTCGAGCTTCTCGTTCGACATGGTGTTGACCAGCGTGATACCGGGGCTCACAAGCTGGGCGATGTCCTTGTCGCCGGTGGAGATCACCACGCGCATGCCTTCGCGCTCGGCCTCCCTGGCAAGCGTGCCGATCACGTCGTCCGCCTCCACACCCTCGACAATCAGCAGCGGCCAGCCCATCGCTTTGATGGTCTCGTGCAGCGGGGCGATCTGCGCGGCGAGATCGTCCGGCATCGGCGGGCGGTTCGCCTTGTACTGGGGATAGACATCCTCGCGGAAGGTCTTGCCTTTTGCGTCGAAGACGCAGGCGCTATAATCGGCGCGCGTGTCCTTGTGGAGCCGCCGCAGCATGTTGAGCACGCCGTAGATGGCGCCGGTCGGCTCGTCCTTCCTGTTGCGCAGGTCCGGCAGCGCGTGGAATGCGCGATACAGGTATGATGAGCCGTCAACCAGCAGCAGTGTCTTCATTTTAAGAACGCGTGACGCGTGAGGAGTGAGGAGTGAGGCGCAAAGCCTCCCTTGCCAACCGCTTCACGCCAGATGCTTCTCTCCTCACGAAGGAACTCCCATGACTGAAAAAGCCAAGCTTCCCCGTCCGCTCGCGCCCGAGCTCGCCGACAAGAAATGGTCGGCGCGCGAGTCGTGGCGGGTTTTCGGCATTATGTCAGAATTCGTCGAGGCGACCGAACGGCTGAGCGCTATCCGTCCGGCCGTGAGCGTTTTCGGCAGCGCACGCGCGCGGCCCGACCATGCCTATTACATCCTCGCCGAGAACATCGCGCGCCAGCTTTCCGATGCCGGCTTCAGCGTGATCTCGGGCGGCGGCCCCGGCATCATGGAAGCGGCCAACAAGGGGGCCTACTTCGGTCCCAGCCCGAGCGTCGGGCTCAACATCCAGTTGCCGTTCGAGCAGCAGGCGAACCTCTACCAGGATATCAGTCAGACATTCCGTCACTTCTTCCCGCGCAAGGTCATGTTCGTGAAATTCGCGACCGCGTGGGTTGTGTTGCCGGGCGGTTTCGGCACCCTCGACGAGCTGATGGAGGCGCTCACCCTGGTGCAGACCGGCAAGAAGCGCAAAATGCCGATCATCCTGGTGCACGAGCCGTTCTGGCGAGGGCTGATCGACTGGTTCCGGCAGACGCTCGTCAGCGAAGACATGATCGACGCTGCCGACCTTGACCTGGTTCAGATCATCAACGAGCCCAAGGCCGTCGTCGACGCGATCTTCGACTTCTACGAGAAACGCGGCTTTGAGCCATCGGCGGCGGAACACGAAGTACTGCTTAATCTATAGGATTCAGGCGGCTTTCAAAAACGGCACGGAGACCCCATAATACGAGAACAAACAGGACTTCCCATGCGCCGACTCATTGTCGTTCTGCTGCTGTGCGCCGCGCTGCCGGTCGCCGCGCAGACCAAGCCCAAGCCGAGCCTGCAACCGGTGCCCGAGCCCCCGCCGCCCCCGCCGGGGTTTGAGCTCGACCCTGCGCTCGAGCCGCAAGTGACGATTTTGAAACGTGGCACCGACACCGTCGAAGAGTTTCGCATCGGCGGCAGGCTTTACATGATCAAGGTCACGCCGGCACGCGGCGCGCCTTACTACATGATCGACGAAAAAGGCGACGGCCGCTTCAGCAGGCAGTATGGACTGGACAGCGGCGTGCGCCCGCCGATGTGGGTGATTCACCAGTTTTGACGGCCGGAAATGGTGAATGGTGAATAGGAAATAGTGAACTCATCCGTAGCACGGGGTTTCACCATTTACCATTTACCATTCGCCATTCACTCGCCGCAAGAATGTCTGTCTTCACCACCGTCACCGCCGCGCAGCTCGACGCCTGGCTCAGCAACTACTCGGTCGGCACACTGGTAAGACTTGAAGGCATTCCCGCCGGGATCGAGAACACCAACTACTTCGTGACCACGACGCAGGGCCGCTACGTCCTGACACTGTTCGAGAAACTCAAACTCCACGAGCTTCCGTTCTATCTCAACCTGATGGCTCATTTGTCGAGCCACGGCATCCCCAGCCCCAGGCCGATCGCCAACCGCGATAACGAACTGCTGGGGGAACTCAACGGCAAGCCGGCCGCGCTCGTAACTTTCCTGGCAGGCAAGGACCTCGCCGACCCCCAGCCTGACCACTGCGTGCAGGTCGGCGCCACGCTCGCGAACATGCACCTGGCCGGGACCAGCTACCCTCTCCGGATGGACAACCCGCGCGGACCGAAATGGTGGAAGGCGGTGATGCCCGAGATCGTGCCGTTCCTGGCGCCGGAGGAGGCCGCCTTGTTGCGTGAAGAGGTGCGCTTCCAGTCGCTCTACCGCTTCTCCGATCTGCCGCGCGGCGCGATCCACGCCGACCTCTTCCGCGACAACGTGCTGTTCGACAGGCGCCGCATCACGGGGGTCATCGACTTCTATTTCGCCTGCACCGACGCCCTGCTTTTCGACGTCGCGATCACGATCAACGACTGGTGCATGAAGAATGACGGCCGGCTCGATCCGGTCCGCGCCGCAGCCCTGCTGGAGGCCTACCGCGCGATCCGCCCCTTCACCGCGATCGAGCGCGGCGCCTGGCCGGTGATGCTGCGCGCCGCGGCTCTGCGCTTCTGGGTATCGCGCCTCTACGACTTTTATCTGCCGCGTCCGGGCGAACTCACCCACGCCAAGGACCCCGGGCATTTCCGGCGCATCCTCATGCAGCATATCGCGAACGAATACGACTTGCCGCAACTCGCGCTCTGACCTGCTTCCCTTATAATAGGCGGAGCAGGTCTTTCTCGTACGGGCTGCGCGCAGGCGGGGGGAATAATCAAGACATGAAGGCACAAGTGGTGGACGCCGGCAAGAGCTGGCAGTGGATCGTGGGTGGCTTTGAGGTGTTCCGGAAGTATCCCCTCATGTGGATCGCGCTCACCATCGTGCTGGTGGTGATCTGGATGGTGTCGTTTGCCATCCCCATTCTGGGCCCGCTGCTGTTTAACCTGCTGTCGCCGGTGTTCTTCGCCGGGCTCATGATCGGCTGCAAGGCCGTCGACGGCGGCGAGCCGCTCGAGCTTTCGCACCTGTTCGCCGGATTCCAGAAAAACGCCACGGCACTGGTGACGATCGGAGGCTTCTACCTGGTCGGCACCATCGTAATCGTGGGGATCATTTTCATGACGGCCGGCAGCACGATGCTGCCCACCGTGATGCAGAAGTCGCCAGCCGACCTGGAGATGCTGGCCGGCGCGCTGCGCAGCATGGCGCTCGCGCTCCTGATCGGGTTTGCGCTCTACGTGCCGCTCATCATGCTGATCTGGTTCGCGCCGCTGCTGGTCGTGTTCGACAATCTCAAGCCGAGCGAGGCGATGAAGCTGTCGTTCTCGGCCTGCCTCATGAACTGGCTCGCCTTCCTCGTCTACGGCGCGATCGTGCTGGTGCTGTGGTTCATCGCCTCGATCCCCCTGTTCCTGGGGCTTGTGGTGCTGCTGCCGGTGCTGATCTGCTCGGTCTACGCGAGCTACAAGGACATCTTCAGCGCAGCCGGCGCAGCGCCGGCGGGCGGCGGCAACCCGTTCCTCAGATAGACTATTCGAGTTTAGAGTTTCGGGTTTCGAGTTTGGAGTTTGGAGTTTCGAGTCTGGAGTTTGGAGTTTCGAGTCTGGAGTTCTGGGTTTTAACCCGAAACTCGGAACCCGAAACCCGGAACCGGCAACCGGCCGTCAGGCCGGGATCAACTTCGCATACTCGAGCATCAGCCATTTCAGCCCCGCGTTGCGGAAATTCACCTGAACGCGCGCCTCTGCTCCGCGCCCTTCCGCGCTCACGATCACACCTGCGCCGAACTTGGGATGCACCACGCTCTGCCCCACGCGCCACGGCATGGCGCGTTCAGCGTTGAGCGTCGAGGGTTGAGCGTGAAATACCGCGACGCTTGCGCGGCCCCCTCTGAACTCTGAACTCTGAACTCTCAACGGCTTTCCTATCCGCTTCATGAGCGCGTCCGGGATTTCCTGGAAGAAGCGCGAAGCGATGCCGTAGCGCGTCTGGCCGTGAAGCATGCGGCTCTGCGCGAAGGAGAGATAGAGCCGCCGCCGCGCGCGGGTGAGCGCGACATACATGAGGCGCCGCTCTTCCTCGATGCCGTCGGCCTCCGTGAGACTGTTCTCGTGCGGGAACAGCCCCTCCTCGAGCCCGCTCACGAATACGCTGTGGAACTCCAGCCCCTTGGCCGAATGCACGGTCATTAGCTGCAGCGCATCGGCGCCCGCTCCGGCCTGATGTTCGCCCGCCTCGAGCGCGGCGTGGGCAAGGAATGCGGTCAGCTCGTCGGGTTCGTCGATCTGGACGCCTTCGCCCGCCGGCTGCACGTCACGCTCGGCGACGAAGGCTGCCGCCGCATTGACGAGTTCCGCGAGGTTTTCCAGCCGGTCAGCCCCCTCCTTCTCCGTCTGGTAGTGTTGTTTGAGGCCGCTCGCCTCGATCGTGTGCTCGATCGCTTCGGGCAAGGGCAGTCCCTTTGTCGCCTCCCGTATCTGCTCGACGAGGGCGACAAAGCCGGCAAAGCCCCTTGCCGGCGAAGGATGAAGGATGAAGGATGAAGGATGACCCTGCGTCGAAGGCTCTTCTCCTTCCGCCCTCCGCCTTCCGCCTTCCGCCTTTTCCTTGGCCGCCGCCCACAGGCTGCTGCCGCGCCCGCGCGACAACTCCTGCAACTGCTCGAGGCTCCGTGCCCCGATGCCGCGGGCCGGGAAGTTCACTATGCGCAGGAAAGCCCCGTCGTCCTCGGCGTTGGCGACGAGACGCAGATAGGCGAGCGCGTGCTTGACTTCCTGGCGCTCGAAGAACCGCAGCCCGCCGTAGACGCGGTAGGGCAACCCGGCGCTGAAAAGCGCGTGCTCCAGCACCCGCGACTGGGCATTGGACCGGTAGAGCACCGCGATATTGTTCCGCGCCACTCCTTCGGCATTGAGCGCCTGCACTTCGTCAACGACGAAACCGGCCTCTTCCATATCCGTCGCCGCCTCATAGACACGCAGCGGCTCGCCCTTGCCTTCGGAAGTCCACAGGTTCTTGCCCAGCCGTTTCCGGTTGTGCCGGATCAGCGCGTTTGCGGCATCGAGGATATGTCCGTGCGAGCGATAGTTCTGTTCGAGCTTGATCACGCGCTCGATCCGGAAATCGCGTTGCAGGTCCTGCATGTTGGCCGCGGAGGCGCCGCGGAAGGCGTAGATGCTCTGGTCGTCGTCTCCCACCGCGAAGATGGCGTTGCCCTCCGCTCCTGACCGAGGAGGGGTGGCGCCGTCCGTGTGACGCCGCAGGCGCTCGAATCCCCCCTCTCCATTCCCCCATCCCTGACCCTTCCCCCGTAAAGGGGGAGGGGAAGCTCGAGCCTCCCCTCTCCCGTTCCTGGGAGAGGGGTCGGGGGTGAGGGCTAGAGGGGCGGGGGTGAGGGCTGCGGCCGGGGTGGTGCCTGTTAATAACCGGAGCCACCGATACTGCAACCGGTTGGTGTCCTGGAACTCGTCGACCAGGATGTAACGGAAGCGGTTGCGGTAGTGTTCGCGCAGCGCCTCGTTGCGCAACAGGAGTTCATACGAACGCAGCAGAAGCTCCGCAAAATCGACCACGCCCTCGCGCTGGCATTGCTCGTCATAGGCGGCGTAGAACTCGTTTATGCGCCGGGTGAAATCGTCGTAGACCTCCGCATCCTTCGCCCGCCGGCCCTCCTCCTTGTTGGCCGTGATGAACCACTGCGCCTGGCGCGGCGGAAACCGCGCTTCGTCGATATTGAGGCTCTTCATGAGGCGCTTCACGAGCGCGAGCTGATCCTGCGTATCCAGGATCTGGAAGAGCTGCGGCAAGCCCGCCTCGCGATGGTGCACCCGCAGCATGCGGTTGCACAGCCCGTGGAACGTGCCCACCCACATGCCGCGCGTGTTGATCGGAAGCATCGCCGAGATGCGGGTCAGCATCTCTTTCGCCGCCTTGTTGGTAAAGGTGACCGCGACCAACCCCTGCGGGCTCACCTGTCCGGTCTGGATCAGCCATGCAATGCGCGTGGTCAGCACGCGGGTCTTGCCGCTGCCGGCGCCGGCGAGGATGAGCGCGGATTGGTGCGGAAGCGTGACGGCTTCGAGCTGTTGTTCGTTGAGTCCTGCGAGAAAACCAGTTGTCATGGATGAAGCGTAATTGCGTGACGCAAGTTCATGCGGCGCGGCCCGCAGGCCTGGATGCAGCTATAATTATCACTTTTTCCACAGTCAGCTTATGCAGCAGAAATACAATCCGCACGCGATCGAACGCGAAGCCCAAAAGCACTGGGAAGAGACGGGCGCGTTCCGTGCCGTCGAGACCGGCGGCAAGCCCAAGTATTACTGCCTGTCGATGTTTCCTTACCCTTCCGGCAAGCTGCATATGGGCCACGTCAGGAACTATACCATAGGCGATGTGCTCACCCGTTATCACCGCATGAAGGGTTATAACGTGCTGCAGCCCATGGGCTGGGACGCGTTCGGGCTCCCGGCAGAAAACGCCGCCATG
>MERG01000033.1:2324-11298 GCA_001771985.1 Betaproteobacteria bacterium RIFCSPLOWO2_12_FULL_62_13 | reverse complement strand
CGAAAACCGGTATACGCGCAAGCGTATCGTGGGTTCGAATCCCACCCTCTCCGCCAGTGTGCGCGTAATAACAATGTAAAAATAGAGCGTTGCTGACACAACCTGAAAAGAGGAGGGAGTATGTCGCTTCGTCGATCGATTTTGCTTGCCCTTATGGCACTTGCGCCGGTGGCCGCCGCCCAGGATTATCCGTCCCGCCCGATCCGTTTCATCATTCCCTATCCACCGGGCGTTGGTACCGACACCGTCGCGCGCCTGCTCAACCCTGACCTGATCGAGCGCCTTGGACAGCAGGTCGTGATCGACAACCGCGGCGGCGCAAATGCGATCGTTGGCACCGATATCGCCGCCAAAGCGACGCCGGACGGCTACACAATGCTTTTCTGTCTGCCGGCGAACTTGGTGATAAATCCCGCCTATTACGCGAAATTGCCGTACGACCCGTCGCGCGATTTCACACCGCTGATTCATCTTGACAACCTGGCGTTCATGTTGACCGTGAATCCTTCCCTGCCGGTGAAAACCGTCGCCGACTTGATCAATCTCGCCCGAGCCAAGCCCGGGCAGCTGAATTTCGGCTCCTCCGGCCTTGGCAGCTCGCCGCAAATGGCGTCGGAACTGATCAAGGTCATGGCCAAAGTAAACATGGTCCACGTGCCGTTCAGGGGCGGCGGACCGGCGCTCGCTGCCTTGATGGCCGGAGAGGTGCAATTCTGGGTCGGAACGGTAATCTCGCAACTGCCGCACGTGAAATCGGGGCGGCTCAGGGCCGTCGCAGTCACGACGAAGAATCGTCTTGCAAGTTTGCCCGACCTGCCAACCATAGGCGAAACCCTCCCCGGCTACGAGTCGGTTATCTGGCATGGCGTTGTGGTGCCGAAGGGAACGCCGGCTGCAATCGTGCGGCAGCTTAACGCGGCATTCAACAGTGTTCTTAGATTACCGGAAATTGCGAAGCGTTTGCGCAATAGCGGTGTGGAACCGGTAGGCGGCACCCCTGAGGAGTTTGCGGCGCTGATCAAATCCGAGACGGTCACCTATGCAAAACTGCTCAAGGAAATTGGAATGGCCGGTACTGCGCGTTAGCGTAAAGGCAAGCCGAGCACCATTCCTTGTCCAGCATGGAGGATGCAAATGCGAAGCGCAGAAATCTGAAATCGCTTGGTGGCGGTTGCGGCTGGCATAAGGGCTGCGCGGTCCACGCCGCTCGTCTGCCGCTGGGGCCGCGATGCTCGGTCATCTTCGCCGAAATGCGCATGAACCGTGATGCAGGTCAAAGAATTTGCGATGTGCATGACGTACGGTCAATTGCGGGGTATCGTTAAGGAAGGGATTACACCGATGAAAGAAAGAAGCGCATTACTGCTGCTGGCGCTTGCCGCAGCCCTGCCGGCGGCGCACGCTCAAACTGGAAAATGGCCTGAGAAATCGGTGCGCATGGTCGTACCATTCGCGCCCGGTGGCGGCACCGACATCATCGCGCGCATGATCGCGCCGCGGCTATCCCAGGAGTTCGGCCAGCATTTCGTCGTCGATAACCGCGGCGGCGCCGGCGGCACGATCGGCGCCGATATCGTGGTGCGCGCCGACCCGGACGGCTACACGATCAGCCTGGTGGCGTCGACCTATGCCACCGCCCCGACCCTCTACAAGCTGACGTACGACCCGATCAAGGGCATCGCACCGATCAGCATGACCAACGCGGGGCCGTTCATACTCGCCGTGCACCCATCGGTGAAGGCGACCAATCTGAAGGAGTTCATTGCGCTTGCGCGGGCGAAACCCGGCGCCCTCAACTACGGCTCGTCCGGCACCGGCGGGACGATGCATCTTGCGGGCGAGCTCTTTGGGCAGATGGCCAATACCGGCACGGTCCACGTCCCGTACAAGGGCACGGGGCCTGCGGTAGTTGACCTGATCGGCGGGCGGATTCAGTTCATTTTCGCCAATGGGCCATCGGTGTTGCCGCATATCAAGGCGGGCAAACTGCGCGGAATCGCTGTCACGAGCGAGCGGCGCTCGCCGGTGATGCGCGATCTGCCGACCATCAGCGAGGTGGTTCCCGGCTACCTGGCGATGAGTTGGCACGGCATGTTGGCGCCCGCGGGCACACCCAAGGCGATCGTCTCGCGGCTCAATGAGGCGCTCGGGCGCATCCTCAAGCAGCCGGACGTGCAGGAGGTTTTGCACCGCCAGGGCCTCGAGTCCGCGCACTCGACACCCGAGGAGTTTGCGCGCGTAATCGCCGGGGACATTGCCCGGTGGTCGAAGGTGGTCAAGGTCGGCAATATCCAGCTCAACTGACGGGGTTGCCGCAACGCCGCTCCTGGGACGGCATCGCCCCGGAGCCCGAGCGGCGTGCACCAGCCCGATCAGCAGGGGTCTCCTGTTGTTTGGATCGCGACATGTGGTACCCCTCGAAAACGCGAGTCCGTTCTAATAGCATCGCGCCCGTTGTCCGGCCCGAAGGATCTGGGATGATCTCACCGCGCCTACTCGGCGCAGATCCCAGTCTGTCGGACTTAGCGCCCCGACAGTCACGCGCAAGACCGCGCGGCAAACGCAACTTGCGGCACAATCTAATGATTTTGCCACCCACAGGAGAATTCCCGATGCCGAAGGTGAGGATTTCCCCCGAGTTGGAGATGTTCTACCTAGTCGACGACTTTACCGATCCGTGGCGCAAGCCCGAGACTATCCTGCTGCTGCACGGCAACGCCGAGAGCAGCGCCGCGTGGTACGCCTGGGTCCCGCGCCTCGCCCGTCACTTCCGTGTCGTGCGGCCGGATATGCGAGGCTTCGGCTCTTCCACGCCGATGCCGCGCGACTTTGCATGGACGGTCGACGTTATCATCAATGATTATATCCGCCTTATGGATACGCTCGGCATCGAGCGCTTCCACCTGGTCGGCGCGAAAATCGGCGGCACCATCGCCCGCGCCCTGGCTGCGCGCCGTCCCAGTCGTGTGCTCAGCCTAGCCCTGATCGGGACGCCGCCGCCGCGGCGCGAGGGCGGCGCAGCCGTCATACCAAAATGGGTAGCGGACTTTGAAAAACATGGGGTAGAGCATTGGGCGCGACGTACCATGGCCTCTCGCCTCGGTAGTACCTTCCCTCCGGAAGGCGTCGAATGGTGGACGAAATTCATGGGGCGCACGCCCGTGTCATCCCAAATCGGGTTCATCAGCAATATCGCTTACGCCGACATCAGCGCCGATGTGCCGCAGATCGCCTGCCCGACGCTGGTCATCACGAGCGAAGGAAGTGGGATTGCTTCGGTGGAACAGACACGCGCTTGGCAGCAGACGATCGCGAACTCGGAGCTGCTCGTGCTGCATGCCGACTCCTATCACGTGGCGGCGAGCCACGCCGAACGCTGCGCCCAGGCGACACAGGATTTCATCTTGCGCAAAATGGCCGGCCACTGAGACCTGCATAAGCAATCCGCTATTTGACGCGCAAAGAAAAAGGGAATGCCGGCACGCACGGTTGATAAAGATCGGGGTATCAAGCAGCGGGTCATAAACTGATGGGGAGCATTTATGCCGTATGTTGAAAGAGCAAACGAGCCAACGCTCTATTATGAGCTTGACGACTATACGGATCCATGGAAGAAGGCCCCGATCCTCCTGTTGCAGCACGGATTCGCCCGCTCATCTCGTTTTTGGTTTAGCTGGGTTCCCTATCTTAGTCGCTTTTATCGGGTGGTTCGGCCAGATTTGCGAGGCCTGGGGAACTCCTCTGCTCAATTCGACTTCGACACCGAATTGAATCTGAACGCATATTTGAAGGACATCAATGCGGTCATCGATCATGTTGGGGTCGATTCTGTTCACTACTGTGGCGAATCCTTGGGCGGAATTCTTGGTATGGCGTTTGCGGCGGAGTTTCCACGGCGCGCCCGGACCTTGAGCCTGGTGTCAGCCCCCGTTTACATCAGTGAGAGCGCCAACAAGAACGCCACCTATGGGTATTCCTCTCGATTCGAGGCCCTCGAAAAAATGGGCTCGAGGGGTTGGGCCAAAGCATCTAATATGGGTAGACGCTTTCCTCCGGATGGCGATCCTGGGATGGCAAATTGGGCGGAGGAGGAAATGGGTAAGGCGGATGTCGGCCTGCTGATTGCGGGACAACGCTTTATTTTGGAATTTACCGCGGCGCCATATCTGCCGCGTATCGCAGCACCGGTGCTGGGTATCTATCCATCCTCTGGCCCGATCGCGGGCAATGAGCAGATCGAATTAATGAAATCCAGCGTGCCGGATATCAGAATAGTCCACGTGCCGTCGCGCTATCACATGATACAAATGTTGGAACCGGCAGCTTGTGCTAGAGAAGTGTTGCATTTTGCTGCCCGGTATGACGGCACCGCTTGCCATGAGTGAGGCATGATACAGCGAACCCAATTTTCATGGATCGCACCTGATCTGATGTAAAGCCCACGAAGCGCTCAACCCAAGAATAGCCGAAATTCGGGAGGAGTTATGTCGTTGCTACGTTTTGTTGAACGCATGATCTTTATCAGCATGATCGTTTCTGTCTCAGGTGCGGCCTATGCTCAGAATTATCCCAGCAAGCCGGTCCGGCTCGTCGCCGCTGGAGTTGGAGGGGGTAGCGATTTCGCGGCACGCCTGATTGCGCAAGGGCTCGCAGCGCCTTTGGGTCAGCAGGTGATCGTAGACAACAGACCCGGCGCAGGCGGGCTCATTGCAGGAGAAATCGTGGCTAAAGCACCGCCTGATGGATACACCCTGCTTCTTCACGGAAGCGCTATTTGGCTTGCGCCGTTTCTTCGGGACCACGTGGCCTATGATCCCGTCAGGGACTTCGCGCCTGTTACGTTGGCCGTGAGTTCGACCAATGTCATAGTCGTTCATCCATCTGTGCCTGTGAGGTCCGTTCAACAATTGATCGCGTTGGCCAAGGCAAAGCCTGGGGAGCTCAACTATGGTTCGGGCTCAGTCGGGTCGGGAGCCCATCTTGCCGCGGAATTATTCAAGTCCATGGCCGGCGTGGATATCGTCCGAATCCCGTACAAAGGTGGTGGCCTTGCGGTCAACGCCTTGATCGGAGGGCAATTGCATCTAATGTTTCCAGTCGTAGGGTCGGTTTTGGCGCATATTAAGTCGGGTAAATTGAGAGCGCTAGCGGCCACGAGTGCGCAACCGTCCGCGCTGCTCCCGGATTTACCCACGGTGGCATCCGCGGGCCTGCCAGGCTATGAATCGGTGTCTATATTCGGCATACTGGCACCCTCCAAAACTTCTAAGGCAATCGTCAACCGATTGAGCCAGGAGATTGCACGGGTCCTCAATAGGGCAGACGTTAGAGAAAAGTTTCTTAACGTCGGTACAGAAGCCGTTGGCAGTTCTCCCGCGCAGTTTGAGGCCGCGATAAAATCAGAAATGACGCGGCTGGGCAAGTTAATCAAGGAGGCTGGCATCCGCGCTGCCAATTAAGAGCGCGGAAGACGATGGAATGACAGCCATGCTTCCTAATCGAGGAGGCTTTATGTTCTTGTCGCGCATTGCTGTATGGATGTCCGCGCTTGGCCTGACGATTTCTTGCGCGGGCATGGTAGCGGCCCAGGTTTATCCGAGCAAGACCATTCGCATCGTCGCCCACGGGGCCGGAGGCGCCGGCGACATCACTGCGCGTATGATCGCGAAAGGGCTTTCAGCGAGCTTGGGCCAGGAGGTGACGGTCGACAACCGGGGGACCGGCGTCATCCCGGGAGGCATTGTCGCGAGGGCCGCGCCTGATGGTTATACACTGCTGGTCGCCGGTACCGTCATATGGCTCACGCAGTTCATGCGAGAGGATCCCCCCTTCCTTCCGTTCAAGGATTTTTCGCCGATTTCATTGCTGGTGACAACGCCGAATATCCTGGTCGTGCACCCATCATTGCCGGTGAAATCCGTCAAAGAGTTTATTGCTTTGGCCAAGAACAGACCGGGTGAGCTGAATTATGCTTCGACGGGAACAGGTTCCTCGTTGCATCTCGCGGGCGCGTTATTCGAGGCCATGACAGGCGTCAATATGGTGCGTGTTGCTTACAGGCGGTCGGCAGAGGCTTTCACCGATCTCATGAGCGGCAGAGTGCAAGTGATGTTCCCTACAGCGCCACCGGCCTTGCCGTATATCAAGTCTGGGAAAATGAGGGCCTTGGCGATCGGTAGTGCGGAGCCCTCCGCGTTGGCGCCCGGTCTGGTCACGATGGCCGCGTCGGGCTTGCCCGGTTACGAAGCGGAGTCGATATTGGGCATGTTTGCCCCGGCGGGAACGCCTGCGACGATCATCAATCGACTTAACCAGGAGACCGTGCGGTTCCTCAACAGGGCGGACGTAAAAGAACGGTTACTCAATGTCGGGCTCGAAATGGTTGGCAGTTCGCCTGAGCAGTTCGCGGGCAAGATAAGATCCGAAATGGCGAGGATGGGCAAGGTCATCAGGGATGCTGGTATCCGCGCTGATTAGCTCGCTTTCCAATTCGCGAGGAGATACGGCGTGGGAGCTACGGAACAGCTTGCGGCGTTCGCGATTGATACACCCGGTGATTTTCTGGATCCGGGACTGGTTGAATCGGTCAAGGAAAAGTTTCTCGACACGATTGGCATTTCGGTTGCAGGCGCTCATTCTCCTGCCGGCCGCATAGCTTTTGCCGCGATCGCCGAGATGGGGGGGCATGCTGAGGCAACTATAATCGGCCGCGCGGACAAAAGCTCGTCGGTGCACGCAGGCTTCGTCAATGGCGTGAGCGCACATGCATTGGAATATGACGACAATACGCGCAATGCGGGGCACATCAGCGCCTGTCTCGTACCCGGCTGTCTCGCTGTCGCGGAAAAGTTGAACTTGTCGGGAAGGGAGCTTGTTGAGGCTTTTGTGATTGGCTTCGAAATTTCATACCGCATAGGCAGCGGGCTGAAGCCATTTCTGTTTGACAGAGGATGGAATCCGACTGGCCTTGTTGGCGGGCAGGGAGTCGCAGCCGCAAGTTGCAGGATGATGGGCCTTGACAAGGCTGCGACCCAGATGGCGATGGGCATCATGGCCTCCTCCGGCACCGGCCTACGGAAGAATGTCGGGTCCATGGGCAAAGCGTTTCATGTTGGTAACGGCGTGCGGGCCGGAATTTTCGCGGCGATCATGGCGCGCCACGGATTTCAGGTGGATCCGGACATCATCGAAGGATCCGATGAAGGAGGCGGCGAGGGACACCAACGATTTGGTTTGGTAGACGCGTTCGCGGGAACCGGAAACTATCGGGCGGACCGCATGGTGGGGGGGCTTGGAGGCGGCTTCGAGCTATGCCGGGACACGACAATGGTGCGGATGCATCCCGGCTCGACAGTGATCGGCGCGGCGATCGACGGCATTATCGACCTTGCCGTAAGCCACGATATCACGGCAGCGGAGGTAGATGAAATACACGTCGGGTGTCACCCGCGCATGCTGGCGATAGCATCGTATACGGAACCTTCGGATGGCTACCGAGCCAAGTTCTGCCCCCCGTATATTTTCGCGGTAGCCTTGATCGACAGAAAGGTCGGTGTCGCACAGTACAGCGATTATCGAATCCGTGATCATGACGTACTGGATGTGATGCGGCGAATCAAAGTGACCGTCTGCGACGATCTCAAGGATCATCGCGGTCAATGGGGCGAAGGCGGGATAAACTGGGGTGAGGCGAGGATTGCAATCAAGCTGAGAGATGGAAGAGTCCTAAGAAAGGATTGTGCCACCGCCAAGGGTTGGCCCGGACAGCGGGCATCCTGGGGGGATTTGTGCGGGAAGTATGAGGAATGCACCGAGAAGATACTGTCCAGGGCACAGGTCCTTGAGACGATAGAGATGATCCAAAGACTGCCCGAGCTTGCTTCCGTGCGCGACTTGACGAGGACGCTGATGACGCGGTCTTTGGAGTGAGCCGCACAAGGATGCACCCAAGTGGAGCGATGGCGTACAGGGGGTAGAGGAACATTGAAAGAGGTGTAGAGATGCAAACAGCTACAGGCGCGCTCGCCCGGCACATTGTGCAGACGAGTTTCCAAGATCTGTCGCCGGAGGTAGTGTGGGAAGCCAAGCGGCGGATTGCTGACGTGATTGGCGCCGGACTGTCTGGCTCTACAACGCCGGTCGGCGCCCGCATGAACGATTTCGCAAGAAAGAGGGGGCAAGCTGGTAATGCGGTTATCTGGGGTTCAGGCACCCGTAGCTCGCCGGCGTACGCAGCGCTCGCCAACGGCACTACGGCTTTTCACCTCGAACTGGATGACGTCCATCGCACGTCTCACACGCATCCCGGTGTCACCACCATCCCTGCTGCGATCGCGTTGGCGGAAGAAAACAGGCTGCGTGGCAAGGATCTACTTACGTCGGTGGTACTGGGATATGACGTGCAGATTCGCGTGGGCCTGGCGGTCAGCCCTTCGATCTATGTCGATCGGACGTACCTCGCGCCTGGCACGTTAGGCGTATTCGGTGCGGCTGCTGCCGCAGCCAAACTGCTCGACCTGAATGTGGAGGCCACCGCCGGGGCGCTGGGCACCGCCTCCTACGTGGGGCCCTTGGCGCCGTTCGAGTCATTCCGCCTGGGTGCGCCAGCCAAAGATACCATCATGGGCTGGGCGAACTTCTCCGGACTGTACGCCGCGGAACTCGCAGCCCACGGGTTTGGCGGTCCCGAGACTGCTTTGGAGGGCGATTACGGCTATTGCAAGACCGTCTCGGAGCGCCATGACATGAACCGTCTGTACCACGAACTGGGGCGGAAGTTTGAAATACTCCACACGGGCATCAAACCCTATGCCTGCTGCCGCCAGCATCACACCGCCATTGATGCCGTGCTGGAACTGAAGGAACGCTACGGGCTGACCCCGGACCAGGTGGAGCACGTAAAGCACCGGACCTTCATAGTTGGCAGCCGGGGCACCACCAAGCGCCCCCTCTCCATTCCGGCGGCCAAGTACAG
>MERG01000033.1:0-2298 GCA_001771985.1 Betaproteobacteria bacterium RIFCSPLOWO2_12_FULL_62_13 | reverse complement strand
GCGGGAGCAATATACGATGGACCTGATCCAAGACCAATCGATCTTGGACTTGGCTTCACGAGTCGAGGTACAGCCGGATATGGAGTTGGAAGCGCTCTACGACGAGAAATGGCCCAGCATAGTGGAGATCACGACGAGGGACGGCCGGGTTTTGACAGCCCGCCGCGATTTGCCCAAGGGGGAACCCGAACACCCCGTCTCGGACCGGGAGCTTAAGGAGAAGTTTCTGTCGCTCGCGTCCGATGCGGTTTCGACCGAGCGCGGGGAAGCGATCTGGGATGCCATTTCCGCCTTGGACGAGGCGGATAACGTTTCGAAATTGACGTCCCTTCTGATAAGCTAGGTCAGGTTGCCGCATGAGCGGCTACCTGACCGAGGACTTAGTGCTGAGGACTGAGTGCTGAGGACTGAGTGCTGAGAAGTGGATGTCGGGGAACGCTGCGCGTACCCCTCAGAAGTCTCACTACATCCTGGAATTATTCCGCAGCTCACCGCAGCTCAACAAATACATCGATTGAAAGGGGTTGAAATGGCTGAAAAGAGCAGTGCTGCCGTGACACTCGTGGCTGGCGGGGACATAGGCCCGGTACACGAGCCGACCGAGCAATTTGCGGAACTCATGTCGCCGGTGCTGCGGAAGGCGGATCTGCGGTTCGGGCAATGCGAAAGGACTTATTCCGAGAGGGGATGGGAGCCCCAGTTTTCTTATGGGCCCGGCGGGCAGCATAGCCGTCTCCACCCGCGCATGGCTTCGGTCTGGAATGCTGCGGGCATAGACGTCGTCTCGGTCGCCAGCAACCACGCGATGGATTGGGGACCGGAGGCGCTGCTGGACACCGTCGAGCTGTTTCGCAGCATGGGGAAGTACGTTATCGGGGCTGGTAAAGACGCAGAGGAAGCCCGCAAGCCGGCAATCGTCGAGCGTAACGGCGTCAAGATAGCATTCCTCGCTTACTGTTCAGTGCTGCGCGATGGCCAGGCGGCCGGGGCAGGCAAGGCTGGTATTGCGCCGGTGCGCGCGCATACCTATTACGCTCCGGAGGAATTCCAGCCCGGCACCCCTCCGAGGATTATCACAGTGCCGTACGAAGAGGACGTGCAAGCCTTGCAGGAGGACATCAGAAAGGCGAAGCAGCAGGCCGATGTGGTGATCATGTCGATCCACTGGGGCTTGCGCCACGTCCCCAAAACGATTTGCACCTACCAGCCGCCGGTTGCTCACGCGGCGATAGACGCGGGTTGTGACCTGATACTGGGACACCATGCCCACTCCATTAAAGCCGTGGAGGTGTACAAAGGCAAGGTCTGTTTCTACAGCATCGGCAACTTCATGACTACGGGTTCCCCCAAGGCCGGAGCGGGTACCTTTGACTGGAACCTGATCTGGTTCCAGATTGACCCGGAGTGCTTGGCCCCGAACGGCAGGTACTTCTTCCCGTCGCACTGTCGCAAGAGCATGGTGGCGAAAGCCGTGATCAGCAAGCAGGGCGTCGAAAGGGTGTCATTCATCCCGACATTCATCAACCACCTGGCGCAACCGTATGTCGTGACGCCGGACGATCCGAAGTTCCGCGAGATACTGGAGTTTTCCGAGTGGGTCTCCGACCAACACCCTCACAAGTTCCGAGTCGAGGGCAACGAGGTTGTCGTAGACACTACCGCGTAATCTTATCGCGGTAAACCGCCGGCTCTGCCGGTGGTACTTGACTATTGACCTCACTCGACCTTGGCGCCGGATTTCGCGGCGATATCCTGGGCGATGGTGCCGCCGCCCCCGGCGCGCTGGTCCACGATCAACTGCTGTCCCCAGACGGGAGCGAGCTTCTGGCCGACCATGCGCGGCAGCAAATCCGAACCCGGGCCGACCACGACGATCAAACCGCGCGGCATAGAATACGTGGGTAACCGCCGCCAGCCCATCGAGTTTGCGCCGGCAATCCTTGCAGTCGGTCAAATCAACGGCGATCCAGCGCATGCTCTGCGCTGGCGGAGGGCGGCGCGCCAGCCCAATTACTTCCCAGTTGCCGGCAGCAATCAGTTGATCGGCGATACGGCGTCCGATCAACCCGGATCCCCCGGCGACCAGTGCAGTATTACTTCCCATCTCAACGTCTGTTGGGCATTACCAACGGCGAGCACACGGGGACCAGTGCCATTCCAACTTTACTCTGTGAACTCGAATCACCCGTCCTGAGACAGGAGTTCTGGTTAGGGATACTCTGAAAAACCGCGAGTTGTGTCGCGAGCGAGCGCAGCTCGGGCGAGCGAGGGCGATGCAACTCTATGCGTTGCGGGCAT
>MERG01000032.1:2106-15298 GCA_001771985.1 Betaproteobacteria bacterium RIFCSPLOWO2_12_FULL_62_13 | reverse complement strand
GCTGAAGCATGTGGCGGGCAGTATCGCAGACACGATTATGAGAACGAAGGCGAGCAAAGTGTGCCTCGTGGTACCAAGAGTGGAGATTGCGCTACGCATGGTTGGCCCCTCCCTGCGCAATAGCCTACGCCCGCCAGCATTCAAAGGGTAGCGGCAAAATTTTTTCAGCAAAAAAAACGGGACTCCAAAGGGCTTATTCGTGTGCTCGTTCATTCCCGTTCCGCTGCGGGACTCCAAGGCCGGGGCGGGGTCGCTTTCTCCGCGCTCCGTTGTCTGGATTGAATGGGACCCCCGCTTATTTCATATGGGGCGCCGCAAAGCCGAGTTGATGCGAACCCTTACCCCCGGCCCACGGCTCCAGATGGCACCCATTGGGGGCTTGCAAGAAGGCAGACCTTGGCCTTGATCTATTCATTTCTCCGAAAATTTTTGCGCGCCGGAAGAAAAAACGCAGTGGGGGGGAGGCAAGAGCGCGGGAACCCTTCGACAAGGCGGGGGGACGAATCGAAAACCGGGATCCCCCCCGCCACCCCACTGCGTCCCGCTGCCGCGCACGGCGGACAAGCCGCTTGTTCGTGCAACAGGATTACTTCCGCGCCAGCCTTCAACGTGTCCAAGTGATCGGCCCATGCCTGCATCATCTCGCGCCGTTCTGGACTCGACAATTCGCCGTCATCGAAACATTACCAGGAATAACAAGAGGAACATGATAGCCGTATTTGAAATCGTCAGGACGCTGATGTCCTCTCGAAGATGTCTTATATCCCAACGCAATTGGTGATCCGGTGGAACTTCGTGTCGTTCATTCCTTTCGAATTCGTCTGTCAGCCATTTGCGCCGATTCCACCAATATGCCCACCCGAACAAGCCGACAATAAACGCGAGTAGTTTCACGAATTCCATTCGTTCCCTCCCTTTTGCGATTTGACATTTTTCCCCAGGGGATCGTGAGACGTTAAGAGACTCAGACGCGGGCCGCCGGGGTTCGGCTCTTGACCAGGGCCGGGGGCATCATCTATCGATCCTCTCTGGCACGGACGGCAAAACGTTAAGCCGCTTCCCCGTGCAGCGGTATCACGTTGGCCCCGGCCTTCAACCTGTCAAGGTAATCGGCCCATTGCTGCATCGTCCCCTGCTGCTTGGCGAACCCAAATCACTACCGTGCCCGGTCACGCCGCCTTGCGTCCGTTTGCCGACGGCGTGAAATAACCTTCCTTCACCGCGTCGAGGAACACCACTGCCACCAGTTCGCCGTCGGCCGCGTAGCTCTTGTGGACGTGCCAGTTCTCGGACACTTCACGCGTAATCGGCTTGTCGGAAAACCGCACTTCCAGAATGTCGTCATCGTTCCAGTACGTCGCGTGCATCATGTTGCCTCCGGTTCAAAATGGTGCATGACGGTCTTCACGATCAGCGCTTCAGCAATCAGCGCCGCCACGCAAAATCAGGTTGTCATCTCTTCCTTCGATCATCTTCCAGATCCAGCAATGCCCGCTCTCCCCCTCGCGCAGCGTCCCGGTTTCAATCACATCGAGCAGCATATTCACGGAGATGTTGCGCTCCGCCGCGCGCGCCAACGCATGATCGGTGAACCAAACTCGGCGCTGGAAGCGAGCGCTCCAGTACGGCCCGCCGCTCACGCCGCACGGCTCGCGTGCAACGGGACCACCTTGTCCGCGCCAGCCTTCAGCTTGTCCAAGTAGTCCGCCCATTGCTGCATCATCTTCCGGCGTTCGGGCTGGTCACGCCGCCTTCTTTACCCGCAGTTCAATCCTCAATCCGGCGCGCACGGCGATATTCACCAGCGCATCAAGACTGAACAGGCCGATCTTGCCCTTGAGCAGCGCGTTGAATCGCGGTGTAGTGAGTCCGAGTCTCTTGGCCATCGCCGCCTGCGTCGTGCCGCTTTTCTTGTAGTAATCCTCGATGTGCATCATCAGATCGGCGCGCAGCTTGAGGTTCTCCGCTTCCTCCGGCGGAAACCCGATATCGTGGAAGACGTTGCCGCTTCCGCGCTCGATCTTCAACCGCTCCGTCATTTCTTTTTCCTGTCGTTCAGCAGCGCCCGAAACCGTTTCCGGGCACGGTCTATGCCGCCTTCTTCACGCGGCTCTCCATCGGCCTCACCGAAAGTCGCAGGCCGGCGCCGGCGAGCAGCGCCGTGAAGCTCCGCAATTCCGGATTGCCATCCTTGGAGAGCATGCGATAGGTCGCCTCGCGGCTCAGGTGTGACCGGCGTGCGATCTCCGCAACGCCGCCCTGCGCCTGCGCGACGTGACGCAAGGCCATCATGAGCGCGCCTTGGTCGCCATCCTCGATGGCAGCTTCAAGATAAGCTGCGGCCATCCGCGGATTTTTCAGGCGCTCAACCAGCCACGGCTCATGTGGAACGCTTGGGGGCAGCGGTTTCTTTGCGGCGCTTCTTGTAGTCTTGTAGGTAGGCTTTGGCATCTTCAATGTCCTTCGGTTGCGATTTCTTGTCACCGCCGCAGAGCAGGAGCACTACCGCCTTCCCCACGCGCGCGGCATACACCCGATATCCCGGCCCCAAATCAATCCGCAGTTCAAACACGCCGCCGTCCAGCGCCCGGTAATCGCCGAAGTTGCCGAGCGCGAGCCGGTTGATGCGCGTCAGCACTTTAGCGACTGCCCTTTGGTCGCGCAGGCTGTCGATCCAGCCCTCAAACACGTCCACGCCACCGGCGGTGATGTAATGTTCAATCTGAAACATAGTGTAACTTATTGGTTACCTAACTGCAACGGCAGGGACGCCCTGCCCATGCCCCGCCGCTTTCTCACGCTGCGCTGCCATGCAACGGGATTACTTCCGCTCCGGCCTTCAGTGTGTCCAGGTAGTCCGCCCATTGCTGCATCATCTTGCGGCGCTCGGGCAGGTGCGCCGTGCGGTTGTAGGCGCGTCCATTCGGATCACGCACGGCATGGGCTAGCTGGTGCTCGATCAAGTCGGGGCGCACGCCCAACACTTCATCAAGGATCGTGCGCGCCATCGCCCGGAAACCGTGCCCGCTCATTTCATCCTTGACGATACCCATGCGACGCATGGCCGCAAGAATCGCGTTGTCGCTCATCGGGCGCTTGGGGCTTCGTGCGCCGGGGAACACGTATTGCCCGCCGCCTGTCAGCCCGTGCAGCTCGCCCAGGATCGCCACCGCTTGCGTTGACAGCGGGACAATGTGCGGGGTGTCGGTCTTGGTCACGGTGTAGCGCCATTCCGCCGCATCCAGGTCGATGTCGGCCCATTGCGCCCGCCGCAATTCACCGGGGCGCACGAATACCAGCGGGGCAAGGCGTAGCGCACACTGCACGGTCAGCGTACCTTGGTAGCCGTCTATTGCGCGCAGCAGTTCGCCAACGCGCTTCGGATCAGTGATAGCCGCGAAGTGCTCACCCTTCACCGGGGGCAATGCGCCCTGCAGGTCGCGCGATGGGTCGCGCTCCGCGCGTCCGGTCGCCACGGCATAGCGGAACACCTGTCCGCACGCGCCAAGCGCACGGTGCGCGGTTTCCAGCGCGCCTCGCGCCTCGATTCGCCGCACTGCCGCCAGCAGTTCCGGTGCCGTTATCTCCGCAACGGGTCGACCGCCGATCCACGGGAAAATATCGCGCTCGAATCGCCGGATGATGCGGTCGGCGTGTATCTCTGCCCAGTTCGGGGAATGCTTCGCATACCACTCGCGCGTCACGGCTTCAAAGCTGTTCGCTGCCCGATCTGCCCGGATCGACCTGGCGGCCTTCCTGTGCTCGCTGGGATCGATGCCGCCCGCCAACAGCTTGCGGGCTTCGTCGCGCCGCTCGCGCGCCTCTTTCAAGCTCACATCGGGATACACGCCAAGGGACAGCCGCTTTTCCTTGCCGTCGAAGCGGTATTTGATCCGCCACCACTTCCCGCCGGTCGGCGTGACTTCCAGGTGCAGCCCGCCGCCATCGAACAGCTTGAACGCCTTTGCCTTGGGTTTCGCCTTGAGAATCGCGGTATTGGTCAGCATTTGGGGGCAACTCCTTTTTTGGATCGGTCAGTTGCCCCCAATTCTGCCCCCAGTTGCCCCCGGATGTCAATGGACAGTGTTGCCCCCGTATGGACACGATACAGAGATAAAAGCCCGTATTTTCGCGAGCTTCTGGACTACGTTGGATTGCGTCGGATTTGGAAGTGGTGGCGAGTCAGGGATTTGAACCCCGGACCAACGGATTATGATTCCGCTGCTCTAACCGCTGAGCTAACTCGCCACGGGAAGCGGCGCAGTCTAAAGAGCGGGGCACGGATTGTCAAGCCAAACGGCCGGTAACGGCGTAATATTTATGCTTATAATCAGTCTGTTAGTTCATAGCACGTGAGGATGTGATATGCTAATTGCGTGAGACGGGCGAAAATTCCGCATTGTGAAATCCACCTGGAGGATAAGTAATGGATAAGTGGGTGCGGTTCGAACACGCCGGCAAACCGGGTTTTGGCAAATTGCAGGGCGACATCATCACCGTTTATCAGGGAGACATGTTCAACAGCCCGAGCCCCACAACGCAGACTGCGGCGCCCTCGGCGGTGAAGCTGTTGACCCCCACCCAGCCAACCAAAATGATCGCCATCTGGAACAATTTCCACGCGCTTGCCGCCAAGCTCAATCAGGCGATTCCCAAAGAGCCGCTTTATCTCATCAAGACCAGCAATTCGTTTCTGGCGAGCGGCGAAGTGATACGTTGGCCCGCGTCGTTCGACGGCAAAGTGGTGTTCGAAGGCGAACTGGGGGTCGTGATCGGCAAGACCTGCAAAGCGGTCTCCGAGGCGGAAGCGCCAAGCTGTATCTTCGGCTACACCTGCATCAATGACGTCACAGCCGCCGACATCATCAACCGCGACCCGGCATTCCAGCAGTGGGTGCGCGCCAAGAGCTTCGACACTTTCGGCGTGTTCGGGCCGGTGGCGGCGACCGGGCTTGATCCGCTCAAGCTCTCGGTGAAGACGGTATTGAATGGCCAGGAGCGCCAGAACTACCCGGTCTCCGACATGATCTTTCCGCCGGCCAAGCTGGTGAGCCTGATTTCGCAGGACATGACGCTCTATCCGGGCGATGTGATCTGCTGCGGCACGTCGGTTGGCGTCGGCTCGATGAAACCGGGAAGCCAGATCGAGGTCACGATCGAAGGCATCGGCACGCTGGCCAACCGGTTTGATTAGAACCTGAGCACTGCTGCTTTAGGTCCAAAGGAGAAACACAATGAAGATCTGTGTTATCGGCGCGGGCGCCATCGGCGGACTGCTCGGCGCCAGGCTCGCGCTGGCGGGAGAAGACGTGACGCTGATCGATCAGGGCGCGCATCTCGAAGCAATCAGGAAGAATGGCCTTACGCTCATCTGGCACGATGGTACCGAGCATGTCGCGAAAAACATCAAAGCGACCGACAGCTTTGACGAAGCGGGCAAACAGGAGCTCGTGATCCTGGCGCTCAAGGCCCACATCATCGAGAAGGTCGCGCCGCAGATACCGAAGCTCTTCGACGCTTCCACGGTGCTGCTGCCGGTGCAGAACGGCGTGCCGTGGTGGTATTTCCAGCGCCACGGCGGGCAGCATGACGGCCGGCGGTTGGACACGCTTGATCCCAATGGGACGATCGCGGCCCACGTTGATCCCAAGCGCATCATCGGCTGCGTGGTCTACCCGGCAGGAGAGATCGTCGCGCCGGGCGTGGTGAAATGCAGCGAGGGCGATCGCTTCCCGATCGGCGAGCTCGACGGTCAAATGACCGAGCGTGCCAAGCGCGTGTCGGACACGTTGGTCAAGGCCGGACTGAAGTCGCCCATCCTCGACAACGTCCGCGCCGAGATCTGGCTGAAGCTGTGGGGCAATCTCTCGTTCAATCCCATCAGCGCACTGGCGCACGCCACACTGGTCGACATCTGCCAGTTTCCGCCCACGCGCCAACTGGCGGCCGACATGATGACGGAAGCCCAGGCCATCGCCAACAAGCTCGGCATCACCTTCAGATTGCCGCTGGAGAAGCGCATCGCGGGCGCCGAGAAGGTCGGCAAGCACAAGACTTCGACGCTGCAGGACGTCGAGGCGGGCCGCCCCATAGAAGTCGAGCCGCTGATCGGAGCGGTGGTCGAACTCGGCAGGATCACGGAGACGCCGACGCCGCACATCGACGCGGTTTACGCGCTCACGTCGCTGCTCAACAAGATGATCGTGGACGAACACGGCAGCGTACAACTGCGAAAAGCGGCCTGAGTCAGGCTTTTTGCCTGTTCGGCTGCCGCCGCATTAAACTGCGCGAACAGCGTCACTTCACTGAACGTCGTGAGGCTGCCTGACGCCGTTCAGCCCGTTCCGGCCCCAAGCGAGACGCTCCGGGCGTTCGCCGGCACAGACGCGCGAAGGCGCGTCCGAGAATTCCCGGCTCACCCACAGCAAAAGAAAGCATACAAGGGTCAGGGATGAGGGAACGGCGAGGGGAGATTTGTGGTGCATATGGCTTGTCACCCATTTGCACGAAGCTCAATAATCGCGCATGTCTTCATCATTCGACGTCATCATTGTGGGCGGCGGGCTGGTTGGCGCCAGCCTGGCGGCCGCGCTCGGGCCGGCGGAGGTAAGCGTTGCGCTCGTCGAACCGCAACCGCCGAGGCCGCTTCCCGCCGACGATTCGTGGGACAGCCGGGTCTACGCGATCAGCCCCGGCGCGGCGGCGTTTCTTGAAAGCTGCGGCGCCTGGCAGCGCGTGCCGCCGCAGCGCGTGACCCGGATCGAGGCGATGCAGGTTTACGGCGATGATCCTGCCGCGCGCCTCGATTTCAGCGCCTACGACGCGGGTCTGCGCGAACTCGCTTTTGTCGTCGAGAACCGGCTGCTGCAGGATGCGCTGTGGCAGGGGCTGCACCACGCTGACCACGTTCGCGTGTTCAGCCCGGCGCGTTGCGCCGCCATGGCCTGGGAACCCGCTGCCATCGTGCTGCGGCTCGAAGACGGGACCGAGCTCACGGCGAAGCTCGTCGTTGGCGCCGATGGCGCCGACTCCTGGGTTCGTGCCCAGGCCGGCATCTCGGCGGTGCCCCGCGATTACGGGCAACTCGGCGTGGTTGCCAATTTCGCGACCGGCAGGCCGCATCGCGGCACCGCTTTCCAGTGGTTCCGGCGCGGGGGTGTGCTGGCGCTGCTGCCGCTGCCGGGGAATCGTGCATCGCTCGTATGGTCGACAGCCGAAGCGCATGGCCGCGAGCTGCTGGGGCTCGCTGCGGACGAGCTGCAGGCGCAGGTCGAGTCAGCCAGCCATGAGGCGTTAGGCGCGCTTGAACTCATCACGCCGCCGGCCGCGTTCCCGCTCCAGCTTCAGCGCGTGGCGCGGCTCGTCCAGCCGCGGCTTGCCTTGGCGGGGGACGCCGCGCATAATGTGCACCCTTTGGCCGGGCAGGGTGTGAACCTGGGATTGCGCGACGCGCGCGAGTTGGCGGCGGTGCTGCGTGAACGCGGCGCGCAGGCGGATTGCGGTGACTATTTCCTGCTGCGGCGTTACGAGCGGGCGCGGCGGGAAGACATTCTCGCGCTGCAGCTTACGACCGACGGCCTGCAGAAACTTTTCGGGAGCGACGTGGTCTGGTTAGCGATGGCGCGCAATCTCGGACTGAGACTGGTCAACCTGCAGCCTCCGCTCAAGAACCTGTTAGTGCGACGCGCTGTTGCCTGAGCCTGCCGCCGCCAATCATTTTCCAAGGATCATCCATGTTACGACGAATCGTGATGTATGCGTTGGCGGTGTGGGGGCTCGCTGCCTGTTCCGCCAGCGCCGATG
Source organism: Betaproteobacteria bacterium RIFCSPLOWO2_12_FULL_62_13 (assembly GCA_001771985.1). Taxonomy (GTDB): domain Bacteria; phylum Pseudomonadota; class Gammaproteobacteria; order Burkholderiales; family SG8-41; genus DSOT01. Next base: position 7,495 of record MERG01000032.1, on the reverse strand, counting down.
AGGCCAAGATCAGGCAAATAGTACAGGGCAAATTCCCGACCATGGCGGTGGAAAGCGTGACCAAGGCGCCGTTGGCCGGGCTTTACGAAGTCGTGCTCGACGGCGAGATCGTCTATACCGACGAGAAGGTCGAGTATTTTTTTGGCGGCAACATCTACGATATCCGCACCTTGCCGCCCCGCAACCTCACTGAAGAGCGAAACAGCGGGATGCTGGTGCGGTTGCTGAACGGCGCGCGCGAACGGGCGGTCAAGCGCGTGAAAGGCAACGGCAAGCGCACGCTCTACACGTTCGAAGACCCCAACTGCGGCTATTGCAAGCAGCTCTCCAGAGAGCTCGAGAAGGTGAGCGACATCACTATTTATACTTTTCTCATCCCGATTCTTGGGCCCGATTCCGTCAATAAATCAACCGCGGTATGGTGTGCCGCGGATCGCGCCAAGGCGTGGGATGACCTGATGCTCAGGGCAGCGTTGCCGGAAGGCGCAAACATGTGCAGCACGCCGATCGAGAAGAACCTGCAGCTCATGCGCCGCTTCGGCATTCGTGGCACACCCGCGATTTACCTTTCCAGCGGTCAGCAGATCGGCGGCTATATTCCGGCCGAGAAAATAGAACAGGCATTGAGTTCGGTAGCGGCTAAGTAAGCGAGCCGACCGCGAAGTCCGCGCAGCGGCGCTGATCGCTGTCAACAACGGCCGGTCTACGGCGTTAGCCGTGGCATGGCTGCGATCTCTTTCCCTGCTGCATTTGACTGCGGTGGATCCGGCGGAGAGCGCCTGCGTGCGGCGAAAACGCGGCTCGCGCTCGCCCTGGCGGTCTCCGTACTTCTTCACGCCTGGTTGGCTGGCAGCATAGCCGTCGAAGCGCCGAAGCGCCCCGTGCCACCTGCGGTAAGCACGCTCACCGCGCGGCTCGAACCGGCAGCGGCATCCGCAGGCGCCGAGGCGCAAACGCAGCCGGAGTCCACGCCCGATGCGTCGAGCGAGCCACAAGCTCTTCGTGCAAACCGCCAGCCGCCGTCCGAGCGCGTTGTGCGTGGAACGAGGCCCGGCCGCCATAGTGCACCGCCGGAGACGACGTTAGGCCCTGCAACACGCGTCCCCGTGCTGCGGCCGCATGCGGTTGAGCCCACTTATTATCCCGCGCGGGAGCTCGATATCTATCCGGCGCCGCTCGCGCGGCTCAGATTCGAACACCCGGAGCGCGCAGCGCGCGAACGAGTTGGCGGCTGGCTCCTCATCATGCTGCTGATCGACGAAACGGGCGCGGTGAACGAGGTATCGGTCGTCACGGGCGAGCCGGCGGGGTACTTCGAAGACGCCGTCCGCGCGGTGTTCGCGGCGGCGCGTTTTTCCCCCGCCCGCAAGGACGGTCGCGTGGTCAGGAGCCGCGTGCTGGTCAACGTCGAATTCGATTCGCGCGCGGCGGCGGGAACGCTGCGCTGACCGCCGCAGCGGGAGAGGGGATAGGAGAGAGGCGAGAGGAGTATTGCGGCGCGCCTCTCGCAAAACGTGATTCGGTTGTTACGCCTTTCTCCTCTCTCTTCTCATGGCACCGGATACCCGTTGGGCAAAAGCACCCACATGCGCAGGATCTGCTTCATGCGGCCGGCTTCGCGCGCCGCATCCGGGCCAAAACCCCAGAAGAAATCGGCGCGCACCGCACCACGGATGGCGCCGCCGCTGTCCTGCGCCAGCATCAGGCGATGGAGCGGCTGCGCGCTGTTGGGCCAGGTCGTCGCCAGATATACCGGCGCGCCGAGCGGCACGAAGCGCGGATCGATCGCGACGCTGCGCCCCGCGGTGAGCGGCACGCCAAGCGCGCCGATCGGCCCGGGCAGATCGGCCGGCAGCTCGCGGAAAAACACGTAACGCGCGTTGTAGTTGAGCAGTTCGGCAAGCCGGCTGTGGTTCTCGCGCGCCCAGCCCTTGATGCCTTGCATCGAGGTTCTCTCGAGTGGAAGTTCGCCGCGTTCGACGAGCCATCTGCCGATCGACCGGTAAGGATGGCCGTTCTGATCGGCATACCCGACACGCAGCGTCCGGCCGCCGTCGAGCTGGATGCGTCCGGAGCCTTGGATCTGCAGGAAAAAAAGCTCGATCGCGTCGTCGACCCATGCGATTTCCTTGCCACGCACCGCTGCTTTGCCGCTCTCGATCTGCGCGCGATCGTAGTATGGCACCACGCGCCGTCCTTCGAGACGGCCGCGCAGCCGCATGCCCCTGAGTTCGGGATGAAGATCACCGAGATCGATCGCCAGCAGGTCATCCGGCACGCCGTAAACCGGATAGCGATAGCGCTCGGATGGCCGCAGACTGCCGTGCAGCAGGGGCTCATAATAACCGGTGATCAATCCTTCGCTCGCGCCGTCAGGGTCTACGAGTTGATACGGCGTGAAGTTGAACTCAAAGAAGCGGCGGGCGCTCTCGCGGTCGGGATTCCTGATCCGCGCGGCGGCGGCGCAGATATCGCGCCACGCATCCTGGTTCCCGAGCGCGCCGCAGCTTTCGCGAAAGGCGTCCCATGCGGTGGCCGGATTCTCGCCGTGCCAATCGGGCAGATCATCCCAGCTCGCCTGCCACAACAGTGAACTGGTCGCCCGGGGCGCGGGTTTGGTCGCTTGCGGAATCGCGGGTGGTTTCGCCACAGCCACAGGTTCCGGCGTTTCCGGCAAAGTGACAACGGTCTCTGGCGGCGCCAGCGTTTCGCACCCCGACTGAAGCGTCAGGGCCGCGCAAATGACCCAGCGCGCCAGACGCGGTTGGATTTTCAGCGCTGATTCGTTAAAGTGCGGCATTTTCTGAAGTGCGCGAAGTATAACGCTGATCCCCGCCATGGACTCCCTGTTCTGGTTGTTGCTCGAGGCGGGCATGGCCTTGCTCCTTCTGATCCTTATCGTGTGGTGGACCTGGCCGCACAAGAAGTAGCGAGCGGTGAGCTCGGGACTGAGGACTGACGACTAAGGACTCAGTCCTCAGCACTGAGCACTGCCGTCAGTGCAATACCCGCGGCATCGACAGCGTGAATTGCGGAATCGGCGCATCGAACTGCACGCCGTCCTCCGCCACCATCTGGTAGCTGCCGCGCATGGTGCCGACCGGCGTCGCAATTGCGGTGCCGCTCGTGTACTCGAAACTTTCCTCGGGATGCAGATACGGCTGTTCGCCGACCACGCCCATGCCCCGCACTTCCTGCACCTGGTTGTTGGCGTCGGTAATGATCCAGTGCCGGCTCACCAACTGCGCCGGAACGTTGCCGGTGTTGGTGATGGTGATGGTGTAGGCGAAAACATAGCGTCCATTCTCGGGGTCCGACTGGTCGCGGATGAACGTGGTGCGCGCCGCAACCGTGATCTCGTACTTTTTTTCAGGCATGGACTCATTTCACACGAATTCACGGCAACAGGCAAGTAAGGACCATGCGCAGCGCGGGGTGCCGAAGCAATCGATAACGGGTAAAATGCCCGCGTCACCGTGGACGTCTTGTGCAAGATGACCTACCGGATCGCACCGAGTATCCTGTCCGCCGATTTCGCGCGCCTCGGCGAGGAACTACAGGACGTGATCGCCGCCGGCGCCGATGTGGTGCACTTCGACGTGATGGACAACCATTATGTCCCGAATCTCACGGTGGGCCCGCTCGTATGCGCTGCGATACGACCGCTCATCAAGACACCGATCGACGTGCATCTCATGGTGAAGCCGGTCGATCGCATCATTCCCGCCTTCGCGAAGGCCGGTGCGAACATCATCTCCTTTCATCCGGAGGCCTCGGAGCACGTCGATCGCACGATCGCGTTCATCAAGGAGCATGGCTGCAAGGCGGGACTGGTGTTCAATCCGGCAACGCCGCTTCACCACCTCGATCACGTGCTCGACAAGCTCGATCTCGTCCTGATCATGTCGGTAAACCCCGGTTTCGCCGGCCAGACGTTCATTTCCGAGGCGCTCAACAAGCTGCGGGCAGCCCGGAAAAGGATCGCGGGGAGCGGCCGGGACATCTGGCTCGAAGTGGACGGCGGGGTCAAGACCGACAACATTGCCGACATCGCCCGCGCCGGCGCCGACACCTTCGTCGCGGGGTCGGCGATTTTTGGCACTGCGGATTACAAGGCGACGATCAGTGCGATGCGTGCCGCGCTCGCGAAGGTCCCAAAGAATTAACCGTGGAGGCAGCAGAGCTGCGGAGAGAAATACAAAGCGCGGACCGCAAGGGACGCGAAGGACGCGGAGGACGCGGAGGACGCAAAGGCAAAGGGTCAAAAAGGAGTATTTGTGTTCGATCATTTTCTTGATTCCCCTTGGCGTCCTTGGCGGTTAAAGATTTTGATTTTTTCTCGGCGCCCCTGCGTCTCCGCGGTGAGATCTTGAGCGTCACGTTCCCTTTGCGTGTCAAGGCCGTGACGATCGATCTCGACGGCACGCTGCTCGATACCATACCCGATCTCGCTGTGGCGGCGAACCTGATGCTGAAGGAACTCGGCCGCCCGCCGCTCGATGAGGATTTGATCCGCACATTCGTGGGCAAAGGTATTCCCAAGCTGGTCGAGCGCGCGTTCGCGGGCGCGATCGAGGGCACGATGGACCCGGAGTCGTTCCAGCGCGCGCTGCCGATTTACGAGCGCTGTTATGCGGGCGTCAACGGCAAGCACACCACCGTCTATCCCGGTGTGATGGACGGACTCGAGCATCTGCGGGCGCAGGGTTTTCCGCTCGCATGCGTCACCAACAAGTCCGCCCGCTTCACGCTGCCGCTGCTCGAACACATGCAACTCTCGTCCTATTTTTCCGAGGTGATAGCGGGCGACACCCTGCCCGGCAAGAAGCCCGATCCGGCGCCGTTGCGCTACGTGTGCGAGAGATTCGGTATCGCGCCGCGCGACCTGCTGATGATCGGCGATTCGGTAAACGACGCCCAGGCCGCGCGCGCCGCCGGCTGCCCGGTGTTCTGCGTCACCTACGGTTACAACGAAGCGCAGGATGTGCGTGAGCTTGACATTGATGCTATAGTATCGTCGCTCATCGAAGCCACCCGGTTGATTCAAAAGGCATAGCAGCCTGTCGGACTTGGCACCCCAACAGGCTGCTAAACGCAAAACCCTGAGGATTTGGGATGAAGCGGTATGAAACTACCCCTTCTGCTCTTGTGTTGGAGACCAGAGCGGGGGCGAATTCGTGTTGCTTTGGTCTCTTTTTGCCGTATCCTCGCAGGCGGTTTTGCGTAAGGAGTTTGTCGAACGAAACTCCGACAAACTCATAAGCGTTTGTCGGACTTGGCCCCGACAAACTCCTTTGTCATGCACCCCGCCGATTGCGGAGCCGAGAAACAGGCGATCGTCGCCGGACGCCGCTGGCGTCCGTGGCGCCGCTAGTTCGTCCCCTTGCGC
>MERG01000032.1:0-2086 GCA_001771985.1 Betaproteobacteria bacterium RIFCSPLOWO2_12_FULL_62_13 | reverse complement strand
TCTCGACCGTATCCGTTTTGTGGAGTGACTGATGACGGAAGCTGAATTCAACCGGCTCGCTGAGGCGGGCTATAACCGGGTCCCGCTGGTGCTCGAGACTTTCGCCGATCTCGACACGCCGCTTTCGATCTACCTCAAGCTCGCCAACCGGCCGCATACCTATTTGCTCGAATCGGTGGTGGGCGGCGAGCGCTTCGGCCGCTATTCATTTATCGGCCTGGCCACCGGCACCCGCATCGAAGTTCGCGGCCACAACTGCACGGAGTTCCGCGATGGCGAGGTCGCCAGCGAGACCGCCGCGAGCGATCCGCTCGAGTTCGTGAGGTCTTATCTTGGCCGCTTCCGGGTTGCCAGGGACGATCGCCTGCCGCGGTTTTGCGGCGGACTGGTCGGATATTTCGGCTATGACGCGGTGCGCTACATCGAAAAACGGCTCGCGCGCACCCAAAAGCCGGACCAGCTCGGCACGGCGGACATCCTGCTGCTCGTGTCCGAAGAGATTGCGATCGTCGACAACCTGTCGGGCAAGCTCTCGCTCGTGGTTTACGCCCAGCCCGGAGAGCCGGGTGCGTATTACAACGCGCGGCGCCGGCTGGGTGAACTCCTCAAGAAGCTGCGGGAGCCGGTCGCGATTCCAGCCGATGCTTCGACCACCTCGGAACCGGCGGTCTCGGGTTTTGGCGAGCGGGCTTATCAGGCTGCGGTGGAGCGTGCGAAGAACTACATTTACGAGGGCGACATCATGCAGGTGGTGCCGTCCCAGCGGATGTCGAAGCGCTTTCGTGCCACGCCCCTGGCGCTTTATCGCGCGCTGCGCACGCTCAATCCCTCGCCCTACATGTTCTATTTCGATTTCGCCGATTTTCATGTGGTCGGCGCCTCTCCCGAAATCCTGGTGCGGCTGGAGGGAGACACCGTCACGCTGCGTCCGATCGCCGGCACGCGCCGGCGCGGCGCGACGCCCGCCGAGGACGCCGCGCTCGCCGAAGAACTGCTGGCGGACGCGAAGGAACGAGCGGAGCACATCATGCTCCTCGATCTCGGCCGCAACGACGCCGGCCGCGTGGCGCAGACCGGCACCGTGCGCGTGACCGAGCAGATGGTGATCGAACGCTACTCCCACGTCATGCACATCGTCTCCAACGTGGAAGCCAGGCTGAGGCCGGGTCTGACGGCGATTGACGTGCTGCGCGCGACGTTCCCCGCCGGCACCGTTTCGGGCGCCCCCAAAGTGCGGGCGATGGAAATCATCGACGAGCTCGAGCCGGTCAAGCGCGGCATATACGCCGGCGCGGTGGGCTATCTCGGTTTTCACGGCAACATGGACGTCGCGATCGCGCTGCGCACCGCGGTGGTCAAGGACGGCACGCTCCACGTGCAGGCGGGCGGCGGCATCGTCGCCGATTCCCGGCCCGCCGCCGAGTGGCAGGAAACCCAGAGCAAGGCGCGGGCGCTGCTGCGCGCGGCCGAGATGGCCGAATCCGGCCTCGACACGCGCCCGGAATGAGATGACGCCATGCTGCTGATGATCGACAATTACGATTCCTTCACCTACAACCTGGTGCAGTACCTGGGCGAGCTGGGCGAGGAGGTGAAGGTGTTCCGCAACGACGAGATCACGCTCGAGGGCGTCGGGAAACTCAAGCCCGCGCGTATCGTAATCTCGCCCGGCCCCTGTACGCCGAACGAAGCGGGAATCTCTGTGCCACTGATCAGGCATTTCGCCGGCAAGCTTCCGATCCTCGGCGTGTGCCTGGGACACCAGGCGATCGGCCAGGCGTTCGGCGGCAAAATCGTACACGCCAGGCAGCTCATGCACGGCAAGACTTCCGTCATCAGCCACGACCGCATGGGCGTGTTCCGCGGGCTGCCGGACGCTTTCACCGCGACGCGCTATCATTCCCTGGTCATCGAGCGCGCGAGCCTGCCCGCCTGCCTCGAAGTGAGCGCCTGGACCGCGGACGGGGAGATCATGGGCGTGCGCTACAAGGAGCTCGCGGTGGAGGGCGTGCAGTTCCATCCCGAGTCCATCCTCACCGAGCACGGCCATCGTTTGCTCAGGAATTTCCTGGAAGGAGCAAGAACA
>MERG01000031.1:13446-26682 GCA_001771985.1 Betaproteobacteria bacterium RIFCSPLOWO2_12_FULL_62_13 | reverse complement strand
TGAGCGCCATCAGCGCCGTCTGGCGTCGCTGCTCTCGAATCAGTTGCGCTCTTTCCGGGCCGGGTTGCGGTACTGCGTGCCGGTCGAGCGCCTGGTGCGCGAGTCGCGGCAACTGCGGCAGCATCGTCATCCAATAAGGTGTTTCCTGGCGCAACTGCCGCAGGAGCCCCCGCCAGCCGATGCGTTCCGACATCCAGCGCTCGAGGAAGGGTTTGGCCGTCACCCACAGGTCGAGGTCGGGATCGAGCTCGCGTCCCAGGCCCTCGATGTTGAGCAGTGTCTTCTGCAGCATCACGAGTTGCGGCTGGATCTGGATCGAGAAGCGGCGGGAAGTCTGGAACAGGCGCAGCAGCAGCTTGCCGAAGGAGATTTCCTTGAGCGGCTTGTCGAAAATCGGCTAGCACACGGTGCGGACCGCGGCTTCGAGTTCGTCGACGCGCGTGTCTTTGGGCGCCCAGCCGGACTCGATGTGCGCTTCGGCGACGCGTCGGTAGTCGCGCCGGAAAAAGGCGAGAAAATTCTGGGCGAGGTAGTTCTTGTCGACTTCGGTGAGGCTTCCCATGATGCCAAAATCGAGCGCGATGTACTGGCCCTGCGGCGTGACGAAAATGTTGCCCGGGTGCATGTCGGCGTGGAAAAAACCGTCGCGGAAGACCTGGGTAAAAAAAATCTCGACGCCGGCGCGGGCGAGCCTGGGGATATCCACGCCCTGGGCGCGCAGCGCCGCGACCTGGGAGACCGGTGTGCCGCGCATGCGCTGCATCACCATCACTTCGCTCGAGCAGTGGTCCCAGTAGACCTCTGGCACCAGCAGCAGCGGCGAGCGCTCGAAATTGCGCCGCAACTGACTTGCGTTCGACGCTTCCCGCATGAGATCGAGTTCTTCTTCGAGATGCCGCGCGAATTCGGCGACCACCTCGTGCGGCCTGAGTCGCTTGCCGTCGGCCCACAGCAGCTCGATCAGGGTGGCGCCCACGTCGAGCAGCGCCAGATCGTTGGCGATCACCTGCGCGATACCGGGCCGCAGTACCTTCACCGCGACGTCGGTACCGTCCGGGAGACGAGCCAGATGCACCTGGGCGACGGAAGCGCTCGCGACTGGCGCGCGTTCAAAACTGTTGAACACCTCACCGACCGGTCTGCCGTAGACGCGGGCGAGCGTCGCCTCCACCTGCTCGGCAGGAAATGGCGGCACTTGGTCCTGAAGCTTCGCGAGCTCCTCGGCGATATCCGTGGGCAGAAGATCGCGGCGCGTTGACAACACCTGTCCGAACTTCACAAAGATCGGTCCCAAGGCTTCAAGCGCAAGGCGCAGGCGCACTGCGCGCGGATGTTCCAGCTTTCGCCAGGAGAGCAGCACGCTGATGAGCGCTCGCAACAACCGCACGCGTTCATGACCGAGGACGAACTCGTCCACGCCGAAGCGCAGGCTGACGGCTGCGATTTTCAGCAATCGAAACAGACGCATGCGCGGATTGTAACCGCCAAGACGCCAAGGCCGCCAAGAAAAATAATAAGAAAAGGGAAGGCGAAAGCCGAGAGGCTAGAGAGCCGCAGCGCGATGATACTTTGCGATGCCTTTGAGCCTTGTCTGTTCTTCTTATCTCTTTTCTTGCTTTTCCTTGGCGGCCTTGGCGTCTTGGCGGTTCAGAAGGTTTTCGAGGCGTTTTTCAAGACGGGCGACATCGTCGCGGAGCTGGTCGACATCGCGGTTGAACTGCCCGATGTCGCGCGCGCGGGCGATCAGCGGCTGCTCTTCGGTCCAGTACTCGGCGAACGAGCGGGTGAGATTGTCAAAGCTCTGTGCGCGCCACTGATCGAGCGTTCGGCCGGCTTGCACCATGCGGTGCGCCGCTATATCGCCGAACGCGCCCGCGAGGTCCTCTTCAATATCCCAATGCAGGTTGCGGCAGACCTGATGGATCACGGTCGCGAAATCGGTGTCACCGCTCACTTGAATCTCGTTCCACACCGCCTCTTCGCGCGCCAGCATGCGCAGCGCCACGCCGGGCGTCAGACGCATCGTCACGTCCGGCGCGGTCGCGGCGCCGGCAGCGGCAACTTCGCCGCTTTCGAGAACCGTCAACGCGAGGCTCACGGGCGGGCACTCGAAACGCGCCGTCTTGCCGGCATGAATCTTCAGCCGTTCCTGGGCCCAGTTGTTGCGGCGCAGGACGTGGTTGATCGCGGCGGCTGCCGCGGGACTCACGATTTGGGATTCAGGATTCAGAGGAAAACGCGCCGGGGCCGTTTAGCGCGCCGAATAGCTCATGAGTTCGTATATCAGCCAGTCGTCGCGTATATACCGCGGTCCGCCGTCGTCACTCATATCCCCGGCGTACTGGAAGCGGGGATAGTCCGTTTGCCCGTAACGGTAGCTGAGATGCTGGGACTGGGCTTCGCGCCTTACGGCCTGTTTCACGGCGGGGGCGTACCACTCGTACTCGAGGATCTCGCTTCTGTCCCGGACCGCGTACTCCCAGTAGTTCAAGAAAACGATCCGCTGGATCTTGAGCGCATCGAACTCGCCGGCGGGCACCTTTACCCGTTCCCATCCAAGCACCGTGCCGTCGATCCACACCTGAAACCGCCGGCCGTCCACGGGATCCCTCGCCGTCACCTGCGCGCGCCAGCGCTTGCCGGGGGCGAGCGGGAACGCGAGGGCTGGGTAAGCCGGGCTGTATTCAAAAGTCTGCAGGTTGGTAGCCGGCCGTTTCAGCCAGTTCCACCCGCGGTCGTACACCTGGATTCCGTCGCCGGGCTCGCCCGAAACGGCAACCCGGACCCGGTCCGCGCCGATTTCCGTGACCTGGTAGCGGACGTTCGTGCGCTCCAACCCGGTGTAGCCATCGCGCACGCCGTAGCTCCAGGTATCTCCGACTCTGATCTCGGGTGCCGTCACCGCGGCGCTCATCCCCGCGGGCGGTGTTTGAGATAAAGGAACGGCGCATCCGCCGAGTAGCAACGCAAGTGCGACAAGCCGGTTCATGGTTCCCTCCATCTATTGAGTTTTGCGTAAATGGATGACAATCCATTTCTGCAATGCTCAGTAACATTGGCAGCGAAATGCCGCGCGACGATCAAGATTTCGTCAATCATGGTTTTTTCCCGGAGGTGCCATGCGGGTGGTTTATGAGTTCAGCCACGTTCCAGTCGTTTCTGACGACCTGGCAGTTGGGGGGATCATCTTTACCGCAGCCGCGGCTCGTGTCGTAGTAAAGCGAGGAGCTCTCCTGTCTCACGACCCGCCCCAGTTCAGGCGCGTACCAGTCGAATTCGACGATCTGTTCCTCGCTCCTGAAATGCCCGAAGTTTCCGGCGTAGACGAGTCGCCGTATTTTCAGCGCATCAAACTCTCCCGCAGGCACCTTGACGCGCTCCCAGCCCAGGACCTTGCCGTCGATCCGGACCCGATTGACCCGGCCTGTTGCCGGATCGGTCGCCTGAACGTAGGCGCGCCAGCTCTTGCCGGCCTCCAATGGGAACGGCAGCGCTGCATAGGCCGGGCTGTAGCGGAAATTCTGTAGATTGGTCATCGGCCGCTCAAGCCAGTTCCACTCTCGGGTGTAGCGCTCGGTGGTCAGCCGCTCACCGTGCGTCACTTCGACGCTGACAGTGTCGTCCAGCACGGCGCTTACGCGGTATACAAGCGTGCCCTTGGGAAGCTTGGTATAGCCGTCGTGAAACGCATACGCCCAGTCGTCGCCTACCCGGATGTCCGGAGCCGCTACCCGCGCCGGCGCGCCGCCGGGCGGATGCTGCGGAAGCGGGGTGGCGCAGCCGGCGAGGACCAACAATGTCCAGAGAGCAAGGGTGCGCATCATACGTTCCTCCGCCAAGAGGTCTTGCCGTATTCGGGCAAACACCTGATGCGAACGCCGTATTCCTGCCAAAAGCCGGGCAAGCCCGCGTCCGGATCAAAATTTGTATCCCCGGTGCAAGGCGACCACACCGGCGCTCATGTTGAAGTATTCGACCCGCTCAAGGCCGGCCTGTTCCATCATCTGCTTGAGGTTCTCCTGGTCGGGGTGCTTGCGAATCGACTCGGCAAGGTAACGGTAGCTGTCGGCGTCATTGGCGACGAGCCGGCCCAGGCGCGGCAGCACCTGGAACGAGTATGCGTCATAGAAGGGCGCGAGCGGCTTCCACACCCGCGAAAACTCGAGCACGAGCAGCCGGCCGCCGGCCCTGAGCACCCGCCGCATCTCGGCAAGCCCCGCTTCCTTGTGCGTCATGTTGCGCAGCCCGAACGCCACGCTCACGCAATCGAAACTATCGCTCCGGAATGGCAGCTTCTCCGCGTCGCACCGCACAGCCGGTGCGATTACGCCGTCGTCGAGTAAACGGTCGCGACCGATTTTCAACATTGCCGCGTTGATGTCTGTCAGCACGACTTCGCCACTGGTGCCCACGCGGCGTGCGAACAGGCGCGCCAGGTCGGCGGTGCCGCCGGCGACATCCAGCACGCGCTCGCCGGGCCGTACCAGGCTTTGCTCGACGGTAAAGCGCTTCCACAAACGGTGCAGACCCGCCGACATCAGGTCGTTCATCAGGTCGTAGCGCGCGGCGACAGATTCAAACACGCCGGCGACTTTGCGGGCTTTTTCTTCCTCGGAGACTTTCTGATATCCGAAATCGGTGGTCTTATTCATGCAAATGCGTGATTTGTGATTCGTGATTTGTGATTCGTGTGCAGTGCGTTCTTTTACCAATCACCAATCACGAGTCACCAATCACGCTTTTCCCGGCCCGGGCTCGCGGCTCGCGCCCGCTTCCGCCATGCGCTTCAGGTAATGCTGCCACATTTGCTCCTGCCGCGAGCCGTAATCGTAGAGCAGGTCCCAGGAGTAGATGCCGGTGTCGTGACCGTCGGAGAAAGTGAGCTGGATCGCGTAACTGCCGACGGGCTCGATCTTTGTGATTTCGACGTGTTTCTTTTCCACCTGCAGGACTTCCTGACCCGGACCGTGACCGCGCACCTCGGCCGAGGGGGAGTAGACGCGCAGAAATTCGCACGGCAGATGGAATGTCTTGCCGTCGGCAAACGATACTTCGAGTACGCGCGATTTCTGGTGCAGCTTGATCTCGGTCGGTTGCGGCACTGCTTTGTTGAATCCGGCCATCGTCATTTGCCATGCGGTTCGGGAATATGCATCATAACCGAGGCGCGTAGAAACGAAAACTCTGATTGGAAAGGGGTTTTTCGTGTCCTCAGGAGTTTGTCAGACCCAAATCCGACAAAATCCTAAGGCGTCACAAGACTGTAATGTTTCTTTCATAATATCGCGACTTTCTTGCCAACAGAGTTAAGCACATGCCGGCAACGATACTCGTGGTGGAAGACGAACCGGCGATCCTGGAACTGATCTCCTGTAACCTGGAGCTTGCCGGTCACCGGACGCTGCGTGCCGAAGACGCCGAACAGGCCTTCGAAGTGGTGCATGCCGCGCTGCCTGACCTCGTCGTGCTCGACTGGATGCTGCCGGGCATGAGCGGCATCGAGTTCGCGCGGCGGCTGCGCGCCGACAAGCGCACGCGGGACGTACCTATCATCATGCTGACGGCGCGCGCCGAGGAGCGGGACAAACTCGCGGGCTTGGAAACCGGCGCCGACGATTATCTGACCAAGCCTTTCAGCCCGCGTGAACTCAACGCGCGCATCAAGGCGGTGCTGCGGCGCCGCGCGCCGCAGGCGACCGACGACATTGTCGAGATTTCGGGGTTGAAGCTCGATCCGGCAAACCGTCGCGTGCTGGGCGACGGCAAGCCGCTCGCGCTGGGCCCCACTGAATTTCGTCTCCTGCACTTTCTGATGACTCACGCCGAGCGCGTTTATTCGCGCGCACAACTGCTCGACAACATATGGGGTGACCACGTTTTTCTCGAGGAGCGCACGGTCGATGTGCACGTCCGGCGCCTGCGCAAGGCGCTCGAAAGCTCTGGCCACGATCGTCTGATCCAGACCGTGCGCAGCGCCGGTTATCGTTTCTCTTCGAGCGTGTGAAACCGGTTGCGCGGCGTGGCGTGCGATAATAGCGTTTTTAAACATAGCGACACAAATAACACCGCTTATACGGGCTACTTTCTCTCGGCGCGGTGGCGATTATGCGGCATCATTTAAGACGCTGTGTTTAGCAGCCTGCCGAAACCCCAAGTCCGACAGGCTGTTAGTCTGAAGGTTCGCGCGTGAACGGCATCTGGCGAAGGGCGTTGGTCGTGCTGGCTTTGTCGGCGCTCGCCGGGCTGATCCTGTGGCCAATGGCCGGCGCGGTCGCGGCTCTGAGCGCCTTCGCTGCAATCCTGCTTGCCCTGGTGCTCTTGCATCTGCGCCATCTTGCCATGCTGCTTGCCTGGCTGCGCAATCCGACGCCGGAGACGATCCCGCAGGGAACGGGCGCCTGGGACGACGCGTTCGCCGCGCTCTACCGCTTGCTGCGCCAGCAGCGCCAGAGCGAATCGCAGCTTTCGGCGACGCTGAAGGATTTTCAGCGGGCGGGCGAGGCGATGCCCGACGGGCTGGTCATTCTCGATGAGGCCGACCGCATCGAGTGGTGCAATCCGAGGGCGGAACAGCATTTCGGCATCGACCGCGGGCGCGACGTGGGCCAGAGCATCACCTACCTCGTGCGCCACCCGCAGTTCGCCGCCAACCTGCAGGCGCAAAACTACAGTGAGCCGCTCACGCTGAGGCAATGGCGCGGAACCGATCTCACGTTGTCCGTGCAACTGGTGCCGTATGGTGACCGGGAGAAGCTCGTGATCAGCCGCGATGTCACCGAACTGGAGCGCGTTGAAACCGTGCGCCGCGACTTCATCGCTAATGTGTCACACGAATTGAGGACACCGCTTACCGTGCTATGCGGTTTTCTTGAGACGATCGCCGACACCGGGGCGTCGGACAATGAACTGCTGCGCCGCTCGCTGCCGCTGATGGTGGACCAGGCGCGCCGCATGCAGCGCCTGGTCGACGACCTGCTCACACTGTCACGCCTGGAGAGCGCCGGCAATCCGTTGCGCGAAGAACCGGTTAACGTGCCCGATCTCGTGCGCACCCTTTACCACGATGCGCTCACGTTGAGCGCGGGCAAACACCGCATCAGCCTCAACGTGGAATGCGACGATTGGCTTGCCGGGGCTGAAGACGAACTGAGGAGCGCATTCAGCAACCTGGTCAGCAACGCGGTGCGTTATACGCCGGATGCAGGCGAAGTGGCGATCGGCTGGCGGCGCGAGGGCGAAGGGGCGGTGTTCTCGGTGCGGGACAGCGGCATTGGCATCGAGCCGCGGCACATTCCCCGGCTCACCGAGCGTTTCTACCGCGTCGACCGCAGCCGCTCGCGGGAAACCGGCGGCACCGGCCTGGGGTTGGCGATCGTCAAGCACATCCTCAATCGCCATCAGGCCCGCCTCGAAGTCGTGAGCGAGCCGGGGCGCGGCAGCAGATTTGGCGCGGTGTTCCCCGTGCAGCGGCTGCTCGCGCCCGAGCACCGGGCGCAAGTGGCGCAGAGCGGTTAAATTAGGGTGACCGTGCAGCGGTCGAAGTCGTTGCCCATTTCGAGCAGGTTGAGCAGTTTCGCGACCTGCTTGCGGTCCGAGGATACGTCGACGAAGTAGCCGCTCTGGAACCAGCCCGGCGGCAGAATCAGCGTGGCGGGTGTGGCGGTTGCCAGCACCTCCGGCAGCAGCAGCGCCGGTTCGTAGCGGTTGCTGCCCGGGTTGAAATTCGATGGCCGCACCGCCACCGCCTGGGGCGTGCCCGGGAACATGCGCACTCCGCAACACAGCTCGTTGTTTTCGCCCAGCTTCAGCCACTGTACCATGCCGAGCTGGAAATGCTTGTCGTTGCCCAGGCGCACGCCGATGAGTTGATTGTGACCGACGCGCGCCTGCCCGCTCGGGTTGCGCAGCATGCACATGAAACCGGAGGCGCTGCGATTGAAAATCTGCCACGTTTCCAGATCGCCTGTGCCCTTGCCGGCGACTTCGTGTTCGGTGCGCATGATGAAGCCGTAGGTATCGAGGTCCTGCTTTTCACGCGCCGTTAGATCACCCGGCTGGCGGAACTCGCGGCGGCCGCCGACATGGAAGTGCGCCGCGGGAATGCCGAAGCACACATTGACCGGTTCCTGAGTCTCACGCCGTTCATCGGTGCGCCCCGTTCCGGCGCGACACCACTGCACGTACAGCAGCATCAGGAGGTTTTCGCAACCCGGCTGGCGCGCGGTCTCGCCCAGCCCGAGCTGTGCCGGCGTCTGCCCCTGCTTGAGGAGGGTAATGGTCTGGCGCAGGGTTTTCGATAACTGCTCGAGATCGAGAAAGCGCAGATTCGGTTTGAGCTCGAGGTCGTTTGCAAAGACGGCGCCGGCCGCGCTGTCCAGATCGACCGCGAGCGGGGGAATCGAACCCGCCGGCAGCGGCTGCGATGCGAGGCCGACGAGCGTCGCCCACTTCCCGATCCAGCGCTGCACGAAAGCGAGCTGCCTCGTTGAAAGCGAATACGGATTGGCGAGGTGTGCAAGCAGGGCCTGCACGTAGGCTTCAGTGCAGCTCGAATCGGGGTCGTGATGCGCAAAGCTGTCCTGCACGCGGATCCGCGCAAACCCGTGCTGCTCGGCGAACGAGTATAGCTCGTGCAGCGCCCGCCATAGCGCACCCGGAGGCTGACGGTAGACACGGTGGTAGTCGAGCATCTGGTTGCCCAGACAGCGCAAGCAGCGCATGGTGATCAAGGCCGCATGCGGAGAGATGGGGAGATCCCCGTCTCGGTAGGCCTGCAGGCATCGTTGGTAATTGCGGCCCATTTCCTCCCACAGCTCGACGACGCTCGCCCATACCGCGGTCTCGGTGGCTTCCAGCGGCAGCGGTTTGCCCGCGTAGCGGTTGGCCGACTCGCTCTGCACAAAGGCGGTGGGCTCCTTCAGCGCTTCCAACATGTTCAGGCGTTCGAGCGCCGGCACCTCAAGGGCATTGAGGGCGGCGAACTGCATGGTCAACACCCGTTGCGTCTGCTGGACGTTGGTGAGCGGAAGTTGTTCGATCCAGAGCTTGCAGCTCGCGCTGTCAGTGAATTCGAGCATCTGCTGCGGACCGCTCGAGGGCAGGGGCAGTGTGTTCATCGTACGGTTCCTTCACAAATTGAGCATGGCGAGACGCATGTTCTCGACCCCGCCTGGCGATGGGAGATCGGCGCGCATCCATTCACGGAAGACAGGTTAGCCGAACGGCGCGCCGCGCGCACGTGAATTAAGTCACCCGCCACCCCAAAAAACCGCGTGAACCCCCGGAAGTAATTCACGTTTTTCGCGAAAACGGGGCTTTGTCCATGGTGACGGGCGACGGGTGACAGGTGACGAGTGCCGTGACCCATGACCCGTGACTCGTGACCCGCGACTCGTGCGTGCTCGTAGGGTGTGCTCCGCAGAGCGGAGCGCACCGCTCCGATGCATTGGCGGTGCGCAAGCGCACCCTACGCGTGCTGAGGACTGAGTGAATGCTGAGTTACCCATTCCCCATTCCCCATTCCCGCTCACCGCTCACGCTTTCTAAACGTCCAGTCGGCAGCCGCGTGTACGAGTCCGATTCCCTTGGCGACGATCTGCGTGCGCCATTCGCGCGCAGCGGGGCAGAGCGCTTCGCGCAGACGCTGTTTGGCGGGATGCTCGAGGCCACCGCTTCCGTAATGATGCCAGCGATTTTCGTCGCGCAACGCGCGAAAGACGGCGAGCGGCGAATAAGTCCCCAGTTCCTGCAGCACGAAATCGACGGTGGCACCCGGCAGCACGCGAGGAAGCATGCCGCCCATGCCGCCGCGGATCACGTAGGCTGCCGTGTCCCCGCGGGTGACTTCGATCAGCTTCCTGTTGAGCGCCGCGGCCAGGCGGGCAATCGGAGTCGCGCCGGAAGCGGGCTCCGGAAGCAGCGTCTCCTCTCCCCAGGGGCCAAGGCCGGTGTGCACATCGAGTGCGAACACGTAGCGCGCGCCCGAGAGGTGCTGTCTTAGCCAATCGAGGTAGCGGCGGGGCCCTTGTTGCAGCGTGCTGCCGCCGAAGAACACGCCGCACGGAAATTCGTATTGCCCCTGTGCCACCGCCTGCTTGAGCGGATGAAAGCCATGGCGCAGCGCCTGCCATAGCGCCTGCAAGTAAAAGAAGTCGGAAGCCGGCGGCGAGGGCGGATTGAGGAAACGATCGATGCGGCGGTAGAGGTCGGGGGCGCCGGACCGGGTTTCGCCATCGCCGAGGAAGTTGCGGTTGAGATCGACGTTGTTTTCGTTGGCGCGCCGCAGCCACGCCATGCCGTAAGGATTGAGCACGTGCACGAGGATGAGCGCGCAATCCGCTGCGGGCGCGGGCGGTTGCTGGAGCAAGGCGAGCTGGATGGCCGAACCGGCAAATGCCTCGACGCCGTGCAGGCCGCTCGTATGCAGCAGGACCTTGCGCGCCCGTGGGTCGCCAAGCCTGGCGATGTCTATCGTCAACGCTTCGCCGCCGGGGCCGGCGGCATCGAGTGCGAGCGCATGCAGGACGGCGCCCGCGGTCTCCGCCGCGGCGCGAAAGCGCGCACGCGCCGTGACGTAGTCCGGGGAAAAAAATTCCGTCGCGTTATTCAACGTGGCGTCGCGCGCAATACTGCCGCTCATGGTGCTGACAGCAAACTGAATTTATTGGCCGCCGATGAACGCCGGTGCACGCCGATAAGATCGACATCAAGGCCTCAACGCAAAGGACGCGAAGTGCACGCGAAGAAAATGCAAGCAATGCTTCCTGTTCCGCTTTTGGTTTGTTGTTCCTTGGCGTCCTTGGCGGTGAAAGGTTTTTGATTTTTTCATCGGCGTCTTGGAAACTCAAAGCAGAACCCGCTCGATGCCGCCGCGGTTCGCCTTCGCGACGTAGTCCGCCATCCAGTCGGGGCCGAGCAGCCGTTTCGCCATCTCGACGACGATATAGTCAGCCTCGGTGCCGGCGTCGGCATCGTAACGCGCGAGACCCTGCAGGCACGAAGGACAGGAGGTCAGTACCGTGACCGTGCCGTGAAACCCGTCTTTGCGAAGCTCTTCGGCGCCCTTGCGCATTTCCAGCTCCTTGCGGAAACGCACCTGGGTCGAGACGTCGGGCCGCGTTACCGCCAGCGTTCCCGATTCGCCGCAGCAGCGCTCGTTGAGCCTCACTTCCGCGCCCATCAGCTCGTTTACGACCTTGAGCGGCTGATAGGTCTTCATCGGCGTATGGCACGGATCGTGATACATGTAACGCACGCCGTTGACACCGGCGAGCTTGACGTTTTTTTCGAGCAGGTACTCGTGGATGTCGAGCAGCCGGCAGCCGGGGAAGATCTTGTCGAACTCGTACTTCTGCAACTGGTCCATGCAGGTGCCGCACGACACGATTACGGTCCTGATGTCGAGATAGTTGAGCGTGTGCGCAACGCGGTGAAACAGCACGCGGTTGGCGGTGATGATGGCTTGCCCTTTCCCGGCTTCGCCTGCCGCGGTCTGCGGATAACCGCAACACAGGTAACCGGGCGGCAGCACCGTCTGCGCGCCGATCTCGAAAAGCATCGCTTGCGTCGCGAGTCCCACCTGGCTGAACAGCCGCTCCGAGCCGCAACCCGGGAAGTAGAACACGGCGTCGGAGTCGTCGTTCACTTTCTGCGGATTGCGGATGATGGGCACGATTCGCGAATCTTCGATGTCGAGCAGCGCGCGCGCGGCTTTCTTGGGCAGTCCGCCGGGCATCGGCTTGTTGATGAAATGGACGACCTGCGCGCGAATCGGTGGGCGCCCCACGGTGGCCGGCGGATGCCGGGTCTGCTGTTGCGCGAAACCGAATGTGCGCGCCGCGCCATGCGCGATGCGCTGCGCCGCGAAGCCCCATTCGATCATCATCTTGCGCACGAAGTGGATGGTGCCCGGGTCGGTGGCATTGAGAAAGAGCATCGAGGCGAAGGTGCCCGGATTGAACTTGCGCTTGCCGTGCCTGCGCAGGAAGTTGCGCATCGCGACCGATACCTCACCGAAATCGATGTCGACCGGACAGGGATTGAGGCACTTGTGACACACCGTGCAATGGTCGGCGACGTCGCTGAACTCATCGAAGTGCTCGAGCGAGATGCCGCGCCGCGTCTGCTCTTCGTAGAGGAAAGCCTCGATCAGAAGGCTCGTGGCGAGGATCTTGTTGCGCGGGCTGTAGAGGAGGTTCGCGCGCGGCACGTGGGTTGCGCATACCGGTTTGCACTTGCCGCAGCGCAGGCAGTCCTTGACCGAATCGGAAATCGTGCCGATTTCCGATTGCTCCAGAATCAGACTTTCCGTTCCGATGAGAGCGAAGCTGGGGGTATAGGCGTTGTCGAGGTTTGCCCCGCTAAGCAGCTTGCCCTTGTTGAAGTGCCCGGCCGGATCGACTTTCTGCTTGTAGGCTCTGAACTCATCGATTTTCCCGCCATCGAGAAAATCGATCTTGGTGATGCCGATGCCGTGCTCGCCGGAAACAACGCCGCCGAGCGATATCACGAGCCGCATGATGCGCGCCATCGCCTGGCCCGCTTCGTGCAGCATCTCGTAATTGTCGGAATTGACCGGAATATTGGTGTGCACGTTGCCGTCGCCGGCGTGCATGTGCAGCGCGACGAACACGCGCCCCCGCAGCACCGACTTGTGCACGGCGTCGATCGCCTCCAGCACCTTCTGGAACGGGCGGCCGCTGAAGATATCGGCGAGCTGCGCGCGGACTTCGGTTTTCCATGAAACCCGGATGGTGTGATCCTGCAGCAGGCGGAACAGTGTTCCCCCTGCTGCGAATGATGAATGATGAATGATGAATGATGAATAAAACCCCAAGGGCTCCGCCTCTGCGCTTTTCCGGTCATCATTCCGCATTCCGCATTCATCATTCAGCCCCTTCAGGGGCGCGTCCAGGTTTTCGAGCAGCCAGCGCCAGCGCGCGCGCGTTTCCGCGATCAACGCCGCCGCGCGCTCCACCCGGTCGCCGGTCAACTCGGCCGCGGAGACTGCCTCCTCGCGCCGGGCGAGCGGAAGATCGCCCTGAAGAAATTCGTCCAGCGCGTCCAGGAGCTTCAGCTTGTTTCTGATCGAGAGCTCGATGTTGATGCGCTCGACGCCGTCCGAGTAGCCGCCGAGCCGGTCGAGCGGAATGACGACGTCTTCGTTGATCTTGAAGGCGTTGGTGTGTTTGGCGATCGCGGCCGTGCGGGCGCGGTCGAGCCAGAACTTCTTCCGCG
>MERG01000031.1:11544-13436 GCA_001771985.1 Betaproteobacteria bacterium RIFCSPLOWO2_12_FULL_62_13 | reverse complement strand
CACCGCGATGAAACCTTCCGCTCCACGCGCATTGGCGATGCGCACGACATGCGATGCCGCTGCGGAGACCGCGTTCTCGTCATCGCCTACGATGTCGCCGACCAGCACCATCTTGGGCCGGCCGGAACGGCGCGCCTTGGTCGCGTAACCGACCGCTTTCACGTAGCGCTCGTCCAGATGTTCGAGTCCGGCAAGCGTCGCCCCGGGATGTTGATCGAGATAGCGCTTGATCTCGACGATCGAGGGCACCGCCTCGCGCACCTCGCCAAAGAACTCGAGGCACACGGTGCGGATGAAGGGCGGCATCTTGTGCAGGATGAAAGTGGCCCGGGTGATGATGCCGTCGCAGCCCTCCTTCTGCACGGCGGGCAGCCCTCCGAGCGCCTTGTCGGTGACGTCCTTCCCGAGCCCGTGTTTGCGGAACCGCGACCCGGGAATCTCGAGAATCTCGGGCTCGCCGCGCGGCGTTTTGCCGTCGGCGGCGTAGCGTGTGATGCGAAAGCGTGCGGTCCCGGCGTCGTGAATCTTGCCGAGATTGTGCTCGAGGCGTTCGACCATCATCCATTCCGCAGCCGGGGTCACCATGCGCCATGCCGCGAGGTTGTCGAGCGCCGTGCCCCACAGCACCGCCTTCTTGCCGCCCGCGTTCATCGCGACGTTGCCGCCGATGCACGAGGCATCGGCCGAGGTCGGATCACACGCGAACACCAGTCCAGCCGTTTCCGCGACCTCCATTGCGCGCCGCGTCACGACGCCCGCCCCACAGCGCAGCGTCGCGACCTCACGCTCGACGCCGGGCAGCCGCACGTATTCGATCGCGCCCAGGTCGTCGAGCTTCTCGGTATTGACTACGGCGGAGAACCTGGTGAGCGGAATTGCGCCGCCGGTGTAGCCGGTGCCGCCGCCGCGCGGAATGATGGTAAGCCCGAGCTCGATGCAGGCTTTGACGACAAACGCGACTTCTTCCTCGGTGTCGGGGTGGATCACCACGAAGGGGTACTCGACGCGCCAGTCGGTGGCGTCGGTGACGTGCGACACGCGCGCAAGCCCGTCGAACTGGATATTGTCGCGGCGCGTGGCGCCCGCGAGGCGGCTCAACACGCGGCGCCTCAGTTGCAGCGTCGCCTCGAACTCGGATGCAAACGCATTGACCGCGGCGTGCGCCGCTTCGAGGAGCCGCGTGACCCGCTCGTCCTCGTTGGTCCGCCGCGCCTCGATCTCGGCGAGCCGGCCGCGCATATCGGCGATCAGCGCTGCGCGCCGCCTGCGGTTGGCGAGCAGATCGTCCTGGATGTAGGGGTTGCGCGTGACCACCCAGATGTCGCCCAGCACCTCATAGAGCATCTTCGCCGAGCGGCCGGTGCGGCGCCGCGCCCGCAGTTCGTTGAGCACGTCCCACATGCGCGCGCCGAGCAGGCGGACCACGATCTCGCGATCGGAAAACGAGGTGTAGTTGTAGGGAATCTCCCGCAGGCGAGCGGTCATTTCGGTGATGCTACCCGATGGCGACAAGAGGGATTGATTCTACTGCATCGCGGCATCAGTAGTGAGGGGTGATGAGTGATGGGTGATGGGTGACGAGTGAAGGCTTTTTCTCATTACCCATTACCCATTACCCATGACCCATGACCCATGACCCATTACCCATTACCCATTACCCATGACCCATGACCCATGACCTACCCGTTACGGGACGGTCGCCACGGCGATCACCCAGTAGCGCACGAACTTGCCGATGGCGATATAGAGCACCGCGAACCACGCGTTGAGCCTCAGCCAGCCGGCGGCGATGCACAACGGATCGCCGATGATCGGCGCCCACGACAGGAGCAGCGCGGGGCTGCCGTACTTCCGCACGGCGTCCAGTCCCTTGAGCGGCTTGGCCTGCGGAA
>MERG01000031.1:8391-11485 GCA_001771985.1 Betaproteobacteria bacterium RIFCSPLOWO2_12_FULL_62_13 | reverse complement strand
CCGAGCGCCGGCCAGAATTGCTCGGGATGGAACTTGAGCACGCCGAACAGGACCGCTTCGGAACCGCCGGGGAGCAGCGTTGCGGCAAGGAAACTGCTGGTGAAGAGCGCCCACAGGCTCGTCGTTTCGCTCATCGGCTGCCGCGAGAGTTCTCAGTGATTGAGTGATTCAGTGATTGAGTGATTGTGGACCCGAAGCATCTAATCACTTAATTACTTAATCACTTAATCACTTGGTCACTTAGCACTCGCTTAGTCACTCGCCCAGGTTCTCGTCGCGTGTGTCCGGTCGCTGAACCGCACCTGCGGCTCATTCCTGGATGCGGCTGTCCTTCAACGCATCGAAGTTGGGCGTGAGCCCGAGCCCGGGCGCCGCGGGGATTTTCACGATGTTGTTCTCCGGCTTGGGCGGATTTACGAACACCTGCTCGCCGACGTACTGCATGTCGAGGTGAAACTCGACGCGCCAGCCGTTCATCAGCCCGGCCATCGAGTGCATGTTGAAGAGCGGCCAGCCGCCGCCGTTGGCGATGGGCAGATTGAAGCACTGCGCCATGTGGGCCACCTTGAGGGTCTCGGTGTAGCCGCCGTTGTAGCAGCAGTTGGGCTGGATGATATCCACCGCCTGGCGCTCGATCAGTTCGCGCAGGCGCCAGCGATGGCCCTCCATCTGGCCCGCGGCGAGCGGGATGCGCGTCGAGCAGCGCAAATCGGCCATCGCCCGCGCGTCGTTGGCGTAAAGCGGCTCTTCGAACCACGTGATGTTGCGGTCCTCGATCTCGCGGCACAGCAGCCTCGCTTCCACCGGCTGGAACTTGTAGTTGGCGTCGATCATGATCTCGACATCGGGGCCCACCGCATCACGCACGAGCTTCACGCGCTTGGCGTCTTCCATCCAACCGCCCTTGTCGACGCCGACCACCAGCTTCAGCCGCCGGTGGCCTTCGGCGAGCCGGTCTTTGGCCGCCTGCACGAGCTGCTCGCGGTCGTATTCCGGGAAACCGAATGTGCAGTAAGTCGGCGCCCAGTCGCGTGCTCCGCCCAGGAGTTGCGCGATGGTGCGGCCGGTCACCTTGCCGTGAATGTCCCAGCACGCGATATCGACGCACGCCAGCGCGGCCGAGACCACCCCCGTCATCGACCGCTGGTTGAGCTTCCACCACACTTTTTCGTGAATCGCCTCCGTGTCGCGCGGGTCCATGTCTTTGACGACCGGCAGGAATTCCTGGTTGAGCGCGGTGGCGATGGCGAAAGGGAGATAGGCCCCGCCGGTCAGGCCATAACCCGCGTGCCCGTCATCGGTTGCAACCTCGCAGAACACGATCTTGCGCTTGAGGGGGTGTTTGAGCAGCGGCACCCGGGAGTGGATCTCGTGGACGGTGGCCTTGATCGACTTGATTTTCATGTCGCCCCCTTTGTGGTGTTTACCGATGGATCAGCGAGTATACACCGGGAAAATCACCAACCGGCCCGCGCAAAAAAGGCGTTTAAATCGCTTTCGTTTTCCTGGGTGTCTTGGCGTCTTGGCGGTTGATTGTTATTCTTGTTGTCCTTGGCGGTGAGAGGGTTCCTTTTTGAAATGAAGGTAGTTTCACATGAGTCATCTGACTTCCGGCGCTGCGCCTCTCATCAGTGAGGAGTATCGCCGGTTACAAGCAGAGTTGCACTGCGATCCCGACTACGGAAGGGCGTCCAAGCACTATGCGCCGCTGGTTGCGGAAGTCATCAGGTCCAAAGGATTCACTGAACTGCTCGATTACGGCGCGGGTAAGGGTCGGCTCGGCGAGGAGCTCAGGAACTTGTTGCCGGGCCCGTTGAAAATCTACCATTACGATCCGGCGATTCCGAAATGGTCGCAGCGGCCGGTGCCGCGGACTTGCGTGGCATGCATCGATGTGCTCGAGCATATCGAGCCGGAGTACCTGACGAACGTGCTGGACGATCTGAAGCGCGTTGTTCTTGATACCGGCGTCTTCACCGTGCATACCGGCCCTGCCGGCAAGTTTTTGAAAGATGGCCGCAACGCCCATCTCATCCAGAAGCCCGTCTCATGGTGGTTAGCCCTGCTATTGGAACGCTTCGAGCTCTGCGCTTTCTACCGCACAAGTGGCGCCGACGGATTCTGGGTTGTGGTGGAGGCGAAGGGCGAAAATGGAAAAAGCGATTGAATTCTTCTTTTCAACCGAAGGTTAAGGAGACAGCGATGCAAAGGCGCAAGCTTGGCAAAAACGGACCTGAAGTTTCCGCGGTCGGACTCGGCTGCATGGGCATGTCGATCAGTTACGGCGAGCCCAACGATGAGGAGTCGATCGCGACGATCCACCGCGCCATCGGCCTCGGCGTCGATCTGCTCGTGACCTCCGACGCCTACGGCAGTGGGATCAACGAGGAACTGGTTGGGAAGGCGATCAAGGGCAGACGCGACAAGGTGCTGATCGCCACCAAGTTCGGAAACGTCGGGCTGGGAGGCGGCGTGCCCGAGGGACTCTCCGGCGGTCACCCCGATTACGTGCCGCTCGCGTGCGACCGGAGCCTCAAGCGCCTCGGCGTTGACGTGATCGACATTTATGGTCTTCACCGCGTGGACGCGAAGGTGCCGATCGAGGATACGGTGGGCGCCATGAAACGGCTCGCGGAACAGGGCAAGGTGCGCTATCTCGCGCTGTCGGAAGCGGGGCCGCAGACGATCCGCCGCGCCCACAAGGTGCATCCGATCGCGGCGGTCGAAACCGAGTATTCGCTGTGGAGCCGCGACGCCGAGCAGGACGTGCTGCCGGCCTGCCGCGAGCTCGGCATCGGCTACATGGCCTACGCGCCGCTCGGCCGCGGTTTTCTCACCGCGACCATCAAGACGCTGGACGCGCTGTTGCCCAAGGACCGCCGCCGCGAGCATCCGCGCTTCGACCCCGAGAACATCAAGCGCAACGCCGAACTGCTGAAACCGATCGAGGACATCGCCGCCGCGAAACAATGCACGCCGGCGCAGGTCGCGCTCGCGTGGGTGCTGGCGCAGGGGGAGGAGGTCGTGCCGATCCCCGGCACCAAGCGCCGCAAGTACCTGGAGCAGAACTGCGCCGCGCTGGATGTGAGGCTCA
>MERG01000031.1:0-8367 GCA_001771985.1 Betaproteobacteria bacterium RIFCSPLOWO2_12_FULL_62_13 | reverse complement strand
ATTCCCCGATTCCGACTTCCGATTTCCCATTTACCATTTACAAATTACCGCCAAGAACGCCAAGAGAAAGCAAATCAGGCAGTTGTAGGGTGCGCCATGCGCACCAACAGCAGCAGGTAGCCTGGAAGAAGCCAGGCTCCTCCAGGAATCCTTCAGGTTGTCATTCCCGTGCAGACGGGAATCCATTGGATGGTTCGAGCGGAGTGAATCGCTGATTGGCCCCCCGACTAAAGCATTCGAGGGCAGGCTTCGCGGGAACGACAAGGAGGACCCTCATCCCTGGATTGCATTTCATTCCATCCGGGCTCGTTCAAAGCGAATCAACCGCCAAAACGGCAAAACGCCAGAAAGCAAGAACAAGAGCGAAAGCGTCCCGGGCAGTGGTATATTTATTCTGGTCGAAACATCGGGAGTGTGGATGGCGAAGAGAGAATATTCCGTGCTGTTCCTCGGCAAGGAGCAGGACGGACACGTCGAGAAGGCTGCGGAATTCTGCCGGCTCAATTTCACAAGGGCTGGCGTCTGCTTGGGCAAGTGGGGCGACCCGCTGCCGGCTGATGTGGAAGCGTCGGAATGGGAGTGCATCGTGAGCTACTTGTCGCGGTGGATTGTCCCGGCGAATCTCCTCAACCAGGCGAGGATCGCCATCAATTTTCATCCGGGCCCTCCCGAGTATCCGGGCTATGGGTGCAACAACTTTGCCCTGTACGAAGATGCAAAGAGCTATGGAGTGACCTGCCATCATATGGCGCCTCGCGTAGATACCGGACCGACCATCGCGGTCAGGCGTTTTCCGGTCCTTGCGACCGATAGCGCGGACACGCTGCTCGCGCGAGCTTACGACTACCAACTGGTTTTATTCTACGAGATGGTCGGGCGCATAATCCAGGGCCGGGAACTTCCCGTGTCCGAAGAAAAGTGGACGAGAAAGCCATTTACGAGAAGGGAGCTTGCTGAACTGGGGCGGATCACGCCCGACATGAGCAAGGAAGAAGTCGCGAGAAGGGTACGGGCCACTACCGTTGGCGTCTGGAAGCCGACCGTCGAACTGCAAGGGTTCGTGTTTGAGTTGAAAGCAGGGCAGGGTGAGTAAGACGCGGGCTTCCGAACCCAGGCGCGAGAAAGGCTTGAACCTTGAAACCGCAGATGAACGCGGACGCACACAAGAAGCGGGAAATGGGAAATAGGAAATGGGAAATCGCAAAGCGGCAACCGCCGATGAACGCCGATGAAATCAGTCCCATGTATTGCAGCCGTAGGGTGTGCTCCGCAAGGCGGAGCGCACCGGTCCCGTGCATTGGCGGTGCGCAAGCGCACCCTACGCTCTACGCTCCTGCCGATCGACGAAGTGGAACGCGCGGCCGCAACCGGATCGATTATCATGGGCAGATGTGAAATGTTGGCAGGCCTTTTGGTTTTTTGATCGGCGTTTATCGGCGTTCAGCCCTCACCCCCGCGCCTCTCCCGGAGGGAGAGGGGAGGCTCGAGCTTCCCTTCTCCCCTCGGGAGAAGGGTCAGGGATGAGGGATGGGCGGCTAAATGCTCTTTTCAGGTTGAAGGGATGACAATGGTTCCGCCGGAACGACATCGGCAAAACATGAATCCGGCTTCGCGGCTTGCCATATTCGGGTCCCCGCCGGCGTTTGCGGAAAAGCTGCACGTAGGGCGTCCGAATATAGGGAATCGGGACCGTTTCCTCGCGCGCCTGAACGACATTCTGGATAAACGCTGGCTCACGAACCGCGGCGAGTATGTCATCGAGCTGGAGCGGCGCATCGGCCGGCTGGTCGGGGTTCGCAACTGCGTCCTCGTATCCAACGGCACAGTCGGGCTTGAGCTGCTGATCAGGGCGCTCGGGCTGACTGGCGAGGTGATCGTTCCGGCGTTTACTTTCGTTGCCACCGCCCATGCACTCCAATGGCAGGAAATCACGCCGGTATTCGCCGACATCGATCCCGATACGCACTGCCTGGATCCCGGCAGCGTCGAGTCCATGATAACGCCCCGAACCAGCGGCATAATCGGGGTTCATGTGTGGGGGCGCCCGTGCGCGATCGAGGATCTGGCGGGAATTGCCGCGCGGCGCAACCTGAAACTTACGTTCGACGCGGCCCACGCTTTTGCCTGCTCCCACGAAGGGCGCATGATCGGCTCATTCGGCGAAGCCGAGGTGTTCAGCTTCCACGCCACCAAGCTTATCAATACTTTCGAGGGCGGAGCGATCGTCACGGACAACGACAGCCTCGCGGAAAAACTGCGGCTGATGCAGAACTTCGGCTTTGCCGGCTATGACCGGGTGATCTATATCGGCACCAACGGAAAAATGTCCGAAGTCTGCGCGGCGATGGGATTGACGAATCTCGATAGTCTCGATGAAGTGATCAAATGCAATCGCGCGAACTATGAGGCGTATCAGCGGCAGCTCGCCGGCATCCCCGGCATGCGGCTCCTGGCTTACGACAAGCGGCACAGCTCCAACTACCAGTACGTAGTGGTCACTGTTGGCGACGATTCGCTTCTCACCCGGGACGAACTGGTGGAGGTGCTGCACGCCGAGAACGTCATGGCGCGCCGCTATTTCTTTCCGGGCGTGCACCGGATGGAACCCTACAAGTCCTATTTTCCTCACGCGCACCTGCTTTTGCCGGTGACCGAGCAGGTGTGCCGTCAAGTGCTGATCCTTCCCACCGGGACCGCGGTATCCGAGGCGGAAATCGCGCGCGTGTGCGAAGTAATCCGCACCGCGCTCGGCGCTGCCTCGTTGGTGCGGAAGCGACTGGCGGCGCTTCGGCGCCCGGCGTCTTGAGCAGGTAGTTGTTGTCTCCGGATTGCTGCACTGGCCGAACCGCCAAGGCCCCCAGAAACCGAAAACGGGAATTGAACCGCCAAGCCGCCAAGGAAAACGACAAAACGATCACACCGAATCCTGCATCCTGCATCCGGTATCCTGCTCTTGGAACCGCCAAGCCTGCCCCGGACTCGATCCGGGAGCGCCAAGCAAAGTTGTAGGGTGCGCTTGCGCACCGGAAGAAGAAGGCCTGTAGGGCGGGAAAGCGCAGCGCATCCCGCCGGTCGGCAGCATACCTGTAACGTCGCTCCATGTCCCACTCCATTCGCGCGTTAGTCCCCGGCGGCACGTTGTTCTTCACGGTTGCTCTGCTCGAACGGCGCCGCCGATGATTGACGGGGCATATCGGCGATCCGCGCGGCCTTCACCGTCGCGCGTTCGCGGAGGTCCTTTACGGTAAGCGCCGTCGTCGTATTGCCGGATCATCTGCACTGCATCTGGACGCTGCCAGCGGGCGATGCGGATTTCTCGTCACGCTGGCAGGCCATAAAGGCGCGTGTCGCTCGCGCCATTCCGGCCGGCGAACAGTTGTCGCCGCGACGGCAGGGGAAAGGCGCGCGCGGAATCTGGCAGGGCAGGTTCTGGGAGCATTTAAATCGTGACCTGAATTTGAATTACACGACCGGCGGGATGCGCTGCGCTTTCCCGCCCTACGCGCTACTCCGGGAATTATCGCCCCCGGATTTCACTTCATTCCATCCGGGCTCGCTTGCATGCGCCATCGTCGCTCAGGTCGATGCGATCGTCTCCGGTGATCGGGCGCGAGTATAATTAACATGTGTTGTCAATGTTAATGGAGGATGAACATGGGAAAAATGGAACGCATGGTGGTGCTCGTGACACCGCAACAAAAGCGAGCGATCGTCTCCCGCGCCAAGGCGCGCCGCCTTTCGATGGGGGAGATGGTGCGCCGGTCTGTCGAAGCATACGACAGTGACGAGGACAAGCTGTTGCTTGATAAACTGATCGAGCAGGTCAGGAAATCGACAGTGGAGGCGAGACGGGCCCTCGCCGAGGCGGAGGCTGAAGTCAAGAAAACGCTGGCCTACTTCGCCGCCCGGCGCAGCAAGAAGGCGGCTTGACCATGGGCATTGGCGACCGACTGTGGGACGCGCTCACCCAGGTTATCAAGATGAATGACCAGGTCACGGGCCTGTCCGCGCAGGTCCGGGATCTGGCGGCTGAATTACGCGAACTGGACAGGCGCATGCTGCGCCTGGAGACGATGGTGGAAATCGCGCTGACAGGGAAAGCCCAGGGGCCAGGCACGGGACCCCAGCGCCGGCTGCCGCCGACGAAGGCTTCAAAAGACTAATCGCGCCGCCGATTCCGATCATCGGCGGCAATCGGCGTTCATCTGCGGTTCCTGTTTTACTGCCCGATGACGACCTTGCGATGAGCAGGCCGCTCGTACCAGGCATGCAGGTTGGGCAGGGCTGTAGGGCGGGAAAGCGCAGCGCATCCCGCCCTACGAGCTGCACTTCTCACCGTTGCAGAGGCAAGAGCAGGTTTCGCAGCGGCTTGCCGGCGGCGGTGCGGTAGACTGTGAAGTCGCGATCGTCGAGGGTGACGATATCGAGCAGGCCGATCGCGCCGGCGAGCCACACCAGGGAGGCGTCTGCCAGGTCCATCGGCAGATCAGCGTATTTCTGCATGAGCTTTCTTAGATCGAGCAGGGCATCCGGCGGCATCTCGTATAGCACCAGGCCGCCGCCAATGCCCCACGCCATAAAACGATCCACCACATGACGCGGCAAGAGATGACACACCTCGGTAACCACCGGCCAGGTGGTGATCAAATGGCCTTTGAAGCCGGCAACGAAACGTCTCGCGTGGCGGTGATAGTGGTCATCCTTGTCGAACCAGGCCACCAGCGGACCGGTATCAACGAGCGCGTTGCTTGGCACGCAATTTCTCCTTGATGATGCGGCTGTGATCGCGCCCGAGCGAGTGCTCCCCACTAGCGAAGCAACCGATAAGCTTGTACTTCACCGCCAGTTCATACGGCGTTTGCTTGGGCGCCTGCAGCGCGAGATACTGCTCGAGCAGCCGGGTCACCACCTCGGACTTGGTCAGTTTCTTTATTTTGCAATGCACATCGAGGTCGCGTTCCAGCGCCTCTGGCAATTTTACGGTAAGGGTCATCGGGTTCTCCTGGCGATGGTATTACCCATATTACCACAACCGAACCAAGCCAGAAGAAATGGTATTCCCTCCCCTTCAAGGCAAAGGTATATATACACATCTTGGCCACCTTCCCTGCACGCGGCGGCAAAAACTTGAACTCCCCCAGCGCGAACCGTGGGGGAGGGGGCAGCCAGGTAGCCTGGATGAAGCGGAGCGGAATCCGGGATTCGTTGCCCCCGGATTTCACTTCATTCCATCCGGGCTACGCTCCCTGAGATCAGAAACGAAAATTAAACCGCCAAGCCTGCCCCGGACTCGATCCGGGGGCGCCAAGAAAAGTTGTAGGGTGCGCTTGCGCCTTGGCGCTCTCAGGATTTGACCCACCCCTGCTCGCGCAAATTGACCCAGTACTGATTTAAACGTCTGCGCTTCGCGGCGGCGCGTCCTGGGGCTCGTGAGCAACCGCGATCGCGGCTTGCCGAGATGATTGCAAATTCCGATCGAACGTGACCGCGAATTCCAATCGGAGTGATTTCGTTGTGATCGGCTGAGCTTGGCTGTGCATGCTGCCGTGCAGTTGGATAGCACGGAGTTTCGAGCATGCAGAGCAAGCGATGCGTCGCGTGCGGCGAGGTCTTTGAGCCGCGTCCCCCAGTGCCCCCCGGCAGTGCTACTGCGGTAAAGCCGCGTGTCAGCGCGAGCGCGTACCTGCAAAGATGGACGTGTCAACGCCGGTAATGCCCTTGTTCTCAGGCATATACCACATCAGGCAAGTGCTTCCGGTCGGAATTGCAAAGACAGACGCGTGGACGGCTCAAATCACTTTCCTGTCAGCCACGTGCGATCAGCCAGCGACGCCTTGCAAAGAGAGGGCGTGATAGGGGCCGCAATGCGCCGGTAGTGGCTAAGCTAGGCGGTCGTTTACAGGTCAATGTCCATAGTCACTGGACAATGGTCCGAGCCGCGCTGACTCGTCCAGTGAAAACATGCGCGGACCTTTGGCTTCAGTACCGAGTCGACGAGAATATAGTCTAACCTCCAACCCACATTGCGTTCCCTAACCCCACGACGCATGCTCCACCACGTATAGTGTCCACAGCCGCTATGAAAAATACGAAACGCATCCAGGAGGCCTTCATTCAAGAGGCTACCAAACCACTCTCGCTCCTCAGGCAGGAAGCCAGCGTTCTTTCGATTTGCCGACGCATTACTTAGATCGATCTCTTGGTATGCGACATTGAGATCGCCGACAATGACGATAGGCTTATCTCTCCGCCGCAATTGTCGAAGATGATCCAAGAAGTGGCGGCAGAATGAACGCTTATGTCCGAGTCTCGTCAGCTTGCGATGACTATGCGGAGCATACGTATTGACCAACAGGAACGAATCGAATTCGATGGAGAGGACCCGCCCCTCCGAATCAGTACAATCGTCGCCAATGCCGGTACCGATCCAAAGCGGCTTAAGCTGCGGTCCTACTAACGTCGCGACGCCACTGTACCCAGTTTTTCGAGCAGTATTCCAATACGTTTCGTAACCATTGAACCAGGTTCTCGTTAGTAAGTCCTCTTGAGTTTTTACCTCTTGCAGGCATACCAAATCGCTTTTGCTGGCGGCTAGCCAAGCCTCGAACCCGGCGCGGACACCCGACCGAAGGCCGTTTATATTCCACGTCGACATTCTCATCCGGTTCAGTGCAGTAGCGCTCGATAAGTCCAAGCTGCCCCAATCCACAGCGGCCAGCCAAACAGAAAGAGCAAAGATCCCCAAAACAGCAGTTTTGCTAGCGGCAGCGGAACGTTATCGACGAAGCAAACCAATTTGGACGGCTCCGCCCCGACATCCCCAGCGTTACTCTTAGCGCCATCACAAAAATAGGGGATCCAAAATTCCTTACAAAACAAACCATTCAAGAACCCGCTGTGTCCATGCTCAGCGTGCTTTCGGTCATGAACAAAGTTGCCCCGATTGAATCCGAAACTGCCGGTTGGTCCATAGCCCCACCCAATTCTGGCTGCCACGGCGGGCCAAATATCGCGACATCCAACTTCATTTATGATTTCCGAAAATCTACCTTCAGCCGATGCAAAGTCAAAATCGATGGGTAGCACACTGCCGCAGAGAGCGATGCGGTCAAACTGGTGCTCCGGGTTACCGAGTAACTTTCCTATGATGAACGTGCCAAAGCTATGTGCAAGTATTGAAATATGCGCGCCGGGGAATTTCCTTCGGACTGCGCGAACGTCCTCTTCCACTCTGCTGATAGGCGCTTGCTTGGTCCTTTTGAAGGGAAGAAGAAACCGGAAAACGTCAAACTTTTTGTAGTTCGTAGGAATTGCCACCAAGCCTGCGCTTTGCAGACTCTCTCGTACCTCACCTTGCCAGAGCGCTCGTGTTCTAATGCCATGAATTAGAATGACGACTGTGTTCTGTACGCGCCACTCTCTCATAGTGGCGGAGACTTTTCTCATCAGGTTATTTGCGCAGTGTCTGACCAAGTCCACGCCAAGTCTGCATTGCTGTCCTTCGAGTAGTTTTTGTCGTGGTAGCGGCACCGTCTCGATCCCGTACCGTTCCCGGACTATTCGGCAATAGAGTTTTCCGTCGTCGCCTTCCGGCACACACACAATCATACGGGATGCGTAGCGCTGCTGTTTAGCAAGTTCGATGCAAAAAGTTTGGATGTCGTTTGAAAGAGGAAATACGATCAAAAGGTCGACGTCGCCGAGATAAGATTCTGATAGTTCAGAAAAGGTCACTCCCGCTTCGAGAATTAAGTCGAAGCCATAGCTGGA
This sequence comes from Betaproteobacteria bacterium RIFCSPLOWO2_12_FULL_62_13, assembly GCA_001771985.1. Classification (GTDB taxonomy): domain Bacteria; phylum Pseudomonadota; class Gammaproteobacteria; order Burkholderiales; family SG8-41; genus DSOT01. The sequence continues at coordinate 597 of MERG01000031.1, read as the reverse complement.
TAGAAATTCTATGAGTCGTGACTCCCACGAGCGGAGTTCATGCTCTTCACTCTGAGCAGTGGCTCCACTGGTTTAGACAGAAAAAGCGCCTTCGTTAAGTGTTGAACTGCGTTACAAGAGTTTTCCACGGCGGCGCGCGTGGCAGCGCTGCGTCTGCCGGAATCACAGACGGACGAGGCTCGCGAGCTCACCGGGTTCCTTAATGACGCGGAGCGTTCGTCTCGGCTCGACGCACTACAACGTCTGGAATCCAAGGAGAATCTTTGGATCAACCGGCTACGGCCGGGCATATTCGATTCTCAATCGTTGCGCGGAATCGAATGGATGCCATGGCGGGGCAAGACCGGAAAGCTCCTGGCTTGGTCTGGGCTGACGGACAACTCCGATCAACGCGCAGAGTTGCGCCTGACCAGCAATGGTGACGACTCGGACAATCGCGCGCGCCTGGAAGTCCGATGGAAGACCGACCCGGCCCAGTTGGCGAAGGGCGCGGTGGACTATCTCGTGCAGATCAAATCGGGCAACGATGTGCTTGCCGAGAAACCCGGCAGCCATCAGCAGAAGAACTTTCAGCAGTGCGTGTTCACGCAGGATGAC
>MERG01000030.1 GCA_001771985.1 Betaproteobacteria bacterium RIFCSPLOWO2_12_FULL_62_13 | reverse complement strand
TCAAGCTATAGCCATCGGGCGGCGCGCGAGCCACAATTTCCACTCCGATAATCCCGCGATTCTCCACTATTATTCGCTGACCCAGGCTGCCGGTAACCATTTTTGCGACCAGACGCAACACGAAATCGACGCTGGTGCCAGCTTGGGGGGTGTAGATGTGGATAGGCTTGTTTGGATAATCCTGGCCGGACACCACACCCGCGGCGAAAACCGTCATGCCAACCGTGAACATCCATGAAACAAAACGCGGTATCAGCATAAACCCTCCTCGGCATCCTGACGACTCTCAGTAGCGTTATATACCATAAATACCTCTCTCTACGCCCGGCGGCGCCTCAGAGTTTTTGACCTAAATCAATGTTGGGTCGAAACGAAAGGACGCGGGACTTATGCTCGAATAGAATGAAAAGGACCATTAAGTCAATCGGTAATCAACGAAGGGAGAATCCCATGCCAAAGATGACCGGAGCGCGCGCGTTCGCGGAAATGCTGAACGGCTACGGTGTTTCGCATATTTTCTTCGTGCCCGCCATCATGGCGAAGGCCCTGGCCGAGATGGAGGACATGCCTATCCGCAGGGTGATGGTGCACGGTGAAAAGGCCGCGGCATACATGGCGGACGGCTATGCGCGCGCGAGCGGCAAGCCCGGCGTGTGCATGGCGCAGTGCATCGGCGCCTCCAATCTTGCTGCCGGGCTGCGCGATGCCTACATGGCGTGCTCTCCGGTGATTGCGATCTCGGGCGGGACGCTACCCAGCGCCCGCTACCGGCACGCGTATCAGGAGATAGAGGACTTTTCCCAGTTCGGACCGGTCACGAAATTCAGCGCAAGTGTCGATGCCGTCACGCGGCTTCCCGACCTGCTGCGCCAGGCTTTCCGCGAGGCGGCGTCGGGCACGCCGCGCCCGGTGCATTTGCAGATCCAGAACCGCGGCGGCCAGATGACCGAGCAGGAAGCCGATTTGAATCCGCTCGTCGAGCAGCAATATGCCCGGGTGCCCGCGTTCCGTCCCGAACCCGAGATGCAGCATGTGCGAGATGCGCTGGCAGTTCTGGCCAAGGCTCAGAGACCCGTCATCGTGGCGGGTGGAGGCGTGGTGCGATCCGGCGCGCAGCGCGAGCTGGTGGCCCTGGCGGAGAAGCTGCAGATCCCGGTAGTCACTTCTCTCAATGCGAAGGCCGCGATCCTGGACAGTCACCCGTTGGCGGTCGGAATCTCTGGCAGCTACTCGCGTGAGTGCGCGAACGATACGCTGCTCGAGGCTGATCTCGTATTCTTCGCCGGCAGCGCTGCCGGAGGGATGGTGACGCACTTCTGGCATTTCCCGCCTCCCGGCACTCCGGTGATCCAGCTTGATATCAATGCCTCGGAACTGGGCCGCAACTATCCGAATTCGGTTTCAATCCTGGGCGATGCCAAGGTCACGCTCAAGCACATGCTTGAAGCGGCGCAAGCGAAATCCCCCGAGGCGGCCCGGGCATGGACGGCGCGCGTTCAGGAACTGGTTGCGAAGTGGCGCGCCGAGGAAGAGCCCAAGCGCGATTCGGACGCGGTGCCGATCCGGCCCGAGCGCATCTGCAAGGAGATTACGGAGGCGCTGCCCGCCGACGGGGTTCTGGTATCGGATACCGGGCACGCCGGAATGTGGACGGGTGCGATGGTCTACATCAAGCATCCCACTCAGCAGTATTTCCGCTGCGCGGGCTCGCTCGGCTGGGGTTTTCCGGCAGCGCTCGGCGTGAAGTGCGCGCTGCCGGACAAGCCCGTGCTGTGTTTTACCGGCGACGGCGGCTTCTACTATCACATCGCCGAGCTCGAAACCGCGCGCCGCCACAACCTCAATGTGGTCGTTGTGGTCAACAACAACAGCGGGCTCAATCAGGAGATCACGCTCAACAAGGTTGCCTACAACAACAATCCGCGCGGGGGGTGGACCGACATGTGGACCTTCACCGACAACAATTTCGCGAAGATCGCCGAGGGATTTGGCTGTGCCGGTATCCAGGTCGAAAAGCCTGGCGAGCTCAAGGGGGCCCTCAATAGGGCACTGGGCATGAATAAACCCGTGGTGATCGACGTGGTGAGCGATGTGAATGTGCTGGCGAAGAGGGTGCCGCACTGATCAACCGGAGCAAAGGCCGAATGGCACATCGGTCATTATGCGAAGCATGGTGACGGACCAAATCCGTTTCTGAATTTCCTTTGACGAAGCAAGGAAGGGGATGGATCAATGCCTAGAATGACCGGACACCGTTACTTTGCGGAGGCCATGCGGGGGTATGGTGTGACGCATCTCTTTTACGTGAACACTATCGTCCCCCCGGCGATGCTGGAGATGGACAAGGTGGGCGTCACGAGGGTGGTCACTCACGGCGAGAAAGCGGCCGCGTACATGGCGGACGGCTACGCCAGGGCCTCGCACCGGCCGGGCGTCTGCCTTTGCCAGGACATCGGCACGACGAATCTGGCGGCCGGCCTGCGGGACGCACACATGGCAAGTTCGCCGGTCATCGCGATCACCGGGGGTCAGCACGACCAGCCGCGCTACCGCCACGCCTACCAGAACGCGGAAGACTCTACGGCCTGGGATGGTGTCACGAAAGCGAACTACTCCGTTGATACGGCCGAACGCTTTGCTGATCTGCTGCGCCAGGCGTTCCGGGTTGCAACGAGCGGCGCGCCTGGCCCGGTGCACCTCGCGCTGCGCGGCAACGCCGGACAGATGCTGGATCGTGAGGCCGATTTCGATCTCGTGTTCGAGGAGCGTTTCAAGCATTTTCCGTCATTCCGGCCGGAGGCAGAGCCGTCCGCGGTCAAGGCTGCGGTGGCGGAGCTGACCAATGCCGCGAAGCCGATCATCGTCGCAGGCGGCGGCGCCGTGTTCTCCGGCGCGGGAGCGGAGGTTATCAAGCTCGCTGAAATGCTGCAGATTCCGGTTGCAACGAGCTTGCACGCGAAGGCGCTCGTCCCGGACGACCACCCGCTGGCGGTCGGTGTACCGGGCAGCTATTCGCGTTGGTGCGCCAATAAGGCGATTGCGGCAGCCGACCTCGTCTTCTTCATCGGCAGCCGCACCGGCGGCCAAGTGACGAACGGCTGGCAGATTCCGAAAATCGGCACGCCGACGATCCAGCTCGACATCGACCCGGATGAACTGGGGCGCAACTACCCGAACCTGGTATCGCTACATGGTGACGCCAAGGTGACGGTGCAGAAGCTCATCGAAGCGGTGGGCAATACTCAACCGCGGCGAGCGGAATGGGTGGAGCAGGTACGCGGCTACGTGGCCGATTACTGGGCCGAAAGCGAACCTCTGCGCAACTCGGACGCAGTGCCGATCCGGCCGGAGCGGATCGGCAAGGAACTGGAGGAATGGCTGCCGGCTGATGCGACGCTCGTGTGCGATACGTTCCACGCGGCAATCTGGACCGCCCAGATGACGCGGCTGAAGGCGGGCCAGAACTATCTGCGCTGCGCCGGCTCCCTGGGGTGGGCCTTTCCGGCGACGCTGGGGGCGAAAGCGGCTCTGCCGGACAAGCCGGTGATCGGGTTTACCGGCGATGCGGGCTTCTACTATCACATGGCGGAGATGGAGACCGCGGCGCGTCTGGGCTTGAACATCGTAATGGTCGTGAACAACAACTATTCGGGTGGCGTTGCCGAAACGGCGCGCTTCGAGCGGTCGGTCAACTTCGCGAAGGTCGCGGATTCGATGGGCTGTGTCGGCTTCCGTGTCGAGAAGGCAGCGGACATGAAGGCAGCGCTCGACAAGGCGCTCGCCGCGCAGCGGCCGGCGGTGGTGGAAGTCCTGGGAAATTCCGCGATCAGGGCAAAGCGCGGCTGGGTGCCGCCCGCGGTGAGCGGCGAATGAGCGGGTCACCACGGCGGGGGGGACCGGGCCGGCTACTTGCAATGGCTGGAAGACCCGCACGACAGGTAAACTCGAAATAACGAAGTGGCGAAAAACAAGCAATCTAAAAACGTATAATCACGGATCGAAGCGTTGTTCGCTGGCTTGAATCTGGCGAACTCGACGGAGAACGCCAGCCCATTGTAGGTGGCCAACCAAAGGAGGATGCGATGAAACATGTCACTTTTGTAGTAATGGGTTTGCTCCTGACGTGCACGGCGTCTGGTGCCGAGGCAGCAGAGGCGGGTTATCCAAGCAGGCCGATGAGATTCATCGTGCCGTTTGCCCCTGGGGGCCCCAGCGATATACTGTCGCGGTTCGTAGGCCAGAAGCTCAGCGACGCTCTGAAACAGTCAATTGTCGTCGATAACCGCGGCAGCGTGGGCGGCATACTCGGCGCCGAACTCGGGGCAAAATCGGCGCCGGACGGGTACACGCTGCTTTTGGCCGCTAGCAGCCTGCTCACAATCAACCCGCACGTCTACAAGAAGCTGCCGTATGACCCGCAGCGTGACTTTCAGCCGATCACGCAGCTCACCGAGCAGGGCGCCGTCGTCGTCGTGCATCCTTCGGTCCCGGCAAAGTCGATCAAGGAATTCATTGCGCTGGCCAAGTCCAAACCGGGGCAGATCAACTATGCGACGACCGGTACCACTAATCTGCTCGGCATCGCGCATTTCAAAATAATGTCCGGCATCGACATGGTCGCTATCGCGTACAAGGGAACCGGACAGGCGGTAATCTCCCTTATTTCCGGGGAAGTACAGTTTTTTTTCATGAACCCGCTGGTCGCCGTACCGCACGTCAAATCGGGCAAGTTGCGCGCGCTGGCCGTGACCTCTCTTACGCGTAATCCGGCTCTGCCCAGCGTTCCGACTGTCTCCGAATCGGGCGTGCCCGGCTTCCAGAACATCAATTGGCATAGCATCGTCGTGCCCGCCAAGACGCCCAAGCCGATCGTGAAGCGGCTGAACGCCGAGCTGGTCATGATAGTGAACCAGCCGGACGTGCAGGCACGTTTCAAGGAGCAGGGGCTCCGCCCTGTCGGGTCGACGCCGGAGGAACTAAGCGCGCTGATCAAGAAAGAATCGCCCGAGATTGCAAAATTGGTCAAGCAGATCGGCCTTGAGCCGCAGTGAGCGGTGGACCCGCGTAGGAGCTTGTCGCGCTCAAGTTCGACAAGCTCCTAACGCAAAACCGCCTGAAGAAGAACGGGCAGAAACACGACAGTTGATACATGAGTTCGAACCCACTCTCGACCCGAGGATGGCCAATACGCGTTATTGGGTCTAGCGTCATTCCAAATCCTCAGGCGGTTTTGCATTTGGCCGCGTGTCAGAAACGTAAGACCGACAGGCTGCCAGGAGGAGAATAATGCGTCTCTCGCTCGGTTCCACGCTGCTCATCTTGACCGCGCTACTCGTTCAGGCGGTGGCGCTGCCGGAAGCTTCGGCGGCCGATGCCTACCCCAACCGGATAATACGCATCATCGCGCCCACCGCGCCGGGCGGCGGCAGCACCGTTAGTGCCCGCCTGATCGCGGAAGAAATGGCCAAACGTGCGGGCCGGCAGGTGGCGGTGGTGGAAAATCGGCCCGGCGCGGGCACGAGAATCGGCAGCGAGATCGTCGCCAAGGCGCCCCCCGACGGCTACACGCTGCTCATGAGCCCAAGCACGCTCGCGACCAATCCGACGGGTTTTAGGAACATGCCGTATGACGCATTGCGCGACTTCGCGCCCATTACACAGACGCTAGTGGTGCCCAATCTGATCGTCGTACATCCTTCTTTGCCCGCGAAATCGCTGAAAGAGTTCATCGCGTTGGCGAAGGCGCGGCCCGGCGACGTCCTGTATGCTTCGGCCGGATATGCCACCAACCCTCATCTGACGTTGGAGTTATTGATGAGTATGGCGCAGGTCCGCATGATCCATGTTCCCTATCAAGGCGGCGCCCCGAGCATCATCGCCCTCCTAAGCGGTGAGGTCGCGATCACTGCCTCGAGCAGCATGTCTTTGCTCATTCCCCACCTGCGGGCCGGCAGGTTGCGCGCGCTCGGCGTGACCAGCGCAGCCCGCAGCCCGGCGCTGCCTGACGTTCCAACCATCGCCGAGGCGGGCCTGCCGGGCTACGAGTCGATACAGTGGGCGGGGCTGCTGGCGCCGGCAAAAACCCCGCGGGAAATCATCGAAAAGCTGCACAAGGAAGTGGTCTCCATCATGCAAACGCCGGAGGCCAGGGAACGTCTTGCCAAGCTTGGTAACGATGTGGTCACGAGCGCTTCGCCCGAAGAGTTTTTCGCTTTCATCAAGGCGGAAACCGTGAAATGGGCAAACGTGGCAAAAGCCGCGGGAATCAAGCCGGAGTGAGTCGAAGGATTAAGGCGGAAGGATGAAGGATGATTCGATTTTCGAGCCGTAGGGTGGACATCTGAAGGGAGAAAAAGCGATGGCGCAAGACGTTATGAAGCCGATTCGGCGCGTGGTTACAGGGAATGACGAGCGCGGCAGGTCGAAAGTCGTATGGGACGGCCCAGCGCCGAACACGCACAACGGCGGGCCGCTCACGAATGCCTGGACCGACTTCTGGGTTTGGCACGAGACACCCGCTCCGCTTTCCGGGGACCACGACGACGGCAACTTGCCGTACGACTTCCCTGGCCCACCGGATGGGGGACATCTGCGCGCTGTCCAGGGTCGGGGCCGTCCAGCGGACTACGACCCCGCGAAGGACCCGAGACTCATGCCGCCCCATGAGCCAAAAGAGCGCCCGGCGGGAAAGACCTGGGATCGGGGCGGCAGGAACGCCTACACTTCCGACATGCACAAGACGGAGACGGTGGATTACGCCATCCTGCTCGAGGGCGAGCGCAACCTCGTCCTGGATGATGGCGAAGTCAACTGGCGGCCTGGCGACATCGTCATCGACGTGGCCGCATTCCACCAGTGGACAAGTCCCGGGCAGGATGGCCTCGTCCTGTACGACATGATCGCGGCGCGCTTCGTGGACGGGCCCGTCGGATTGGTGCAGGGTAACGATCCGGTCATGCGTGCCGATCGCAATCAGAAGCTGCCGGAAGGCGTGAAGCCGGCGCGCAGAATAGTGTGCCTCGACCGCGAGCCGGGCAGATCATGCCTGGTGAGCGACGGCCCGTCGCCCGACGTGCGCACCGACCCGGCGCGGCCCGGCTTTGCATCGGCGCGCATGTGGGTGACCGACAGCACACCGGCAAGAATCGTTTTTGAGACGCTGCATCTGCCCCACACCATCGAGCCTCCCGCAAACGGGTCGGTGTTGAGAGTTGTCACCTTCCCGCCGGATGAGGCCTGGAAAGGGAAAGTTGGCGCGCCCGAGGTGCAGGCGTATTTCCGCGCGATGGGCTCGCCCGGCGCCTCCACCTATTCGCCTCAAGCAGCGCATCCGTACATGCAGAAGACGCGCACGCTCGATTTCGGTATCGTCCTCGAAGGCGAGATCGTGCTGGTGCTGGACACGCAGGAAGTGAGTCTCAAGGCGGGCGAGATCGTGGTGCAGCGAGGCATCAACCACGCGTGGAGTAACCGGTCCAACAGCCCCGCCGTCGTGGCGATTGCATCTCACGACGGGGCGCCGTAGCGATGGCCATGCATCTATCAGCCTGAAAACTGCAATTCAGCCACCGAGGGCACAGAGGACACAGAGCGATTCAAGGACTAGAATCATCACATCCCCCTACCCGATTGGTGAACCAACGCAAGGACCTGCATCCTTGATTTTCCTCTGAGAACTCTGTGATCTCTGTGGCTAATCGCGGCGATGGTCGCGGTGAACTCGGTTATCTCGCGCTCGTGGAAGTGCTTGCGTACCGCGGCGAAAACGGCGTCGGGCACGTAGATCTCCCCGGTCATTGAATCGGTGTAAGCGAGCAGCGCGCGCTCTGCTTCGTCGAACTCGCTGGAACCCTGCCAGTCCGCGCGCGCCTCGATTTGCGCCTCGCGAACGCCCGCCTTGCGCTTGACACGGTGCCGGAAAACCTTAAAAATGGGTTTCCATATTTCTACTGCCAAGGTGCTTTGATGAAGACCACTGTCGAGCTTTCGGATGAGCTCTTTCGTAAGGTCAAGGCCGAGGCCGCGCTGCGCGGCCGCAAGTTGAAGGATCTGGTGGCGGAAGGCCTGCGCCATGTTCTCGAAACGCCGCCCGCCGCCGGTGGGGCGGGCGGGCGCCCCAGCCTGCACGACCTGATGAAGGACTCCTGTGGCGTCGTCGATTCCGGGATGTCCGACCTCGCTTCCAATCCGAAACACCTGAAGGGCTTCGGCCGTGCCCCGCGCCGCCATCGTTGACACGGGACCGCTGGTCGCGTTTCTGGACCGGGCCGAACGCCATCACGGCTGGACAGTGGAGCAGGTTCGCACGCTCGACGCCCCGCTGCTCGTGTGCGAGCCGGTGCTGGCCGAAGCGATGTTTCTGCTGTCGCGCCAACCGAAGGCGCAGGACGCGTTGTTCGATCTGATTGCCAAGGGCGCCGTGCGCATCGCCTTCCAGGTCAGCGAGCATGTGGCCCCATTGCGTGCCCTGCACCGGAAATACCGCGACCGCCCGATTTCGCTCGCCGATGCCTGCGTCGTGCGCATGGCGGAGTTGTTCGAACGCCACCAGGTGTTCACTCTGGACTCCGATTTCTCGGTGTATCGCAAGAACGGTCGCGAGCCGCTGGATCTGATCTTCCCCGCGCGAGGCTGATCATGGCTATCACGCAAAGGCTTGCGTCGTGCCCACGACCCGCGCGATCTGCATCTCATCGCGCCAGGAGCATGGCGACCATCGACTCGAGAACTGTTTAAGCATCGATAAGGACCCGATATGGAGTCGGCATCAGATACGGCCGCGCAGTCGCTAGCGCAGACAGGCGCAAATTTGGGAAAGGAAAGCTTGTTCAGATTGATGGAGCACCTTGTCCTGGTACGCGAATTTGAAGCAAAGTGCGAGTCGATGTGGAAGGCCGGAGAGCATATGGTTGGCGAATACCATTTAAGTCTCGGCCAGGAGGCGATCGCCGCGGATGTGCGCGCAGCGACCGAGCCCTCCGGTTTGACGGAATGTCACTCTGACCCCAGCCATACCTGACTCAGCCGGCTTCAAAGGCGGTCTTTTCCGCGAACAATGTCCATCAGGGGCCGTATGTCATCCAAGTTCTCCACTTTGCTAACGAGCTCGATGGATTGATCGATCCGGCCCGCCGCAAGCACCGACTCCGCGTTGCTCCGGTATTTCTCCACCAAGTCATCCCAGCTAGGTGGCGTGGCTGGCTCCCAGGGGCCCTGATCGACCTGTCGAGAAACTTCGCGGCCGTCCTTCAGGCGGATCTTGACCAGGCATCCGTAAGGTGCATGGGGCGGGTTGTAGCCGTGCTTGG
>MERG01000029.1 GCA_001771985.1 Betaproteobacteria bacterium RIFCSPLOWO2_12_FULL_62_13 | reverse complement strand
CCACGAATCTCCCCTCGCCCTCCGGGAGAGGGGCGGGGGGGGAGCCGGGAATTCTCGGACGCGCCTGCGCGCGTCCGTGCCGGCGAACGCCTGAAGCGTCTCGCTTCGGGCCGGAACGGGCTGAGCGGAGTCAGGTATTTTCACGACGCTCAGTACTGGAAAATGCGGAAGCGGAAGAAGATGTCGAGCGCAAGCCCCGCGAAGATCGCCGCGCCCACCCAGTTGTTGTTGAGGAACGCCCCGAAACACTGCTCGCGATCGCGCTCCCTGATGAGCCGGTACTGATGCGCCACAAAGCCGGCAGCAAGGGCGATCCCGACGTAGAAGAAAATGCCGAGCCGCATCCAGACGCCGATCGCAGCCATGATCGCAAGGAATACGGCGTGGCATGCCATGACCGCCGCCACATCGTAGCGTCCGAGCACGATGGCCGAAGAATTGAGGCCAAGCCTGACATCATCGTCGCGGTCGACCATCGCATACTCGGTATCGTAGGCCATCGCCCAGAACACGTTGGCGGCGAGCATCACCCACGCCACCGCCGCGATCTTGCCGTGATGGGCGGCAAATGCCATGGGAATGGAAATGCCGAAGGCGATGCCGAGGTAAGCCTGCGGCAGCGGGAAAAAGCGCTTGGTGAAGGGGTAGGTAACGGCGAGAAACAGGGCAACCAACGCGAGCATGATCGTCAATCGGTTGAGAAAGAGCACCAGGATGAATGCGGCCAGGAGCAGTGCCGCAGCGAGCGTGAGCGCCTCCGCCGGACTCACGCGCCGCGCGGCGAGCGGCCGCTCCCTGGTGCGCTCGACTTGGGGATCGAAATCGCGGTCGGCGAAATCGTTGATGATGCAGCCGGCGGAGCGCATCAGCACCGTTCCCACCACGAAGATGAGCAGGATGTCGAGGCGCAACGCGCCGGGCGCCGCGAGCCACAAACCCCACAGCGCCGGCCAAAGCAAGAGCAGAATGCCGATCGGCTTGTCGAGCCGCATCAGCTTCTCGTATGCGTCGAGCCGCTCCTTTAGATTCATGGCGCGAGCTTCAATATCCCCGGCAGGAAGACTTCGGTCACCAGTATAGGCGATCTATGCAGAGTGAATAACGAACGCCGCGCCCACAAGTGCGCCGGCCGGGCGCGCAGCGCGGCGCCGGCGCGCTCATAGAGCTCGTGGTGGCGGTTGAGCTTCTTCTGCCGCAAAGGATAGCGCTTGATGCGCGGGTTGGCGAAAAGCGCCGCACCCAGCGGCCGGCTACCGAGCCGCGCCACCCGCCGCCATGCGCCGCGCACCGCCCGCGGATCGATGACGCTGTGCGCGAACACTACCGGCGTGCGCCGGCACATCAGGTAGACTTCGCGCACCAGCGCGAGCCTGCCGACCTTGGCGTGCCGCAGAAAGTTCTCGTCGCGGTTGACCCGGCGCAGGCCCTGGAATACTACCTTGATGCTGAACGCCGGGCAGCGCGCCTGGATGCGGCTGGTGAGCGAACCGCGATCGGTAAGCCAGGCGTGGAACCTGGTCGCGGAATGCGGCGGCCGGCGCAGCCACTTGTCGTCACGCGGCGGGAATTTCACGGCAAGGAATAATTCAGCTTTGCCGCTATTATCGCAGATACGTGAGGCGTGAGAGCGGGAGAGTGTAAAGCCGTGAGGGGTGGAGAGCGCCAGCGGGGTACCCACTTACCACCTGCCGATCTCACGACCTCACGATAACTGCTAGACCTTGAGATACTCGTGGCGCTCGCCGAGCCATCGCGCGAGATGCGCCCGCACGGCGGCCGGATGCTCGCGCAGCATGGTTTCGGCCACGTTGCGCGCGGCCTCCAGCAGATCAACGTCGCTCGACAGATCGGCAAACCTGAGCAGCGGCACGCCGCTCTGGCGCGCGCCGAGGAGCTCACCGGGGCCGCGCAGCCTCAAGTCATGGCGCGCGACTTCGAACCCGTCGTGGTTTTCGAAGATGATCTTCAGCCGCTCGCGCGCCGCCTCGGTCAGCGGATTCTGGTAGAGCAGTATGCAGGTGCTCCTGTCGGCGCTGCGCCCGACTCGGCCGCGCAGTTGGTGCAACTGGGACAGGCCCATGCGTTCCGCGTGCTCGATCACCATGAGCGTCGCGTTGGGCACGTCCACACCGACTTCGATCACGGTGGTCGCCACGAGGAGCTGAATCGCGCCGTCCTGAAACGCCCGCATCACCCGGGCTTTGTCCTCGCTCCTGAGCCGCCCGTGCACGAGTCCGACCTCGAGTTCCGGGAAGGTGTTGCGTAGTCCCTCATAGGTATCGAGCGCGGTCTTGAGCTGCAACGCTTCGCTCTCCTCGATGAGCGGGCACACCCAGTAGGCCTGACTGCCCGCAACGCAGGCATCGCGGATACGCCGGATCACCTCGTCGCGCCGTGCCTCCGATACCAGTTTGGTGGCGACCGGCGTGCGTCCGGGCGGCAGCTCGTCGATCACCGACACGTCGAGATCGGCGTAGTAGCTCATCGCCAGCGTGCGCGGGATCGGAGTTGCGCTCATCATCAGTTGATGCGGCTGCGCGCCCATGTTCGTTTGCGTCCCCTTCATGCGCAGCGCCAGCCGCTGGTGCACGCCGAAGCGGTGCTGTTCATCGATAATCGCGAGCGCCAGATTGTGAAACCGCACCTCTTCCTGGAACAGCGCGTGAGTGCCCACCGCGATCATCGCCTTGCCTGCCGCCACCTTGGCAAGCGCCTGCTGTTTGTCTTGCTTGCGCAGCCCGCCGGAGAGCCAAGTGACGTCGACACCGAGATTTGCGAGCCACGCCTCGAACTTGTGGTAGTGCTGCTCGGCGAGGATCTCGGTCGGCGCCATCACCGCCACCTGGCGGCCGTTTTCCACGGATTGCAGCGCGGCGAGCGCGGCCACCGCGGTCTTGCCGCTGCCCACATCGCCCTGCAGCAGGCGCTGCATGGGGTAGGGCCGGGAAAGGTCGTGCTGGATTTGCGCGAGCGCCTTCCGCTGAGCGCGCGTGAGCTCGAAGGGCAACTGACCGAGCAGCGCGCGGGCGAGCGTGCCGCGAATCTTCAGCGCTGGCGCGCCGGCCGCCCTGCGCCTCTTGTAATGCAGGCGCATCGACAACTGCTGGGCCAGCAGCTCATCGAACTTTATCCGGCGCCACGCCGGGTGGCGGCGCTCCTGCAACTCACCCTGCGCGACATCCGGCGGCGGGTTATGCAGGAACGATACGGACTCGCGAAACAGCGGAAGCCTGAGTGGCGCGAGCAGCGCCTCCGGCAGCGTATCGGTGAGGTCGCAATCGGCCAGCGCGCGCTCGATGAGGCGCCGCAGCGCATCCTGGGCCAAGCCCGCGGTGGTCGGGTAGACCGGCGTGAGCGACTGCGATACGGGCAACTCGCCGTGCACCACGCGATAGCGCGGGTGGACCATCTCGGGGCCGAAGAAACCGTGCCGGATCTCGCCGAACACACGCAGGCGCGTGCCGGGGGCGAACTGCTTCATCTGGCTCAAGTAGAAATTGAAGAAGCGCAGCGTGAGCACTCCCGAGCCGTCTTCGATATGGCACACGAGCTGGCGCCGGGGACGGTATTTGATGTCGCTTTTCACGACTTTGCCCTCGACCAGCACGGCGTGGCCGGCCGGCGCCTCGCTGATCGGATAGAGCCGCGTCTCGTCGTCATACCTGAGCGGCAGATGCAGCACCAGGTCGAACTTGCTCGCGATGCCGAGCTTGGCAAGCCGGGTCAGGGTTGAATTGCTCAACCCTGACAGTGATGGGTGATGGGTAATGGGTGAGGGGGCGGTTCCTCGCGGCATCGCTGTCGACGCCTTACTCATCGCTCACTACCCATTACTCATTACTCCAGTTGCATGATCGCATCGATTTCGACCAGCGCACCGCGCGGCAGGCTTGCCACGCCGAGCGCCGCGCGCGCGGGGTAGGGCGCGTCAAGGTATGCCGCCATGACCTCGTTGACGCGGGCGAAGTGGTTGAGATCGGTCAGATAGACGGTGAGCTTGACGATATCGTTGAGACCGCCGCCAGCCGCTGCCGCCACCGCCTTGAGGTTCTCGAACACGCGCTGGATCTGCGGCGCGATGCCGGCGACGAGTTCCATTGTCGCCGGATCGAGCCCGATCTGGCCGGCAAGATAAACGGTGTTGCCGCAACGAACGGCCTGGGAATAGGTGCCGATCGCCTTGGGTGCTGCGTCGGTGCGTATCACTTGCTTTGCCATGATTCTCTCCCGTACTTTCTTGGCTGGTATCGGCGATCCGCGCTATGATGAAGCGCCGCAAACAAGATTTCAATCTCCGGCGCCGCACGCGGCTTTCGGCATGACCTCTCATCGAGCCGCCAATTCATGCCGCTTGCGGCGTATTGCCTTCGGCGATTTGCCGCAACGCCTGAAGCGCGTTACACGGCAAGGGGAGCCCGTGAATCATGGCCGGTGTGACCATCGCGAACCTCGAAAAGCTGCTCGGCGGCCCGCGCGACAACGCATTGCTGCGCTTCAGCCTCGGCAACGAGTACCTGAAGGCTGGCGATACAGCCCAAGCCGTTGCACACCTGTGCGATGCAGTGCGGCGTGATCCCGCTTATTCGGCCGCCTGGAAGCTGCTCGGCCGCGCGCTGGCCGGAAGCGGGCGGCGTGAAGATGCGCTCGCCGCCTACCGCGAGGGCATCCGCGTCGCGGAAGCGAAGGGCGACAAGCAGGCCGCGAAGGAAATGACAGTGTTTGCCCGCCGCATTGAGAAAGAACTGTGAGCCTTTTCCCTCAAGAGGAAAACTTTCCCACATTCTGATATAATAACCCTACGCGAGTTGTGCTCTGCTTGGTTTCTGGAATTAGATGAATGCCCTGACCCCGCCTAAGGCGCTCGCCGACGCGATACGCCACCTGCTCTACCCGCTGGTGCGGTTCATGCTGAGCCGGGGGGTGACTTATCCTTTTTTTGCGGAAATGCTGAAGGGCATTTTTGTGGACGTGGCCGAGCGCGAGTTCAAGCTCGGCGGCAAGGCGCAGACCGACAGCCGCATCAGTCTGCTCACGGGGGTGCACCGCAAGGACGTGCGGCGGCTGCGCCCGATCGTGGCGGGGGAAGCGGAGCACATGCCGCAGGCGGTGTCGCTGGGTGCGCAACTGGTGGCCGCGTGGCTGAGTTTGCCGCGGTTCACCGACGGGGCGGGTAACGCGCTGCCCTTGGCGCGTCTCGCGCGAAACGGTGGCGAGCCTTCGTTTGAAGGGCTGGTGGCGAGCGTGAGCAAGGACATCCGCTCGCGCGTGGTGCTCGACGAATGGCTGCGTCTGGGGGTGGTGCGGCTGGACGCGGCGGACCGGGTGATCCTGCAAACCGAAGCGTTTGTGCCGCAGAAGGGGTTTGACGAAATGCTCTTCTATCTGGGCCACAACCTGCATGATCACGCGGCGGCGGCAGTGCACAACGTGCTCGGCGAGAGCCCGCCGTTTCTGGAACGCAGCGTGCACTACGACGCGTTGCAACCGGGCTCGGTTGCCGAGCTGGCGACGCTTGCCGACAAGCTCGGCGGCCAAGCGCTGCTCGCGCTCAACCGTCAGGCGATGGCGCTGGAGCAGCGCAATGCCGGGGCCGCAGTGCCGGCGCGGCGCATCACCTTCGGGGGCTACTTCTACAGCGAACCCACCCAGCCCGAAGCGTCGCCCGCACCGGAGCGGGGCGCGCCGCGCCCAACCTCCTGAAACGCCGCCGATCCACGGCCGCGAACTGAACATGAGCCCGGACGAGGGTGCACTCGCGTGCAGGTATTTCCCTTAATGGAATTGCGTATATCACCCGCTTGAGGCCATCCCGAGCGGGCTGTATCTTGTCTCGTGATTCTGAAAATGGCGCGGCACGCCGCGGGTGCTGGCCGAGCTTCGCCCCATATCCCTGGGGGCGTGGCCTAGTCCTCGTTACAGCAAGAAACACAGTCTGATTTACAGGCGGTGAATTTTGATGGTATCGGGCTGATTTCCGGAGCGGCATTTGATCCTCGGGGGATGTTCCATCAATAAGGATAAGCATACGGCAGAGCGACGCTGACATTTGTGGTCTCCAACAATCATGCTGGACTGAAGCAGGCGATGCGCGCGAGCATACGCCAGCGTTTTGGCGCGTACGCTGCCTGTATGCTGCTGGGGCTCGCCGGGGCTTATCCCGTGGCTGCGGGCGCCGCGTGCGTGTCGCCCGCCGGCGGCGTGGGCGGCACCGGAACGCCCGCCAACGGCGGTATTGGCGGCACCGGGACCCCGGCCAACGGTGGCATCGGGGGCACTGGGGCACCTGCGAACGGTGGTATCGGGGGCACCGGCGCGCCGCATACCGGCGGGGTTACGGGCGGCACCGGCATCGTCGGGACCATCACCGGATTTGCCAGCGTGTGCGTCAACGGTGTGGAGGTGCACTATGACGCCGACACAGCGGTCACTACCAACAGCCGCGCCGCCGACACCAAGGCGCTGCAAGTGGGTCAGGTCGTTGCCATTGAAGCGATGCCCAGCGCCCGCGGGCTCGTTGCGCGTCGCATTGACATTCTCCATGCAATCGAGGGCCCTATAACGGAGGTGCAGCCCACTCAAGGATTGCTCCACGCCATGGGTCAGGTGGTGCGGGTGCCGCCGCGCGCCTTCGGCGGCGAAGCCACGTTGGACCGCCTGCGCCCGGGAATGCTGGTGCAGGTGAGCGGCCTACGCAACGCGGGGGGTGAAGTGCTCGCCTCGCGGCTTGACCTGGCGCCCGATCTGGCGGAGCACACGACCTTCGGCGCGGCTGCGGTCGTGAGCCGCGGCGGTTTCGAGCTGCACGGCACGCGGGTGGCGGCCACGCCGCCGGCACTGCGGGCGATACATGGAGGCACCGAAACGCTGGTGCGCGGCCACTGGGACGGCAGCGAGCTGCGCGCATCCGAGGTGCGCCTCGATCCTTCGCTGCCGTTTATCGGGCGCGTCATGCACGTAGTGGTTGAAGGGCTGGTTCACGATTGGCGGGGCGGGGCGCTGCGGGTAGGCCGCTACGACGTGACACTCTCGAGCAGCACGCGGATCACGGGTGTGGCTCGCGATCTTGCGACCGATCAGCGCGTCCTTGTCACTGGTCGCCTGGGCGTGGGCGGGCGCATCACCGCCGAAGCCGTCGAAGTCGAGCGCGGGCCACCGGATGCCTCGCGGGGGTCAGGCATGTCGTCCAGGCGTAAAGGCGCGGTGCGGGAAGAACATCGCGGCGATGGCGCATCCGGCTCGCGCGAAGGTCGTGGCGAGTTGGACCGTTCCGGCCCGAGCGATCAGCGGGTGGATCGCTCTGGGCCCAGAATCGAGGGCGCGGACGAGTCTGGGCCGAGCGTCGAGCGCGTGGAGCGCTCCGGGCCAAGTGTCGAGCGCGTGGACCGCTCCGGGTCGAGCGTCGAGCGCGTGGACCGCTCCGGGCCGAGCGTCGAGCGCGTGGACCGCTCCGGGTCGGCCAACCGCGGCGGGCGGCGGTGAGCGTTGCGTGCAGACCACAAGATTTCGCCCGGAGCCGCCGCAAACGCACCGGAACCCGTGACACGTCCGGTACGTCTTTCCTGACATGAGGTTATGATGAACCCGCCGTCAGCAGGGAGGTTATCGTGCTTCGCCTGAAGCCCGGTCTCGCTCTTTCCGCCATACTCGCTCTCCTCAGCCATCCGGCCTGTGCTCAGGGCGGTTTCAGTCTTGCCCCCGCTTTCGAGTATACCCGGGGCGATTTCGGCGCCGCCGTCGACACCGAGATCCGGTATTACGCAGTCACCGGCAAGTACGAGTCGGGCCCGCTGATACTCAGGCTGACCCTGCCCCACATCAAGATTACCGGCCCGGGCAACGTCGTAGGCGGCGCGGGCGAGCGCATTCAGCTCGGGGCTGCGGCGGCGGTCACGCGTCGCAGCGCCTCGGGCATGGGCGATGTGGTCGCCTCAGCCTCCTACAACGTGTACCAGAGCCGCGCCGCCGGCGAGCTGATCGACCTGACCGGCAAGATCAAGTTCGGCACGGCCGACGAGGACAAGGGGCTTGGGACCGGCCAGAACGACTACTCGATTCAGGCAGATTTCACGAAGAGCTTCGGGCAGTTCTCCACATTCGGGACCCTGGGATGGAAAAAGCTCGGCGATTCGACCATCGCCGGGGTCTCTGTCGACTTCAGGAATCCGTGGTACGCCGTGCTCGGGGGCGCCTACAAGTTTAGCCAAGCCACGACTGGCGGTATCGACTATTACTACCGCCAGCGCGTGATCGCCGGCGGGTCCAGGGTAAGCGAGCTGAGGCCCTTCGTCAGCCACAGCCTGACCAAGACGACGAGGCTGCAAGGGTACGCGTTGACAGGCTTCACCGACGGCAGCCCGGATTGGGGTGTGGGCGTAGTGCTGAGCGTCGACTTATAATCTCGACTCGATCCGCTGCGCGCCACGCCCATCGCACCCGACGACGAGCGGGAGCGTGGCCCATTGCATCGAGGCGTGCCCGCATAAGCGGCGCCGATTCCAAAGTTCCCTTCGATAGATCGCTGCAATTCTCTGGCGCGCTTGACCCCGCGCGAGGCCCGGCCGCGGTGCGCAATGGCTTCTGCCAGCAAACGGAATAATCTCTGCGTTGTCCCTGTCAGTCTTGCTATGTGACATGTTCCCACGTATGATGACTTTGCGTGGGAATTATCCACACATCCAGATCAACCTTCGCGAGGGGTCTGCATGGCCAGATCACCGGCGTGTGAGTCGACCCGCAACCGGATTGCCGAGCTCCTGGACCGGGAGTTGGAAGCAGGCGAGCTGGTTCGCGAGGCGATCCGGCTGATCGTCGAGGAAGCCCTGGAGGCCGAGCTCGCGGATCGGCTGCGGCGGGAGGACTGCAAGGGCGGCGGCTACCGCAACGGCTATCGCCGGGGGCGGCTCAAGTATGCCGAAGGCATGGTCGAGTATTCGGTGCCGCGGGTGGCGGGCATGCTCACGCCGTGGCGCAGCGAGGTGCGGGCGGCGCTTGCCGGGGGGGCCGAAGCGCTGGCGCGGCTGGCGACCAAGATGTATGCCCAGGGCCTTTCGGTGCGCGACATCGAGCTCGCGTTTGCCGACCGGTCGGGGCGCTGCGTGCTTTCGGGCACTGCGGCCTGCCACCTGTGCAAGCGGCTGCGGCAGGCCTACCACGCCTTTGCCGGTCGTGATTTGTCCCGCTACAAGGTGCGCTACATGTTTGTCGAAGACTTGGCCGAGCGCTTGCGCCGGGAGGGGCAACAATGCGAGGCGACGCTGGCGGCCTGGGGCGTCACCGAAACCGGTTCCCGGGTGCTGCTTGGATTGGCCCCGCCCACCAAG
>MERG01000028.1 GCA_001771985.1 Betaproteobacteria bacterium RIFCSPLOWO2_12_FULL_62_13 | reverse complement strand
GGAAAGTGACCAAGCTTGTAGCGCGTCCCGTTGCGACCGGCATCGTTCTCGGTCTCGGCTTCTCGTTCATGCTCGAGGGCATCCGGATGATGGCCGAAGGCTGGTTGCTCGCCGCCATCGGTCTTGTGGGGACGTTGCTCCTGCTTGCCAACCGGTTTATTCCCGCGATGTTTCTGCTGCTGTTGTTCGGAGCTGCGGCGGCGCTGCTTCAGAATCCGCATTTGCTCCAGGAGTTCTCCGCGATCGAGTTCGAGGTGCGGTTGCCGTCATGGCAGCTCGGCGGCCTTACCTGGAACGATCTGATGGTCGGCGCGGTATTTCTCGCCTTGCCGCAATTGCCGCTCACGCTGGGCAACGCGGTCATCGCCATCACCGAGGAAAACAATCGCTTGTTCCCCGAGCGCCGGGTCGACGAGAAAAAGGTGGCGATATCGACCGGCATCATGAATCTCATCGCGCCCGCGGTCGGCGGCGTGCCAATGTGCCACGGCGCGGGCGGCATGGCGGGGCACGTGCGCTTCGGCGCGCGCACCGGCGGCGCCCCCGTCATCCTCGGCACCGTGCTGGTGCTGCTCGCGCTGTTTGCGAGCGGCTCCATCGAAACCGTGTTCAAAATCTTTCCGACGCCGGTGCTGGGCGTGATCCTCTTTCTGACCGGCGCGCAGCTCGCGCTCGGCAGTTGCGATTTCAGCGGCGACAAGAATAACCGTTTCGTGTCGCTGGTCACCGCCGCTTGCGCGGTGTGGAACATCGGGCTCGCGTTCGTGCTCGGGCTCGCGCTCTACCACGCCCTCGACAAAGGCTGGGTCAGGCTCTAGCGCGGCGACTCCATTAACAACAATCGGCGCCTAGTTCACGACGAGCTTCGCTCCAGTGGATGCCGGGCCGATGATCGGCCCGGCGTGCGCGAATCGTTCGCGTGCGAACGCGACCCGGTCGGCGACCGACTTGAGCTTGTGCCGTTCCTGCTCCACCCGCGCGAGGCGGGTATTCAGGCCCGACTGATTTGCGATCTGTATGGCGAGCCCGGGGCGCGCGTTGAGTTCCAGAATCAGCGGGCCTTTGTTGCGGTCGAGCACGATATCGATACCCTGGTAACCCAGGCCGGTTAGTTCGTAGCTGCGCGCCGCGATTTCCAGCAGGATCTCCCATTTCGGGATCTGCACACCCGAAACCGGGCTCCCGGTATCCGGGTGCTCGGCGACGATTTCGGTGCCCCAGACCGCGGTAAGGGTCTCACCGGTTGCCATGTTCACACCGGTGCCGATTGCGCCCTGATGCAGGTTGGCCTTGCCGCCGGAGACTCGCGTCGGCAGCCTCACCATCGCCATCACCGGCACCCCGAGGAATACGATGATCCTGACGTCCGGAACGCCGCGGTACGTGATCGCCTCGAACACGGGATCGAAATTCACGCGATATTCGATCAGCGCCTTGTCGGACTGCCCGCCCAGGCTGTGAATGCCCGAGAGGATGTTGGAGACGTGAAAACACATCTCGTCTTCATCGAGGAGGTTGCCGTCGGCGGTGCGATAAAGCGTGCGCGAGCGCCCAGTCACGACCACAATGCCGTCGCCTTGGCTGCCGCGCGCCGGTTTCACCACGAAATCCCAATGGTCCTTCAGCATCTGTGGAAGCTTCCCCACCTGCTGCTGGATTTCGATCATGCCATAGAGCTCCGGCACCGCCACACCGGCCTTGGCCGCGAGCTGCTTGGTGAGCGCCTTGTCATCGACCAGCGGATAGCGGTCGCGCGGATTGTGCACCAGCGTGTACTCAGCATTGCGCCAGTTGATGCCCAGCACGCCGTTGCGCCTGAGCGCGCGCGCCAGCGCGAACCATTTCTTCATCGCGCAAGCACCCGAAAACGCCGCAACTCGGTGACCCGGTAGCCGGTATAGCGGCCAACCAGCAGCGTCGCGCCCAGCACCAGAAGCAGCAACTCGGGAAACACGAAAACCAGGTGCTCGACCAGCACAACATTCATAACCAGATAACAAAGCGCCCCCACAAAGAGGCTGCCGACGGCCTCCTGAAACGCCTCCGCCGGGCCGCGTTCTTCCCACACCACCGACATACGCTCGATCGTCATCGTCATGATCACGATCGGGAACAGCCCGATCGACAGTCCACGCTGGAGGCCCAGCTGGTGCGACACGATGGTGAGCACTACCAGAGCCAACACCACCACGATCACCACAGAGGCGAGCCGCGGCACCAGCAGCAACTTCAGCCGCTCCAGATAGAAGCGGATCGCGAGCCCGACCGCAACGATCAAGGCGAGAAACGCGATGCCCCACGCAAGCCCGGTCTCGCGGAACGCGAGCGCGATCAGCACCGGCATGAAAGTGCCGAAAGTCTTCACGCCGACCACGTTGCGCAAAATCACCAGCAGGAAAATGCCGACCGGGACCACCAGCACCGTGCGGAACACCGCCTGCACCTGCAGCGGCAGTCCGAACAGCGAGTACGCGACCAGCCGCCGCTCGAGCTCCCGCTGGTGCCCAAGCGCAACCCGCAGTGAAAACTCCTGCGAGCGGCTCGTGGTGACGCTACGTTCCGCCTCCTCCCCACCGCTCACGGTGATGAAGGGCGCGCTGCCGCGCCACCACGGCAGGTAATGGCGCAGCGTCTCCGGTTTCGACTCCGCCGGATAGAGCGTGCCCCAGGAACCCTTGTCGTAGTATTCGATCCAGCGCACGAATCGGGCGTGGCGCCGCTCAGGTTCGAGCGGCAAACCGTTCACCGCGCGGGCAGGCACGCCGGCAAACCGCATCAAATCGATCGCGACACGAACCAAACGCGCCACGGTCGGCTGGCCGCCGAGCAGCAACGAAGCCTCGTCGCCCGGACGTGCCTCTTTGAGGCGGCGCACGATCAGAGCCGCGAGCGTGGCCGGATCCGCCGACTGCCTGATCGCCGCCTGCGTAATCGAGCGCGCAGCTACGAGCTCTGCCCCCTCGAACGCCGGCGGCGTGAGTTCCGGCAGCGGCTCACGCGACACCGTATCCTGAAACCACCGGCTGCGCTGCACCACCACACGGTAATACAGCGTCTGCTCGCCTGATGCATCGCGCACGGAAAATACCGCGTGCTGATTTGGCCCCTGCGGCGCGGTCGTAATGCCGTAGCCGGGCGAAACGAAGCTCTGGTCCACCACCTTGAAGGTGCCGGTGTTCTGGGGAAGCTGCACCGTTGCCCTGACCGCGCCACCCTGCCCCTTGAACCGCAACCGCACCTCCACCCGCCATACTGCGGTCTGCTGCTCGGGCGCGAGCGGCAGGCCGATCACGACCGCCTTGTAGAAAAAGACCGCGAAGCCCAGCGTGGCGAGCAGCGCGACAAGAACGTAGAGATGGGTGCGCTTCACTGCCCGCGGCCCGGCTCGCAGCGCGGCTCGGCGGTGTAGGTCCGCCCGGAATCCACCATGAAGTGCCCTTTCAGAAAGTTGCGTCCGACGAGGAGCTTGTAGTTGAACCCGGTACGATCGGCCAGGTTCACCTCAACGAGACGGTAAATATTGCCGAGGCACACACCCATGATCACGGTCGGCCGTTTCTGCGCGGCGGCGGCGCCGCGCCGCTTGACGCGGGCGATGCGCGTCACCTTGCGCTCGAAATGCGCCTTCTGTCCGTTTTCCCCGACCACATCGAACGCCACCCAATCGCCGTCGTCGCGCGTCAACCAGCGCAGGTCGGCTGCGTGCAGCGAGGAAGTGGTGGCGCCAGTGTCGAGCTTGGCTTTGATCAGCACGCCTTCTGCCCCGAGCGTTACGCGCTCGATCCAGCCGGCTACGATCACCGGTCGATCCTCCGCTGCCGGCGACGGCCAGGGAAGCACGCCAATGAGCGTGAACAGCAGTATTGCGAACCGCGCGTTCTTCACGATGCCTGCGCACTGTCTCGTCATCGGGTGGTCGTATGATATCCGACAATCATGCTGCGTCGCTAGACTGACTGACTGTCCGCCTTCGTCCGTAAGCGCGACACTTGCGAACAGCGCTACCTCCTGGTAACTCGGCGCAAGTTGCACGCCGCGCGCCTCGATACACGCCGCGATTCCGTGCAAGTCTCTCGACGTCGACGACCGGCCGACCGGTGTCAGAAGTAAAAACGTGCCTGGAGCTCGATGCGGCGCGAATTCTGCTTTTCTCCGAATTCGGTGCCGGCGCCGCCGCCGAGGAAGAAGATGCGGGCGCGCAGTTCCAGGTTGGTGATTCCCGTATAGAGCAGCTCGGGTGCAATTGACGTGCTGCGGTCGTCGGCATTGGCAATCACCGTCAGTGCGGGGGTGAGGTAAAGGATGTCGAACGGCTCCTTTTGGCTCACGCGCAGGTAGAGGTAACTGCGGCCCGGGTTGGGCCTGCCGTAGCCCCCGCGGGCGAGGTTGGCGGCGCGCTTGAGCCCGGCGTCGTTGCCCGTGGCCTGGAACTGGTTGAACGCATTGTCGTTAAAACGGAAGAATTCCGCCGTCTCGTTTTCCGCGAATCCGGTGCCATTCCGGTAGTACTCGAGGATATAGGTCGTGTCGCGGGCGGTCAGATAGCGCAGGCCAAGCAGATAGCTCGTCGCCGCTCCTCGCAGCGTCGAGACCTTGCCCCGTGCGTCGATAATTTGGCGCGAGATATCCGCCATGCGCGCCCATTCGCCGTGGATCTCCAGGTTGCTCGTGACGTTGCGCGAGAAATCCACGCCGTAGCGGCGGCTGCGGCTGCCGTTGTTGAGGAACAGGAAATCGATGTCGGTATCGTGGTAGAGCAGGTACAGTTTGGCCGCCACGTTGACGTGTCCCGTGGCGCCGAAGTCGCTGTTTACGTCCGAACTGGCGGGAAGCAGGACCGGGGTGAAGGCGACGGTGCGCAGCGGCCCCTCGAAGTTACGGATGATGTCCGCGGTGAGCATGGTGAAGCCCTCGCGCGCGAGTTCCGGGTCGTTCGGGTCCTTGGCGCGCTCGATGAAGCCCACCGGGTTCCAGGCGTAGCCCTTGCCCCATTTCAATGAAACCTTGCCCGCGTCCAGCGTGAAGCCCGGGTCCGGCTTGTAAGACCCGTACAGCTCGTCGAAGCGGCCCGCCCGGTCGAACGCGCGCGGTTCCCAGTCGCCTTCCAGATGCGCCCTGAAGTTGAGACTGGCGGCGCCGCTGCGGAACTTGCCCGAAGGCTTCAGCGTGAGCGTGGATTGGTAAAGCCGGTCGAGCGGCTGGTCGTGGAAGTTGATCCGGTAGAAGGCCCCATCGCGATTGAGCTTGAACTGCTGCTGCTTGATCTCGAAGTAGCCCCCGAGCTCGAACGGCTTTTTCTGGAACTCGGAGGCGTCGAAGGTGAATTCCTCGGCGCTATGCACGCCGCTCGCGATAAGCAGCGCGATGCCAAAGGCCAGTGCGCGCGCGAGCATCACTTGCGCAGGTCTGCGACGCGCGGCAGGTAATTGAGCGTGAAGACCTCATTGGCCAGCTCGCGCTTGCGCAGCTCGGAGTAAAGCATTACCGACTTGTAGCCTTTATAGAGCGGACTGTCGGTTTCCACGGCGGCCGGGCGCCGGATGCCACCGCCGAAATCCTTGATGTCCTTGAAGTACAGCGTCTTGATCAGCAGGCCGCTTGCAGCATAGGCCTCGATCTTGACGGGCAGCACGGTCTTCTTGTCCACCCACATCTTGAGACGGTCATAGGCGACCTCATTGGTGCGCGCCTTGAGCGCCAGGACGTAACCGTCCTTCTCCTCGACCATGCTCTCCGCGTTGTATTCGACGGTATAGTCGATGCGCAGGATGTCGGCATTGTTGAAGACACCGCCGACGACCGATTGCAGGCTGGTAATGCGCACGGGTTTACCCACGCTGGGGATGTAAAGCCACATGTTGTCGCCGTCGCGCAGCGTTGCACGGCCCGCGTCGCTCGGGGGCGAAAGGAACAGCGCGACGATCTTGTCGCGGCCCTTCTTCACCGAGTAGAGCACGAACTCTTTGCGGCGACCGTCGGGCTCGATATTGATGAGCTTGCGGTACATCTCGTAGGACTCGGGCTCGAGATTCCGGTCCACTTTCTTGAGAATCTCGTTGCCGTCCGCAGCTTGGGTGGAGAGCGCCGCGAGGAGTAGAACAGAGGAAAGCAGTAGCCGAAACATGATATTGCCTCGTTGTTAACCGTTTGCGCCGTGCTCACACGTGCCGCAGCGCCGTTATCGGATCCATGCGCGAAGCCTTCCACGCCGGCTGCAGGCTGGCCGCGATCGCCACGAGCACGACGATCGCGGCGATCAGGAGCACATCAGCGGCGGCGATCGAGGGAATGAGCACGAGGTCAAGCTGACGCCCGAACTTGAAGTGCACGGGCCAGAGGTTGAGCGCATAGATGAGCCCGAGACTCACTGCCGTGCCGACAGCGGTGCCGATCAAGCCGAGCAGCAGGCCCTCGCTGAGGAACAATTCGAGAATACGCCGCGGCGGCGTGCCGATCGCCGAGATCGTGCCGATTTCGCGGATGCGTTCATACACCGCCATCATCATCACGTTCATGACCGAGATGAGCACGATGCCGACCAGCATGACGCGGATGAAGAGATCCAGCAGGTCGATCATGCGCGCGATATTGGCGAACGGCGAGAGCTGGTCCCAGCCGTGCACCTCGAGCGCCGGTTGGCCCTGCGGATTGCGGATTTCCGAAAGGGCCTGCACCACCTGCGCCTTGGCGGCGGTGAGCTTGCCGAGGTCGGTGAGGCGGACCGCGATTTCGCTCACCTCGGGCTCGGCCAAGCGCAAAAGCTCGCGGGCATCCTCAATGTGCACGTAGCCGTCGCGTCCACCAGGGCCTGTCACATCGCCCAGCACGCCCTGGACGACGAAGGTCTTGCCGTTGACCGATCCATCCAGGTTGGTGGCGATGAGCACGATGGTATCGCCCACTTTGATCTTCATTCCTCTCGCCAGGATTTCGGGAATGAGAACCTTGCCGCGCTCCAACAGACCATTGGCAGCGCTGCCTTGCACCAGGCGGCCGGGCAGCATCGGCATCGCCGCCGCTTCCCGTTCGGGTATCACGCCGTTCAGGCGGATGCTCGTGGTCTCGTTGAAATTACTGAACATCGCGCCGAACTTGAGGCGCGGCGACCAGACGGTAACGGCGTCGATCCCCTTGAGCGCCTGTTCCACTTTGTTTACCGCCTCAG
Source organism: Betaproteobacteria bacterium RIFCSPLOWO2_12_FULL_62_13 (assembly GCA_001771985.1). Lineage (GTDB taxonomy): Bacteria > Pseudomonadota > Gammaproteobacteria > Burkholderiales > SG8-41 > DSOT01. The sequence continues at coordinate 12,942 of MERG01000028.1, read as the reverse complement.
GCTTCATATTGAGGTTGAGCGGCAGGTTATCGATCGAAGCGACATAGCCCCTGCGGTGCACCTGGACGTGGCCGAGCACCGAGTCGGTGATCTGGCCGACGATCAGGCCCTTGAACGAGCCGGAGACCGCGATGAACAGCAGCACCGCGACGACACCGAGGATGATGAGCCCCGTGGTGAGCAGCGTGCGGCGCCCGTAGCGCGCCAGGTTGCGAGCGGCGAGTTTGAGGATTTTAAGCATGAGCAACCTCGCTAGCACGAACGACCCCGCTGTTGTTTACGAGTCGCCCGTCCTCCAGCGCCAGCGTGATCTCGGCCTCGCCCACGATCTTGGCATCGTGGGTGGAGAAGACGAACGTGGTGCCGAACTCATCGCGCATCTTTTTCATGAGCGCGATGATGCGGTAGGCGGTGTCGTGGTCGAGGTTGGCGGTGGGCTCGTCGGCGAGCACCAGCTTCGAGTTGGCGACGAGCGCGCGCGCCACGGCGACCCGCTGCTTTTGTCCGCCGGAGAGTTGATCCGGGCGCTTCTCGGCCTGGTCAGCGATTCCGACGGCCTCGAGCAACTCCGCCACTCGCGCGCGGCGCTTGTCCGCGGGCCAGTTCTGTACCATGAGCAGCGGATACTCGACGTTCTCGCGCGCCGAGAGCACCGGGATCAGGTTGAAATCCTGGAAGATGAAGCCGATGTGGTGCCCGCGGAACTCGGCGCTCGCGCGCCGATCGAGGGATGCCACATCGGTATCGATCACGGCAAGCTTTCCGCTGGTCGGGTGATCGAGACAGCCGATCATGTTGAGCAGCGTGCTCTTGCCGCTGCCGGAAGGGCCGACGAAGGCGACGAACGACGACGGTTCGATTGCGAAGTCCACACCCCGCACGGCGGGAACATCGACGTCGCCGGCGCGGTAGGTCTTGGTCAGGTTTTGTGCGCGGATCAGACTCATTGTTCGCTCCCAGTTCAGTAAACGACTGCGATTTTGAGCGGATCGGAATTCCCAAGGGTTGATCTAGATCAACTGCCGGCCTGCCTTTTGTATCGCACCTTATCAACAGCGGAGGTTGTTACACTGCGTTACAACGTTTTTCTGACCCGGATCAGTACTCCCCGACTATTCGTTTGGTACGTTGCCAACTACCGCGTGAATATAATTTTGATTGGCGGACGAAAGCGTGAAAGTGCGCAAGACGACAGGCATCGCCGCGGCATTGCTGATAGCTGCGCTTGCCGTTGCAAGCGTGGCCGTCGCCAGCGAGCGCTATCCGACTTACGAGCTGCAGGTGGTCTTTGACCTGCCTCAGGCCAAGCTCATCGGCGCTGCCACGATCGATGTTCCGCAAGGCAAGGAGCTGTCGATCGATAGAGGGGATCTCCGCATTCTGTCGCTGACGAACGGCGGCCGGCGCATCAGCCCGGATACGCTGGAATCGGATACGTTCACCTTGCGCGCGGAGGGCCCACTCCATATCGGTTTTGAGGGGACATTTACCGGTTCGGAACGCGACGTGATCGACCAGGACAAGATCGTGCTCCGCGGCATCTGGTACCCCGTCGTCGAGGGCACGTATCGCTATCGCCTCACGGCGACCTTGCCGCGGGATTTCGTCGCAGTCTCGGAGGCCGACCGGGTGCGGCGCACCGAAGCGAACGGACAGGCGACGTTTACCTTTGACCTCCCGTACCCTCAAAGGGACGACGATGGCATAACTTTCGTCGCCTCGACGCAGTGGGCGTCACGCGATGCAAAGTACAAAGATATCGAGCTGTCCATCCACATGCTACGCCGCAATGCGGGACGCCTGGATGAGATGATGCGGCAGGCGCAGCGCTACCTGCAACGTCTGGAGGGGCTGCTCGGCGACTACCCGTTCAGGCGTCTCGCCATCGTGGAGAACCCCGTTCCCCTCCATTATTCGCTTTCGATGCCGACCTACATCCTCCTCGCCCAGGAATCGGTGGGGGCGGAAGCGAGCGAGAACAGTGCACTCAACCACGAGATTGCGCACGCGTGGTTTGGCAACGGGGTGCTGGCGGACTACGACGGGGGCAACTGGGCCGAAGGCCTCGCGAGCTATTTCTCGGACCACCTGGAGCATGAGCGCCTGGGGTACGCCTGGGAGCGCCGGCAGCGGATGATGGCGGGCTATCAGAACAACGTGGCCGAGGAAGCGACGTTGCCCCTGTCGAATTTCACCGAGAGCAGCGACTTCGCGTCGAGAATCACCGGTTACGCGAAGTCGGCCATCGTCTTTCACATGCTGCGACGCTTGCTGGGCGACGAGCGGTTCTTCGCCGCGATGCGCAAGTTCGTGAAAGAAAACCTGTTCAGCGTCGCTTCGTGGACCGACATACGGAAGGCGTTCGAGCGCGAGGCGGCGATGGATCTGGGCTGGTTCTTCCATCAGTGGGTCGACGGCGCCGCCACGCCCGAGCTGAGTCTCGAAAAAGTTTCTGTCCAAGCCGCGGGCGAGAAGCATGAACTCCGCCTTACAGTCATACAGAAGCCACCCGTATTCGCGCTTGCCGTGCCGGTCACCATTCACTTCGAGCGCGGGCGAAGCGAGACGGCCTTGCTGCATATCTCAGACGAACGCCACGAATTCCGGTATTCCCTGAACGAGAAGCCCGTCCGGGTCGTGCTCGACGAGAGCTACGACGTCTTCAGGCGCCTCACGCCGGCCGAGATTCCGCCCACGATCAACACGCTGCTCACCCGGCCACGTGTGACGCTGGTCGCACCGCCGGGCGAGCAGGCCAAATTCGGCAGGCTCATCGACGCCTTCGAGGGTGAGGGGCCCGCGATCGCGGTATTTGGCTGGGACCATGCGTGGCCGCGAAAAGATCGGCAGCCGATCGCCGCACGCCTCCGGCAGCCGGGCGAAACAACTACGCGGCAGCAGCGGCGCATGCGGCGCGCAGTCGAGAGCGGGGCGGCGACCGAGACAAGCGCAACCTCACTCATTCTGCTCGGGGAAAACAACCCGCTTATCGCCAAGCTTTTCGGCCGCGTCGACCTGCCGCGCGGGGGCTTCACCATCACGGTCCTGAAGCATCCCCGCAGCCCGGGAGACGTCGTGGCCATTGTGACGGCTGTCTCGAAAGCGGAAGTGGATGCTGGATACGGCAAGCTTATCGATCGCCCGCGGTACAGCACGGCTGCGTTCAATGGCGGCAAACTGACCTACTATGAACTCCGCAGCGGCCAGCGCGGGATCTCGGCCGAGGTTACGGCGGAGCCTCGTTAGCGCAGGAGCCACTGCAATTCGGGAGATTCTGAACAAGGATGGCACGAGGGGCTGAGCACTCCACGCTCAAAGCAGGTCTTCGGGTGCAGAAGCGTCTGGCCGCTCAGAAAAGAAGCGCCGGCGCAATCCCGTGAGCGGATCGCCATCGTAGCGTACCTCTTTATCGTCTTCCTCGGTAGTCCAGATGAGCGCTGAATGCTCTTGCCGCTGTCCTGATTGCAGTGAGGAAAAAAACGGCGAGGCATTGATGTGGATCAACAGCATGGTGATCGAAATGTTTCACTATTGACGCGTTATTCTGCAAAGGAAATGTAATCTGCATGGATGATAAACCTGCCTTTGAATACCACGTCAGCGCCCAGCGCCTCGATTCCCACGGCAGCGTTGCCCTCTGCAAATCGGCGAGGATTCCGCTCGATACGGATACCGCCGGGCGCACTGATGCGTTCAATCCAGCGGAATTGCTGCTGGCCGCTATTGCCGCTTGCATGATCAAGGGCATTGAGCGCGTAACGCCGATGCTCAAGTTCCGGCTGCGGGGTGTGGACGTGCGTCTGACAGGCCGGCGGCAGGATGCGCCGCCGAAGATGACCGGCCTCGAGTACGAACTGTGGGTCGAGACCGATGAGCCGCAACGGCGCCTCGATCTCCTGCACCACAACGTGCGCAATTTCGGCACGATCTTCAACACGGTGCTCGCGGCCTGTCCCCTGGAGGGGACGATCAACCGCGGGGTTCCGCCGTGGCGGAACGCGGCAGCGCACGGTACGGATTCGCTTGAACCCGGGGTCTAGATTTCCATGTGCGAGCTGCTTGGACTGTCGAGCGACATCCCGGCCACGGTGAATCTTTCGCTGATGAAGCTGGCCGAGCACGGCGGGCATTCGGGACCTCACCGCGACGGGTGGGGCGTCGCCTACTACGAAGGCCCGGACCTTCGCCTGATCAAGGAGGCCGCCGCAGCCGCGGACAGCGACTGGGTACGGTTCGTACGGAACCACAACCTGCGAAGTCGCATCGTCGTCGCGCACGTGCGAAGAGCGACGGTGGGCGAACGCTCCTATCGCAATACGCAGCCGTTCGTGCGCGAGCTTGCCGGGCGCAAGCACCTGTTTGCCCATAACGGTTGGCTCGCGGGTATCTTCGACTCTCCACTTTTCCGGTCTTCGCGGTTTTATCCGGTTGGAGAGACGGATTCTGAGCAGGCATTCTGCGCTCTTCTCGAACGCATGACGGAGCTGTGGCGGCGGCCCGGAGAGATCCCGCCGCTCGAAGCGCGGCTTTCAGTCGTCTCCGTATTCGCGCAGGACTTGACGCGGCTGGGGCCGGCAAACTTTCTGTATTCGGATGGAGATACCCTGTTCGGGCACGGTCACCGGCGGATACAGGCCGCGACGTCGAGAATCGAACCGCCCGGCCTGGTCTGCCTGCAGCGACGCTGTCGCGGCGGTGGCGGCGGTTTTGCGGCGGGCGGGCTTTCCATCAAGGGCGCCGATCAGACCGTTGCGCTTCTGGCCAGCGTGCCGTTGTCGGAGGAATCGTGGCAACCGCTCGGAGAGGGTGAGGTGATCGCCCTCCGCGAGGGCGAGATAGCTGAAAGACACTGTGGCGTGCAATCCGCCATCTATGCTTATATACCGCACGAATTTGCGAGTTATAGAGATTGCTCAGGACGAAATCGATGAGGCGCTGGCAGCAGCCGAATGCCAAGGCCGGTTTGGGGAACAGCTCAGTGAGCGGGTGCAGCCGCGTCCCCTCGCCGCCGGCCATGACAAACGCGAGAACGCTGGGTAAGCTCATGTTCGGTTCGTCCCTTTTTCTTCGCAGCGTGCGCTGCCGTTTGTCTTGCTTGTTGTTCCAGGCGCGATGATCCCACGCAGAATCGCCAGGCTGGTTGACCCAGATCAAGAGGAAGCAGGATTTTCCGAAGGTCCCGCGCGTATCGACGCAACAGTTGGTCCGCACCAACTCAGATCCAGCCCAGCCCGCGGCTCATCACGAGCCCGATGGCGAGTGGCAGCACAATGCGCATGCTCCAGTGCCAGACAGCGCCGGCCGTGACCGTGGCAAGGTCAGCGGCGCTTCGCGCAGCGGCCGAATGCCATGCCCAGCCGACCAACAGCGCAATGGCAATTGCGCTCAGCGGTAGCAGGATGTTGGATGACAAATGGTCAACGCGGTCGAGCAACGCGGGGCTGCCCGGAGGCTCCGGCGCGAGCACACCGTAGCCCAGCGCCACCGGGACGCCCAGGGCGAGCGCGAGCGCGCCGACCGCCGCTGCCGCCCGTTCGCGGCGCCACCGCCAACGTGCAATAGCCCATGCCACCGGCACTTCCAGAAGCGCCACGGAAGAAGTCAGGGCGGCAATGACCAGCAGCAGGAAGAAGGCGATGGCGAACCAGCGCCCGCCCGGCATCGCTGCAAACACCTCGGGAAGGGCCGCAAACGCGAGCGTCGGGCCATGCGCGGGATCCACGCCGTAAGTGAAGACCGCGGGGAAAATCATCAGCCCGGCCAGGAGCGCGATGAGCGTGTCTCCCAGCACGAGGAACAGTGCGGCGCGCGGAAGGTTCTCGCGGGAGGGAACGTAACTCCCGTACGTCACCAGCACGCCCATACCCAGGCCGATGGAAAAGAACGCCTGTCCGATGGCGGCGAGGTAGGTTCCCGGTTGCCTCAATGCGGCCCAGTCGGGCTTGAACAGGAATGACATAGCACGCCCGGCGCCATCCAGCGAAAGCCCGTATCCACCCAGCAGCACGAGCAGCAGGATGAAAACGGGCATGAGGAGCATGCACGCGCGCTCGATTCCGCGCTCAACACCCGCGGCGACAATTGCAGTCGTTGCGACCATCACTAACGAATACCAGAACAGCGCCTGCGCCGGATCCGATATCACCGACTGGAACTGCGCGGCATATCCGCCGGAGCCGGCCAATGCGGCTGCGCCATGCAGGTAACGCCACAGGTAATTGGCTACCCAGCCTGCGACGACGGGGTAGTAGCTGAGAATGGCAATGCAGGCGAGGACACCGATCCAGCCCACCCACCGCCATGGCCGCGCGGGAGCGATACGCGCGAACGCCGTGATCGCGTCGGCGCGCGTGCTGCGCCCGAGCGCCAGTTCGGCGATGAGCAACGGCCATCCCAGCACCAGCACCGCGGCGACATAGACGATGATGAATGCGCCGCCACCGTTCTCGCCAGCGACGTACGAAAAACGCCATATGTTGCCCAGACCGACTGCGGCGCCAAGCGCGGCCAGCAGGAAACCGTAGCCTGAAGTCCACTGTGCGGTTGCGCCAGGCGGGGTGGGACTCATCGCCTCATGCTCTTCACGCAGCCAGCGACCCCCATTCCGGACCAGCGATTTTCCATCGCCGACGCTGAGTGATTACCTGCGGTGGACCGGCGCGCTTCGCTTCCGGTGCCTGTAGTTCGGAAAATCGAAGTTGGAGTTTCAGTGGCACTCGGTCTGCTGATGGTCGCCGAAACTCTGTTGCTGCTATATATCGCATGGTCACACTTCGGTCTGTTGACGAACGATCAGGCCCTCTACACCTTCAGCTTTCAGACGCTGCTCTTTTTTGCCGTGTTTTCCATCGTGTCAGCGCGCGAGCGGCGGCCGTTCTGGGCGTCGGCACCCGGCAAGGTTCTGACGCTGGCGCTCGTGCTGGATGCGCTTGCCGGCACCGTCCTCACGACGGTGGGTCTGCCCGGTCTCATTCCATTGCCGTGGTGGCAGACGGCTGCGGTACTTGCTTATGCGATGGTCGCCTGCCTCCTGGTGAACGATGCCGTAAAGGTCGCAACCATGAGGTGGCTTACTCCCGCAGCGGCTGCGTAGACGGCCGCCCCTTGCGGTCCGCTCAGCGGGAGTGAGCTTTTCTCGCCTTGCGCTCAACCCCGCGGATCAGCAATACCTGCGTCGCAGAGCTTCGGACAACGTCTTCTGCCACGCTGCCAAGGAACAGATCTCGATTTTGAACCCATATTCCCGGGCTAAGGGCCGCGATGCCGCTCGAACCACTGCTTCGCCCGCGCGATCGCGATCCGGATCGCCTGCCCCTCGGGGTGTCCCTCCCCGAGCAACGCATTGGCGATCTCAATCGCTTTCTCGCGCACGGCAGGCGGCAGGCGCTTCATTGAATCCGGATAGCGGCGTTCGTTCCACGGCATGGCGGATCTTTTCTATTGATACTCTCGTTGCCCCTCAACCAGGACTGCCCGGCATCGCGAAGCCAGAATACCCTTGGTGCGGCCGCTCGAATTGATCTGGATCAACCCCCCGCCTGCACACGTCACGTTTGAAGCATGTCAGGCGAACGGAGTGCTCACCGCCAGGCAGCACCGGCTGCCCGTCCTTCCTTGCTCGCATTCACGATGCTTGCGAAGTCGGACATGGCATGACCCCACACATGGCAAACGCGAAATCAACATACTGCCTTTCCACCCCGTCGAGTTGACGTAGATCAAGGCCCGGCCGGCGGAAATGGTTAGTCTTTGAGCGGTAGAGCGCGCGCGGTCGATGGCTGAACCGGGTGCATGCGTCAAGAATTTCGTGATGCGAGGCCTTTCGCCTGGAAATTCCGTCAATGAACAAGGGTGACAGAGGCGAGCTTGGACGCCGGGCCGAGAAGCTCCGCGGCGAGATCAATTATCACAACTATCGCTACTACGTCCTCGACAACCCGGTTATCCCGGATGCCGAGTACGACCGGCTGTTGCGCGAGTTGCAGGCGCTCGAGGCTGCGCATCCCGAACTCATGACGGCGGATTCCCCGACGCAGCGCGTCGGCGCGAAGCCACGGGCCGAGTTCGGCGAGGTGAGCCACGCGATCCCCATGACATCGATCGACAACGCTTTCGAGGAGGAAGAGGTCAATGACTGGGACCGGCGCGTGCGCCAGGGGCTTGCTGCTACGCCCGAGGTTGACTACACGGCGGAGCCCAAGTTCGACGGCGCATCGGTGAGCCTGCGCTATGAAGATGGCGTGCTCGTTCAGGCCGGCACGCGGGGGGATGGCGTCACAGGCGAGGACGTGACGGCCAACGTGCGCACCATCAAGACCGTGCCCCTGCGCCTGCAGGGCAAGGTTTGGCCGAGAGCGCTCGAGGTGCGCAGCGAGGTCGTGATCCCGAAGAAGGATTTCGAGCGCCTCAACGCGGCGCAGGCCAAACGCGGCGGCAAGATCTTCGCGAATCCGCGAAACGCGGCTGCAGGATCGCTGCGCCAGCTCGATCCGCGCGTCACTGCAAGCCGCCCGCTGGCCTTCTTTTCTTGGGGCTTGGGCGAGGTGTCAGAGCCCGTCGCCAGCCGCTATTCCGACGCCGTCAAACGTCTCAGAAAATGGGGGTTTCGCACGACGGAATTCTTCAACACCGTGCAGGGCGCGCGAGGCTGCCTCGTCTATTACCGCAGGATCGCTGCGGAGCGCGACCGGCTCCCGTTCGAGGTGGACGGCGTCGTGTACAAGGTCGACGAGCTCAGCGACCGGGACCGGCTGGGTTTTACCGCGCGGGCGCCGTGCTGGGCGCTTGCCCACAAGTTTCCCGCGCACGAGGAGACGACGCTCGTCGAGGACATCATCGCCTCGGTCGGACGGACGGGTGTGATCACCCCTGTGGCAAAGTTGAAGCCCGTACAGGTGGGCGGCGTCACGGTGATGCACGCGACGTTGCACAACCAGGACGAGGTGGAGCGCAAAGACGTGAGAATCGGCGACACCGTCATCGTGCGCCGCGCGGGAGACGTCATCCCCGAGATCGTGGCCGTCGTGAAGGCGAAACGGCCGCATGGCACGAAGCCGTGGCAGATGCCGAAGACCTGCCCGGTCTGCGGTTCGCAGGTCGTGCGCGGGGCAGGCGAGGCGGCCTATCGTTGCGCGGGGGGGCTCTTTTGCCCGGCGCAGGTCGAGGGAGCGCTTTTGCACTTCGCCTCGCGGCGCGCGATGGACATCGAGGGTCTGGGCGACAAGCTCGTCGAGCAGCTCGTCGCGAAGCAACAGGTCAGGACCGTGGCCGATCTCTACCACCTGAAGAAGGCCGATCTCGTCGCGCTCGATCGCATGGGGGAGAAGTCCGCTCAGAACCTGCTCGAAAGGATCGAAAAGAGCAAGGACGCAAGGCTCGCCCGCTTTATGAATGCGCTCGGTATTCCGCAGGTGGGCGAAGCGACCGCGGAGCTTCTCGCGCAGCACTTCGGGAGCCTCGAGGCAGTGATGAACGCCGATCGCGAAACACTGCAGGAAGCACCGAACGTCGGCCCCAGCAAGGCGGAAGACATCCATGCATTCTTCCATCAGAAGCACAACCGCGAGGTGATCGAGGCATTGCTGCGCGCCGGAGTGAAGCCGGCCGCACCGCGCCGCCGCAAGACTTCGCCGATCTCGGGCAAAACCTTCGTGCTCACGGGCGGTCTCGAATCGATGAGCCGCGACAAAGCGAAGAGCCGGCTCGCGGCGCTGGGCGCAAGAGCGGCCGAAAGCGTCTCGAAGAAGACCGACTACGTCGCGGTGGGCGCCGAGCCCGGCTCGAAGGCGGAGAAAGCTCGCGCGTTGGGTGTCAGGATGATCGACGAAAAGCAATTCCTGAGACTCATCGGCGAATAAGTCGGAGTGGCATGGTCAATGCGAAGAACGCCCGCGTTCACGAATCACTCCTGAGCCCATGTCGGTTATCGACGTCAACGGCGAAACGCATCGCGCCGGCCGGCGGCTGCGCCGCTTGCCGCTGCGCCTTGGCGCATCCCGGGCGCGCCGCCAAGGCGCGAGCAGGTTACGAGATAGGAGGCGAGTTCCGTGTCAAACCATTATCGCTATATCCGCTTCTTCAATGAAATCGGCATCGAAGATATCCCGTCGGTTGGAGGCAAGAACGCCTCACTCGGCGAGATGTATCGCGAGCTGACCCCGCAGGGCGTGAGAGTACCCAACGGATTTGCCATTACCGCCCCGTCTTACTGGTACGTCCTGGAGCAGGCCGGCATTGTGGCGCGCTTGCGCGAGACGCTCGCCGGCTTGCGGCCCGATGACGTAGAGGACTTGTCCAGGCGCGGCATGCAGGCGCGCGAGCTCGTATACGCCGCTCCGTTGCCCGAAGATCTGCGCCAGGAAATTCTCCAGGCGTACCGGACATTGCGCGAAGATTACGGCTTCCGGCTCAGCGTGGCAGTGCGTTCCTCGGCAACGGCCGAAGACCTGCCCGACGTGAGCTTTGCCGGCATGCATGAAAGCTTCCTCAACATCCAGGGTGAAGAGCCGTTGCTGGACGCCTGCCGTCGCTGCTTTGCCAGCCTGTTTACGGACCGCGCCATCCACTACCGCATCGACGAAGGATTCGACCACTTCAAGGTCGCGCTATCCATTGGCGTAATGAAGATGGTGCGCTCGGACCTCGCGGCGAGCGGCGTGATCTTCAGCCTCGACACCGAATCCGGTTTTCCGGACGTCGTGTTCATTACCGGTGCCTACGGCCTGGGCGAGAACATTGTGCAGGGTGCGGTCGACCCCGACGAGTTCTATGTGTTCAAGCCGACCTTCGAAGCCGGCCACCGTGTCGTGCTCCGCCGCAGCCTGGGCAGCAAAAAGATCAAGATGGTCTATGCCGAGGGCGGCAGCCGTCTCACCACGCGCAACATCCCGACGCCAAACGTTGCCCGCAGCCGATTCTGCTTGAGCGACGAAGAGGCGCTGACTCTGGCTGATTACGCCATCACGATCGAGAAGCACTACAGCGCAAAAGCCGGTCGTCCCCGGCCCATGGATATGGAGTGGGCTAAAGACGGGAGCGACGGGCAACTATACATAGTCCAAGCGCGGCCGGAAACGGTGGCCTCACAAAAGCGGAGCAACGTGTTGGACGTATACAGTATCAAGGGCTCCGGCGAAATCCTCGCAGCGGGCCGGTCGGTGGGTGAAAAGGTCGCTGCCGGCGAAGTGCGGATCGTTCACGATCTCGCGCACTTGGCTGAATTCCGGCCGGGAGAAGTCCTCGTCGCTGACACGACTACCCCCGACTGGGAGCCGGTGATGAAGACGGCGGGTGCGGTGGTGACCAACCGCGGCGGCCGTACCTGCCACGCTGCCATCGTGGCGCGCGAACTCGGGATTCCGGCCATCGTCGGCGCGGACACCGCCACCAGCACGCTGAAGGGCGGAGAATCCGTCACGGTGTCCTGCGCGGAGGGGGATATCGGCCGGGTCTACCGCGGGCGGATACCGTTTGAGGTGCAGCATACGAACCTGGCGCAGCTTTCGCGACCGGTCACCCAGATCATGATAAACCTCGGCAACCCCGAACTTGCGTTCAAGACGAGCTTCCTGCCGAATGACGGAGTAGGACTCGCGCGCATGGAGTTCATTATCAGCGAATCCATCAAGGTGCATCCCATGGCTTTGGCGCATCCGGAGAGGATCGGTGACCCTGCGGAGCGCGCCGCCATATTGCGGCTCTGCCAGGGATACGAAAAGCCGGCTGATTTTTTCATCGAGCGATTGGCGGAGGGTGTGGGCACAATTGCCGCAGCGTTTCATCCGAAACCGGTGATCGTGCGCATGTCCGATTTCAAAACCAACGAATATGCGGCATTGATGGGCGGGCGATGGTTCGAGCCGGCCGAACCGAATCCGATGATCGGTTTCCGCGGTGCCTCCCGCTACGCCCATCCGGCTTATGCAGAGGGCTTTGCGCTGGAGTGTGCCGCGATGCGGCGTGTGCGCGAGGCCATGGGGCTGACCAATGTGAAGCTGATGATTCCATTCTGCCGCCGCGTGCAGGAGGCCGAAAAGGTGTTGCAGGCGATGAGCACGCACGGTCTCACGCGTGGAGAGAACGGCTTGGAAGTCTACGTCATGTGCGAGATACCTAATAATGTGATTCTGATCGACGCGTTCGCTAAACTGTTCGACGGTCTTTCGATCGGATCGAACGATCTTACGCAGTTGACGCTCGGGGTAGATCGCGATTCGGAGATCGTGGCCTTCGATTTCGACGAACGCGATCAAGGCGTCAAAGAGATGATCAGGCTCGCTGTTGAAGGTTGCAAGCGCAATCATCGCCACTCTGGGCTGTGTGGCCAGGCGCCGTCCGATTATCCGGAGATGGCGCAATACCTGGTAGAGATTGGAATCGATTCCATGAGCCTGAATCCGGATGCGGTACTCAAGACCACGATGAATGTGCTTGAGGTCGAAGAACGGCTGGGACGTAAAGCTCGCTCGCGAGGATGAAGTTCAACGGAGAGACCACCGCGCGTTGTCTTCGGCGAGCGCTTCGCGCAAGGAGTGAACCTCGGCTTCACTCGGTTCTGACATGCCTCACTTCAATAGCAAAAGTTGCAATACCCCCCTTCAAAATGATTCCATGCAGTGCCGTGGAACTGATTGATCCAGATCAATTCGAACAGACGCCCGCGCGCGCAACATGTGGAAATACGCAAGCTGGGGGGCTGACTCGATGAAGCGACTTTATGAAATACAAAGACTACTATCGTATCCTGGGCGTTGAACGAAGCGCCAGCCCCGACGAGATCACCCTATCTCCGCTCTAACGACGCGCCTCGACGGCGTGCGCCCCCGGCGTGGACGCGTACGCGTCCGAGCACGGCGCATCTCGCTGGCGCTCTCTGCGCGGCACGCCGCTCGTCGAGCATCGCCAGTAGACGCCTGCGTGCTTCGACGATCTCGCGAAGACGCC
>MERG01000027.1:5963-11906 GCA_001771985.1 Betaproteobacteria bacterium RIFCSPLOWO2_12_FULL_62_13 | reverse complement strand
CAGCTTCTTCGATCATGCGGTTCAGTGCATCGAGCGCTTCGCGGTGCCTGAGATTCAACACGACGCTGCGCTTGCTGCGATTCATGCTGAGAAACATCGCGGCCATATCGGGGTGACGCGCCGGCCCGATCTTGCGGTTGAGGTCGCCCCCGGGGTTCTCGATCTTGACAACGTCAGCGCCGTAGTCGCCAAGGATTTGCGTTGCGACGGGCCCGAGGATGAACTGCGTCAGGTCTACGACACGAAATCCGCACAGCGGCCCGCTCCCACGCCGGGCGTTTTCCTTGGCACTCACTGCTCAGCCGCCTTGCGGCACTTCACCATACGCAATGGTGTGTAGGTCAGCACTTTCGTTCCGTCCTGCTTCACCACCTCGTTTCGCGTCCGCACCAGACCGCGGTCCGGGCGGCTGCGGCTCACGCGCGCTTCCACGACTTCCACTTCCACGTGGATCGTATCGCCCGCGAAGACCGGTTGGTGCACGTTCAATTCCATACTCAGAAAAGCAAGGCCCGTGTGCTGCATCATGGCCTGTACGAGCAGCCCTTCCGCCAGGGCATACGCAAGCATCGCCGGCGCGAATCGGCCTTTGATGACCGAGTCCCGCTCCCGAAACTCGGCGTCGGTGAACAACACTTCCGTGAGCCCGGTGCAGTTTACGTAATTGACGATGTCGGCTTCGGTGATCGTGCGGCCGATCGTCTTGAATTTGCGCCCGACCGGCAGATCCTCGAACTGGAGTCCAAGCCCTACGGTTTCCACGCGATGCCGCCCTTCTTGGGTTTCGCTCGTGCGATTCTATAGCTTCGTGACGGTGCCTAACAAGCTGTTGCCGATGATGTTGCGCTGTATCTGGTTGGTGCCTTCGATGATCTGCAGCACTTTCGCATCACGCATGTAGCGATTTATCGGAAACTCTGCGGATATGCCCGCCGCGCCGAAGAGCTGCACTGCGTCGGTAGTCACTTTCATCGCGACGTCTGTCGCTTAGCATTTGGCCATTGCCGGAAAGGGCGCGAGCTCCTCGACCGCGACGCACGTCGACAGCGTGCTGCCAGTTCCGCCCTGGCTCTCCGGAAACCGCAGCGCGAACAGACCCAGCCCGCGCAGCAACTCCAACATTTCATGCGGATACTCCGCGCCGTGCGATCGATGTCGTTCGCTCGCGGCGCGACTTTTTCGCGCGCCACGCGGCGGACCAGCGTCTGGATCTGCAACTGCTGTTTGTCGAGCGCGAAACTTATCCGCGTCCCGGCCTCCTCATGTCGTCAAGCGTTGTGCCAGTTTGCGTTGTTGACTGGAATGCGACGACCGCCTAGTATTACAATGAAATGCCGCGCGCCAAGAGCGCGGGATATCAAAACAGCGTGAGTTGACGGAGTGCTTCTTGTGGCTTGCCTTGGTTGCGAACGTATCGCTCCACCACTTCCCAGCCCCCGCGTTCCCCAACCGTCGCCACATAGTACCCATCCGTCCAAAACTCACCTCCCCATAACGCCTTCTTCACAGCCGGCTTACCCTGAAATATCGCCCTCGCCGTAATGCTCTTGAACACCCTCACAATCTGCCCAGGCGATACCTTCGGATGCGCTGTGCAAAAAATATGAATATGGCCTCCGCCACACCCAATCCGCTCAAACTCGCTATCGTAGCGCTCCTCAATACCTCGTGCCGTCTCAATTCTGATCCGAACAACATCACCATCCAGCAACGCTTTCCGATACTTCACCGGAAACACGACGTGGTAATGTATTTGCCAGGCGCAATGACTCCCTTTCTTAACTACACCTTCGCTCATCCAACCATCTTAGGAGGGTCGGTGTCCCCGCGGCAAGACCGCGCGGAATAGCAGGTTCAAGATGAGTTGGTCTTACTTGTGAACGCGAACCAGGTAATTCATGAACGGGAACGGCGGTGTGCACGTCACGTCCGCCATTTGTTTTACAGGGAGAAATGAACATGAATTACGTCATGAGGATCATTCTTGCGGTGGCCGCGATGACCGCACTATCGGGTACAGCATGTGCTCAGGCAGATTATCCTAATCGACCCCTGAGGTTGGTTGTTCCCTTCGGACCCGGGGGATCCGCTGATCTGGTTGCCAGAGTGATTGCGCAGAAACTGGGAGATCAGATGGGTCATTTTGTGGTCGTCGACAACAGACCGGGCGCCAACATGAACATCGGAGCGGAGTTGGTCGCGAAGGCGCAGGCAGACGGCTATACGGCGCTCTACAATACCTCCAACATGATTTTTAATATCTTCATGTATCGACATCTCAACTACGACGCAGTCAAAGATTTTGCGCCTGTAGCGCTCACCGCCGCGGTGCCCCAAATTCTGCTCGTGAATCGTGCCGTGCCGGCAACAAACCTGATCGAGTTCATCGCTCATGTCCGCGCTAATCCCGGCAAGCTCAACTACGCTTCGGTTGGCATTGGCGCCATCTCGCATCTTACCACGCTGATATTTCTAAACACTAACAAGCTCACCGCGATACATATCCCTTATAGAGGCAGCGGGCAGGCGTATGTAGACCTACTGGGCGGCCGCACGCAGTTTTATTTTGGCACCGTCGCCTCGGCCGTGCCCTTCGTTAAAGATGGTCGTTTGCGCACGATTGCAGTAACCAGTCTGGAACGCAGCAAAGCCTTACCTGATGTGCCAACATTCAGTGAATCGGGGATGCCGAAATTCGAGGCAACGAGCTGGCAGGGCGTGCTGGTACCGGCAAAGACACCGATCGCCGTCATCAATAGGCTCAATGCGGAAATTCTAAAGGTCCTGAAGCATCCGGATGTGCAACGCCAGCTCGACGTTTATGGAGTCATGACGTTGGGGTCTACTCCAAAGGAATACAGCAGCTACATGAAAAGCGAGCACCAGCGGTGGGGAAAAATTATCCGCGATCAAAACATCACGCGGGAATAAACCCCAGCTTGCCCAAGCGCAGCGCTGCTAGTTCGGGATCACATCAACTCTGCCAAGCCTTTTCATCCGCTCTAACAGCGCTGAGCCCCGTCCCGATTTGTGCAGGGGCGGCTATTCGATGAAGAGATTCAACCGCTTTATGACGTTCTTGGCATTGGCGCTTTCCGATATGATGACATCGGAAAATTCCTTGGCCGTGTTGCCGTAGACCTTCGCGCCACTGTTCGCGAGCTGGTTGCGGATTTCCGGAGTGCCGAGTTGGCGAACGGTTTCCCGGTTCAGCCTTTCGATGATCGCCGCCGGCGTCCCACGCGGCGCAACAATCCCGTACCAGTTAACTGATTGGTAGCCCGGATAACCGCTTTCGGCAATGGTGGGGATGCTGGGTACCGCTGGCGAACGCTGGGCACTTGTCACTGCAAGAGCTTTCAGCTTTTTGGACTGCAGAAAGGGCACCGTGGAGAGTATGGGGCCAAAGATCATATCGATCTCGCCGGAAGCGACCGCTATCGTCGCCGGCGCTGCGCCTTTGAACGGTACGTGGGCGAAGTCCGTGCCCGCAATCGAGTTGAACATCTCTACGCCCAGATGATGGGTTGTGCCTTTACCGGCGGATGAGTAGTTATACTTGCCGGGATTGGCTTTCGCATGCGCAACCAATTCCGCGAGGGAGTTGACCGGCACGCTCGGGTGCACTACCAATATAAATGGCGTCGCCGCGATGAGGGTGACCGGCGCAAGATCCCTGATAGGATCGTAGGGCGGATTTTTCATCATATAGGGCGCAATGGCCAACGTGGATGGCGACCCCATGCCGATCGTGTAGCCGTCCGGCGCGGACCGTGTTACCTGCGTCATGCCTATGATTCCGCCGGCACCGCCCACGTTCTGCATAACCAGTGGCTGATGGAGCGATTCACTCAGGAGCTGACCAATGCGCCGCGCTACGATGTCATTACCGGATCCGGCCGCAAAAGGAACGATGAAGCGGATCGGGGCGTTGGGGTAATTGGAGGCCGGGCTCGTCGTACGTGACGATTGGGCAAGTGTCCCACTCGCCCCGAAGACGAACATGATTAACGCCAGCACAAATGCCGATTTTTGGAACTTACTGCTATTCATTTCCTTCCTCCATTGCTGTTTATTCCCAAGATGTGGCCATTGAACCGGCCCCCCTCCCCGCCTGGCCCACCGCCAATTATTGGCCCCTGAAATCGGGTCGCCGTTTTTCGCGGAATGCTCGACTGCCTTCCGCGTGATCTTCAGTCAGCAGCGACATGCCCTGCGCCCATGCCTCGGTCTCCAGAAAGTTATCCAGGCTCGGCGTGTGCAAAATCTTGAACATGCGCTTCGTTACGCCAAGAGCAAAAGCGGGTCCGCGCGCGAGTTCTTCAGCCAAACCTTCCGCCACCGTTTCAAGGCTCTCATCGGGTACAACACGGTTGACGAGGCCGAGGGCCTGGGCGTCCCGCGCCGTGGTCGGGCAGGCCATGTAGACGAGTTCTTTCGCCCGGTACACGCCGAGTACTTGCGCAAGGAAGAACACCGCGCCCCCGTCAGGCACCAGACCAATCTTTGCAAATGACTGATGAAAGACTGCCGTTTCGGACGCGACGATCAGATCGCAGGCGAGCGCAAGGCTCCAGCCGATGCCGGCGACCGGCCCGCGCACTGCGGCGATGACTGGCTTTTCGATATTGGCGAGGTTGAGCACCACCTGCTGCGCCTTTCTCACGCGTGCCTTCGCTGAGGCCGGATTGAAGTTCGCCATCGTGGAGACGTCACCGCCGGCGCAGAACCCCCGCCCGGCGCCTGTGAGCAGAATCGCCCGCACCCCCCCGTCGGCCGCCAATTCCGCGAACAACGACGTGAGCCGCTCCTTCATCTGGTCCGTCAGCGCGTTCAATTTGTCAGGCCGGTTCAAACGCACCGTAGCAACGGCACCTTTAAGAAGAACTTCTATCGACATTAATTCACCTTCAATGGCGGCACCTTGAAAGCACCGGCGTTCCATGCCCCATAATACAGGGACGGGCCAAGCTTTACCATGCCGCAGACATGAGCGATGCTACATTGACCGTAGGCCGCGTCCGTCAGGGCACGATCATCTCGATGGAAGGCACGTTCTCCAGGGCGAGTATATGGTCAATAAGCTGTTGCGCGCGATTCGTATCGATCGGAACGACCGAGTGCCTGACGCAATCTACAAACTTCTCCTCGAGTCCGCCTTTCTTATGCGGGTTCTGCGGACTCCCATAGGCGAACTCCACCCGCTTATTGAAAACGCGCCCATCGCACGTCTTCACTGTTACATCGCCGGGCGTCATGTCCGCCGGATCCAGGGACGCGTCGAAGCGGTGGATGATTTTCCGGGCCGCATCGAGAACTCGCTGGTCTGCGAGCCCCTCGGCTGCGAAATGCTCTATTTTCACTGCCTGATGCGCCATCGCGATCCCCAGTGTAAAAGGGAGGCTGTCACCAGCAGCCACCGAAGTTCTGGGATTCAAACGGCGGTCCGCCGGTTCGCATAGCTCCTTACCCCACTTGCTCACGACAATGTTTACCTGATCGATATCCTGCAGCGTCAATTTCTGTTCACGCATCACGGATAAGAGCGCCTCGATGTAGGTGTGCGTCAGACGGCACGCGGGCCACAGCTTATAGCTGACATGTGCGCCTTCGTAGACCGAACCGAGATTCTTTAGCAAGCGTTCAGGCGTGTACTTACCGCGAAAATACAGGTTGTAGAGCCCTGCGCGACCCTCGAGAAAACGGCCCGGGCCCGTCATACCCTGCTGCGCCAGCAACGCTGACACGACACCCACCTTAGCTGAAAATCCATCGCGCACCCCACGCAGTGAAGATCCCTCCGCCATTTCCCGTGTGCCGCCGGTTTGTGCGAAAGCCATGCCGATCGCGTGGCTCATTGCGGTGGGCGACAGACCGATGATCTTGCCAGCCGCGACGGCGGCTCCGAATGGTCCGTAGACGGCGGAGCCCAGCCAACCGTGC
>MERG01000027.1:0-5912 GCA_001771985.1 Betaproteobacteria bacterium RIFCSPLOWO2_12_FULL_62_13 | reverse complement strand
CCAACGGCGACAGCCGTTATCAGCTCGCGACCGCTGACGCTGCCAACTCGCTGCGCCACCGCCAGCGCGGCCGGCAGTGTTTGCGCGCTCGGGTGGCTCTTGGCGCGTTCATGGACATCGTCGTAATCGAGCGGATGGCACAGCGCGCCATTGACGAGCGCAGTCATGGGTGAAGGCAATCGGTCCCCAAAACCGATCACCGTACTTTCGGGACGGCCACCGAACTGCCGGGCGAAAGCAGCCATTTTGACGCAATCATCCGAGTTCGTCGTGGAGGCGAGCATGACCCCGATCGTGTCAAGAATACTGAACTTGGCCGACTGAACCGCCTCGGGGGGCAGATCTTCATATCGGCATGCCGACACATGATTACACAACTGTTCTTCGAGGCTCATAGTCCGCTCTCCTTAGCTGCGCACGCTTTCCGGCTGGAGCCTCACGCGCATTTCTCCGATGCCGAATCGCTCAGCAGAACCACCATCGCATCGACAGCAAACACCCCATCGGGGCACGCAATGAGTGGATTGATATCCATGCTTTGTATCGTGCCAACATTGGCTGCTGCCAATCGCGACAAGCGGCACAAAACATCCGCCAGTGCGGCGAGGTCCGCGCGGGATTGGCCACGGGCGCCGTCCAGGACACTGAACGATCTCAGCTCGCGGATCATTTTGCTGGCGTGTTCGATCCCAAACGGAGCGCGCCGAAACACGACATCATTGAAGACCTCGGCGAAAATCCCGCCCAATCCCAACATGACGAACGGGCCTAGCACTGGGTCGTTGAGGATGCCGGCAATGGTCTCGATGCCGCCCACGATTTGCTTGCCGACCAGGATACCCTCGATATTGGCATGCGGCGCGGCGGCGTGCACGCGAGCGTGAAGCTCATTAAAGCCGGCTACCACAGCCTCCGGTGTTGAGAGGTTCAATATTACGCCCCCGACTTCGGTTTTATGAGGAATGTCGCGCGATACAACCTTCAACACCACGGGAAAACCGATCGAGCACGCCTCGGAGACTGCCGCGTCAGCGCTGTCGACTACAGCTTCCGCCGGAACTGGTATGCCCGCCGCTCGCAGCACCTGTTTTGCTTCGAATTCGGTCGCAGGTTTGCCATTCATGATAGGCATCGCGCGCGTGTCGGCCGCATCGACGCGCGAAAAGGCCTCCCGCGCGAAGGCGGCGGCGGTGTTGCACTTGACCGCCGCCTGGACTGCTCGGGTGGGGTCTTCAAAGACGAGGAATCCAGCTGCCTCATAACGCCGGCGGATGTTCTCTGAGCACAGCATGGAAAGCACGAACAGCTTTTCCGGATGCTTCCGCCGCAATACGAACAGCGGACCTGACAGCTCGTCCATCAACGCAGTGTCGTAGCCTATGAACGACAGGTGGGTAACGATGATATCGGTCGTGCTGCCTGCGATAACATGCTCGAAGCATTTCGAAACGAGAGTGATGTCGTTGACCATTTGCGCGGTCGTGTCGATCGGGTTTCGAGTGCCAGCATACGGAAGCATGGCACGGATCTTGTCCTGCACCTCCGCCGGAAGAGGATCAATGCGGAGGCCGCCCTCGATCGCGGCGTCTGCCATGATTACTCCCACGCCCCCCGAGGTCGAGATGATCGCCGTACGCGGGCTGGCCGGTCGGATTCTCGGCGCACAAGCGTATGCCGTATCGAGTAACTCATCGACTGACCGCGCACGTATCACGCCGTGCTGGCGCAAAAAAGCATCGAACAACTCGTCGCGCCCCGCCAGCATCGCTGTATGTGAGGCTACTGCCGCTACGCCCGCGTCGCTCGTGCCCGCCTTGAGCAAAATAACCTGCTTACCGTTGAGCCGCGCATGATCAAGTGCCGCCGCCAGCTTTGGCGCATCACGACAGCCCTCGATATAGCCGACGATCACCGTTGTGTGACTATCCCCGGCGAGAAAAACAATGCAGTCCGCGACATCGATGTCGGCCTCGTTGCCAGTGGTAATCCACATGCCCAAGCCGAGGCCGCGGTTACAGCACACTGCGGCGGAGTGGGAGCCGAACGCGCCGCTCTGCGTCACGAAACCGATGGAGCCTAGCTGTGGCCAGCGCAGCTCCCGTGATGGGGAGAACGTCACGCTGATTCCACGCACGCCATTTACGAATCCCAGACAGTTTGGCCCCAGGATGCGCATGCCGCTAGCGCGAGCGAGCGCAGTAATCTGGGCTTGCATGTGTGCCCCTTTGCTTCCGACTTCCGAAAATCCAGAAGACAAGACCACCGCGCCCTTGACACCCTTGCGAACACAATCCTGGAGCGCGCCGAGTACGCTTTCGCTCGGCACAACGATCACCGCAAGATCAAGTTCACCGTCGATTGCAGTAGCGCTCGGGAAGGAGCGCACGCCCTGTACCGAATCGCGCGCCGGGTTGATGGCGTAGAGCCTACCGTTGAAGCCCAGTTCCTTCAAATAACGTAGCGGACGGCCGCCTATCTTGTTGGGATCCGAGGACGCACCGTAGACCACGATGGCATTGGGCTCAAACACGGTCGACAATGCGGCGGTCGAGGGCCGGGGCTTCGGCATGCGCGCTATTCTAGTTCGATGCTGATCAGCGCCTTGCGATCGAAACGCATCAGGACTCAGGCGACCAGCGATTGTGGTCGAACGCCGGCTTTCATTACCTTACCGGGCAATGGATGTCCAACAATCGATTCCGCCAGGCGCGCGCATTCAATCAGCCGGGCAAGATCGATTCCGGTCGATATGCCCATTTCTTCACACATATAAACGAAATCTTCGGTGCAGATATTACCCGGTGCCCCTTTGCTCGAGGCGAACGGACAACCGCCCAGCCCCGCAACCGTAGTGTCGAACTGCTGTACTCCGAGGCTCAGCGCCGCCCAAGCGTTCGCGAGCCCTGTACCCCGAGTATCATGAAGATGCGTCCCCAACCGCAGCTCCGGCCATTCATCGCGTATCATGCCAATGATCCTCTCCACCTTTAGGGGCGTGCCCATGCCAACGGTATCGGCGAGGACCACGCCGTCGATCGAGTATCCGAATTCATCAGCCAGGGACAGGATTTCAGCCACCATCGCCCGGACCTTCGCCGGCGCAATGTCGCCTTCATAATTACAACCGAAGGCGGTCATGATATAGCCCCACTCGAGAGGGATATTCCTCTCCCTGTAGAAGCGCAGCCACTTCCGCTGCTCATCCACGGTCTGAGCGAGCGTGCGGTTGGTGTTGCGCAAGCAAAACGTTTCCGAGGCAGTAAGCCGGATGACGCCGACGATGTCCAGCGGTAGCGCTGCGGCGCGCTCGAGACCACGAAGGTTAAGCCACAGCCCCGTATAGCGAACGCCCGGATGTTTGCGGATCAGCCGCGCCACGTCATCGGCGTCAGCCCAACCGGGAACGCGCTTCGGATCGACCAGTGCCACACTATCAATCTGCTTGATACCGGTTTCCGCGAGCGCTTCGATCAGCTCGACCTTGAGCTTCGTCGCGATCGGCTTGGCCGCGATTTGAAAGCCTTCGCGCGGGCCTTCTTCATGGATAACCACCGACTTCGGCACGTTGCTCATCACATGATTCCTCTGTCTGAATTGATGGCGCGCAGCAAGGAACTCCGTCACGACGTTGGCTTTAAATGGGCTTCTTTACGGCGATGTAACGTCATATTCACAGAACGTCAATACGAATATTAGGCGTCGTCGATGCGATAGCGACCAGCGTTCGACTGACACAGTAATTTTTAATACACCCGATTGCGTGATACAAGTTTCACTTCCAGTCAATGCCAACTATCTAAGCAACTACCATTAGGTTCGGCTTTCCTGCTGGTCCTATAAGTCACGCGTCGTTGCAATGCTAGGTACCGCCACGTTCACGATAACATGGACCACGTTTAACAACTGGCCCACCGGAACGGCCGGCTTAAGCACGACCTCTTTCATGGCACTTGTTGTCATTTCGTGCGACAGGCACCGGTGTTTGAACGACCGGCATCTCTGACGAAAGGGTGCCTGAAGTGCCTTCACGAACGTGTGGCAAATGGGTAGTATATGCCATTACCGTAATCGCCGGCATAGGAGGAGTGCATGTCCAATGATGATGCGGCCACGCAGGTCGAGCTTAGCTTTGACTCGGATATCGCCCAGATTATCATATCGTTTCCTGAACGACGCAACCCGATCGGCACTGAAACCGCGGCGCGCCTGACGGAGCGGCTGCTGGAAGCGGAAGCCAATCCGCAGGCGCGGGTCGTCATTCTTGCCGGTGCCGGCAGCGCATTCTCGTCCGGCGGCGATCTGCGGGAGTTCCTCTCGACCACCACTTCCGCTCCGACGGAGCACTGGCAGAGTGGAGAACCATGGGCGCAGCTGTACCGTACGCTGGCACGGCTATCGAAACCTACCATCTGCCGGGTGCAAGGTCCCGCGCTCGCGGGAGGCTGCGGGGTCGTGGCATCCTGCGATTTTGTGATTGCGTCTGATTCTGCGAGCTTCGGCACGCCGGAAATAAAGATCGGTCTCTTCCCGCTTTTCATTCTGCCTTCGCTGGTTCGAGCGGTGGGCCGGCGCAGTGCGCTCGATCTTGCGCTCACCGGACGCATTATCTCGGCGCGCGAAGCGGCCGCAATGGGCCTCGTCACCCGGGTTGTGCCTGAAGCCGATCTCGACACCGAAGTTGAGGGGCTAGCAAAGCAACTCGCAGCGATCGGACCACTCACGATGAGCATGGGTAAGCACGCGTTCAACGAAATCATCGAACTCGATTTCGACCGCGGCATCGAGGCAGCACGGGCGATGCGAGTAGCCTTTATGGGCTCTCCGGAATTGCGGACAGGAATTGAAAAATTTCTATCAAAGCGCCGTTAAACAAGATTTCGGCATTGCGGTCGCAACGTATAAGAACAGCGATGCATAATGCATAGTATTCATATCGCCCTTTTTAACGGCCTGATGGCGCCTGCGGGCACACCGCGCGAGGTGCTCGAGCGTTTGCGCGACGGGGTAGCGAAAGCGGTTGCCGTCACGGAGCGGCGCAATCGCTTCCTGGAACAGGGAGTTGAACTCGTGGGCAGCAGTTCGACCAAAGAGTTCGCCGCATTCCTGCGCAAGCAGGTGGAAAAGTTGGCTCTATTTGCCCGGCAGGCATTACGGTGATTTGACGAGTCATGCCGGCCATCGTGGCACGGCGCGCGAGCTATATTGATCGGGAGTCTCAATTGGTGAACGTTTCTCAGAACCGGGTTCGGCTGAGCGCCAGCGAGGCCCAAATGCTTGCTCAGCAGACGCTCGGGAGAATCGGTTATGACGCGGAGGAAGCGCGCATCATTGCCGATCACGTGGTTGACGCAGCATTGTGCGGGTACGAATACTCGGGGCTACCGAAAATACTAAACGTCGCCGAGCATCGCCAGCTGCGGCAACCGCGCCGGCCGCTGCGCGTGCTGCGCGAGACCCCGGTGTCGGCGCTGTTCGACGGCGGCAACAACAACGGCATGGTGGCGATGTACCGCGCGACGCAAGTCGCGATCGCGAAGGCGCGCGAGCATGGCTTCTCGGCTGTTGGCGTGAACAATTCCTGGGTGAGCGGCCGCAGCGCGCACTACGTCGAGATGGGTGCCCGCGCCGGCCTGATTGGTATCCACAGCGTGAGCAGCAGGGCCCATGTGGCGGCGCCCGGCTCCAGCGGTCCCGCAACGGGCACCAATCCGATTGCGTTTGCTTTTCCGACCTTGAATGAGCCGTTTGTCATCGATCTCGGTGCCGCGGCGTTCATGGGTACGGACCTGATTTTCCAGGAGCGCCGCGGCGCGGTGTTGCCCGAAGGCGTCGCGATCGATGCGCAGGGCCGGCCTACGCGCGACCCGGCGCAAGTGCACGCGATTCTGCCTTTCGGCGGTTACAAGGGATTT
>MERG01000026.1:20527-20813 GCA_001771985.1 Betaproteobacteria bacterium RIFCSPLOWO2_12_FULL_62_13 | reverse complement strand
CTCTTCTTCACTCGCTCTCCCCTGATTCTCAGCATGCGGGGCGGGAGCGGATCGCGTCGGCGATCTTGCGCGGGATGCTGTTCCCTTGCGCGGCGCCCAGAAACTCGCCCTTGTCCACCACGATCTTGCCGCGCAGTATCGTGGTCTGCGGCCATCCCGCGATGTCATGGCCTTCCCACGGACTGTAATCGGTCTCGTGCAGATCTTCCACGCGCACCTTGCGCCGGATGGCGGGGTCGAAGATTACCAGATCGGCGTCGCTGCCCGCCGCGATCACCCCCTTGCG
>MERG01000026.1:5590-20494 GCA_001771985.1 Betaproteobacteria bacterium RIFCSPLOWO2_12_FULL_62_13 | reverse complement strand
CGAGACATGATCCACGAACGTCTCCAGCGGATAGCCGCGCTTCACCACCATTTCGCTGTACATCACGGATAGCCGCGGCTCGACGCCGGCATTGCCCCCGGTGGTGTCGTCGATGCGCTTGCCGTGAATCTTCGTGCAAAGCGAGGTGCAGATACCGTCGGTCGCGACAGTGCTGATCTCGCCGTCCACCGTGCCCTGCCACAGCGCCTTCTGGTCCGCTTCGGTTTTGAGCGAGGGATAGGTGTGATAGATCTGTCCGTTGGGACGCCGGTAATCGGACGCGTTGTAGAGCATGTACTGGTGCAGCGTCTCGCCGTAGATCGGGTAACCCCGCGCGCGCGATTCGCGGACTGCCGCGACGCCGGTGCCTGCGCTCACGTGCATCATGTAGAGCGCGGCGCCTTCGACGTTTTCCGCGAGGCGGATGATGTGCCGGAAGGCGAGATCCTCGGACAGCGCGCTGTGCGCCTCGGGCATGTTCTCGAAGCCGACCCGTCCTTCCGCGATGAGCTTCTCGTACATGTGCATCACGAGATCGTCTTCCTCGGCGTGGATCGCCGCGAGCCCGCCGTGCCGCGCGAGTACCTTGAGGATTTCCCAAATGTCGCCGAATCCGACTTTTCTATCCGTGATGGCCGGGCGGATATTCGTCGTGAAGATTTTCACCGTGGGAAAGCCCGCCTGCATCGCCTCCGGCAACTCGTTCAAGGTGGTCGGTGGAATCTTTCCGAACAACATCACGTGAAACGCATAGTCGCAATGGCACTGCCCGCGCCACTGGCGGTCGCGGCGCGCGATCGCCTGCTCGAGCGTCTCGCCCGCGTTCCAGACGGCGAAATCGATGAGCGTGGTCGTGCCGCCGCAGAGCGCCGCCCGGCTGAGGTGTGCCGAACCGGCGCTCAGCAGCGGCGGACCACCATCCTTGCCCGGTTGCACCGGCCAGTCGCAATGGATGTGCGGGTCGATGCCGCCGGGAAAGACAAGCTTGCCGCTGGCGTCGACGATCCGGGCGGCGGGCATGTCCTTCAGCACTTCGGGCGCGGCCACCGCGGTGATCTGTTCGCCGGCAATGGCGATATCCCAGAGGCCCGCGCCCTCCGGCGTGACCACGCGGCCGCCGCGTATGATGAGATCGAGCATGCGTCTGCTCCTTTCGTCCGGGGATAGGCAGCGTCAGTGTAACTGTTCCAGCTCAGGATCGAGCGTAGCGGCGCAGCCGCTCGGTGAGCTCGCGCACCTTCGGCCATCGCTCGCATCGGTCCGCAAGTTCTTCGATTCGAGTGACGCCCTCCGGCGTGAGCACGACGCCGGCGAGTTCACGGAATTTCTCACGAATCTCCGACTCCGTAAAGGGCTGCTGGAAATCACCGCGGTGACTCTCGCAGGCGTGTGTGCCTTGGCGGCCGTCCTTCAATGTGACGGTCACGCGCGCAGGCCGCAGGCGCGGCGCGACGGCGCTCATCGCCGGATCTTCCGTCACATGCACGCGACGACGCAGCGCGGCTACGGCAGGATCGCGTAACGCGGCGTCATCAAGGGCTCCGTAACCGGCATTTCCCTTCACCACCATCACCGCTGCGGCGTGGGGCAGCGAATACTTCGATGCAAAATAATTGGGCGGATCGGAGCTACGCATGACCGAAGCGAAACGATAAGTCGCGACGTCGATACGCTCGATGTCGTCAGGCCGCGGGCGCAGCGTTTCGAGGGCCTCGCGCAGACAATCCAGAGCGGGATGGATGGGATTGCAGCACGCGTAGAGACGGAAATAGTTGCGCGTGATCTCCCAGCGGGTGCCGAGCTCGTCGAGCAGGCCATCGGGCCTGAACCCATCTCCCACGAGATTCGCGAGCGCCTCTTCGATGGCGTCCTCCTGGGCCTCGAATCCGGCGAGGGCGAGCTCGGGGGCGAGCGCGCATGCAAACCCGCTCATTCCGCCGGCGACATTGAGCGCCGTCGCGCCCGCCACGGCGTTGTTGTAGCTCGGCGTCAGCACGAGCGTAGCGGCGATGCGCATGGCGAGGCTCACTGCCGCTGCGTTCAGGCGGCGCATGCGCGCTCCCGCGGCGGCGGCGGCCACCAGCGTAGCCTGACCGTTCTGATGCGCCAGCGGACGCGGCGTGAATGCAGAGCAAAGGCGGCCGGCGACGTCGTAACCGAGGACGAAAGCCGTCATCACTTCGCGACCGCTGCCGGATGCCGACTCGGCTAGCGCCAACACGCCGGGCAAAATCTGGATCGCCGGCTGGCCGGAGACCAGGCGCAGACCCTCGCAGAGCTCGATCGCCCGCCCGGCAATGCCGTTGAGCAGTGCGGCGGTGCGCGGATCGCTTGTAGGCCAACCGCGCGCGAACACGGTGGCGCCGCTGTCCGCGGTGGCCGCTAGACGCTCCCGCAATTGCTGCACCTCGGGCCGCTCCGACCCGGCGAGGATCACGCCGAGCGTGTCGAGGAATACGAGCTTCGCATGCCGTTGCACGGGCTCGGGAATATCCTCCCACCGCGTCTGCGCGACGAACTGCGCCAGCTTTTCGATCTGTTGTCCCATTCCGGTGCTTCTGCCTCAATCGAGCTTGATACCGGCCTCACGAATGATGCGGGTCCACTTAGCCACCTCCTCGCGCACAAAGCGCTCGAACTGGGCCGGCGTGCTGCCGACCGGAGTCGCGCCTTGCGCCATCGTGCGCTCGCGGATGGCCGGCGCCGCCATCGCCTTGGCAACTTCGGCGCTCAACTGCTCGACGATCGCGGACGGCGTGCCGGCCGGCGCCATCAGGCCGAACCAGCCGATCGCTTCGTAGTCCTTGAATCCCGCCTCGATCGCAGTCGGCACGTCGGGCAGCGCCGGCGCGCGCTCGCGCGTCGAAACCGCAAGCGCCCGCAGCCGGTTGGCGCGGATGAGCGACAGCGCCGTTTCGATCGTATTGAACGCCGTCGTGGCCTCGCCGCTCATCACGGCGACGGTCGTCGCGCCGCCGCCCTTGTACGGCACGTGAGTGAGCTGGGTCTTGGTGACGATGCCGAACAGCGCGCCGGCAAGATGCATCGCACTGCCTGCGCCGGCGGATGCATAGAGCACCTCGCCGGGCCTTGCGCGCGCGAGCTTGACGAACTCCCGCAGATCCTTTGCAGGAAAGGACGGAATCACAACGATCACGTGCGGCACCTGCACGACCTGCGACACGCGCGTGAAATCCCTGATCGGATCGTAGCGGAGCTTCGGATAGAGACCGGGGCTGAAGGAGAATGAAGCCGAAGTCATCAGGAACGTGTAGCCGTCGGCCGGCGCCCTCGCAACGTACTCGGTGCCCAGCGTGGAGCCGGCGCCCGGGCGGTTCTCGACGATGAATTGCTGGCCCATCGTTTCGGAGAGCCGCTGCGCGAGCATGCGGGCGAAAATGTCGGTGCCGCCGCCGGGACCGAACGGCGTGACGATGCGCGCCGTCTTTTCCGGCCACTTTTGCGCCGCCGCGCCGTTTACTCCGACGATTCCCAATAGGGCCGCCGCAAACACCGCGCCTGTCAGCGCGCGGACCGTTACGGCCAGATGCTGCACGATCTTCATGGTGTCCTCCCTTCAAACCGCTACGTTCTCAAGCGATAAGTAGCGAATGATAACTTAATTCCATGCCGCTTCTGCTGCGAAGGCCCGGCGTCCACCACTAAGCCCTGCACAAGTGGATGCATAGGCTTGCTGGCATAATCCCATTTTTTTCAAAGTGTGGGGAAAACATGGGGCAGCTCACTGGGAAGGTCGCGGTCGTCACCGGGGCTTCCACGGCACGCGGGATCGGAAATGCAATCGCCAAGCGGTTCGCGCGGGAAGGGGCGTCCGTTTTCCTGGTGGCGGAGGGCACGATAGAACAGCTCGAGAAAGTCCGGAACGAGTGCAGAAGCTACCCCGAAGCAGGACGCATCGACTATGGCGTCTACGATCTCTCGGAGGCCGGTGTGGCCGAACGCATGATCGAGGAGGCGGCGCGGCGGTTCTCGCGCATTGACGTGCTGGTCAACAACGCCGGCATCCGGGCGCCGTACGACTTCGGCGAGTATACGCGCGATATGTTCGACCGGGTCGTCGCCGTCAACCTCGCCGCCCCCTTCTTTGCGAGCCAGGCGGTGTTGCCAGTCATGCGCCGGCAGGGCGGAGGCCGGATCATCCACATCGCAAGCCAGCTTGGCCACGTGACCTACGCCAAACGCGCCCTCTACGGCCTGACGAAGGCTGCGTTGATCCATCTCACGAAATCGATGGCGTATGAGCTGGGACGCGAGGGCATCACGGTGAATTCGATCAGCCCGGGACCGGTGAGGACCCAGTTCATCATCGATCGGAGCGCCGGAGAACCCGAGGAGGCGGCGCGGCGGTTGAAGACTTATGTGCCGCTCGGGCGGCTGGGCGAGCCGGAGGAGATTGCAGATATCGCGCTGTTCCTCGCTACCACGAGCGCGACCTATCTTCAGGGCGAAGACATCTGCGTGGATGGCGGCTACACCTCGCACTGACCGCCTTGCGCCCCGTCAGTCGACCTTGAGCCCGTTTTCCTTCACGACTTTCGCCCGCTTGGCAATTTGGGACTTGATGAAGGCATCGAATTCTTCCGGCGAACTGCCAACGGGGTCGGCGCCTTGCATTGCGAGCCGCGCCTTCACGTCAGGCAATTTCAGAATGTTCGATATCTCCCGATGAATCGTGGTAACAGCGGCGCTGGGGTCCCGGCAGCTCGTCCGCGCTACTTGGCGAGGCTAGCGACCGCAGCACCGCAGTCAAGTCCTCGTACTCCTCTTCCATCAGCCGCTGCGTATGCGCGCTGTTAAGGTAAGTGTTCTCGGTCTGGCGCGAGGCGTTCTGCTTTTGCCACTCGTCGGTTGCGACGAGCTTCGAGAACACGTCGTCCCAAAACTGCCGTTGCGCGGCGCTCATGCCCTTGGGACCGACGACGCTTCGCCAGTTGGCCGAGACGACCTTGGCGCCTTGCTCGCTCCACGTCGGCACGTCGGCGAGCTTGCCCGTGAGCCGCTTTTCGGCCGCCACGCCGAGGATCCGAATTTTTCCGCCGTCGCGGTGCTTGTGCACGCTCGAGCCGGGGGAGGCGACAACGTCGACATGTCCGCCCAGGAGCGCCGCAACCGCCTTGCCCGAGGAATCGAAGACCGCGATCTTGAGCCTTTTCATATCGCCGCCAGCGGCCTTCGCGAGCTTGGCAATGGCGATGTGGTTGTGATTGCCGAGCGAGTTGGCGAGACCGAAGCTGAGACTGCCGCTATCCTCGCGCAGCTTCGCGATCAAGCCCTTTCCCGATTTGAGCGGCGAATCTTCGCGAACCGAGATCATCACGTACTCAGTGCCGATCTGGGCCAGGGGCGTGAGGTCCTTGAAGCTGACCGAGGTCTTGCCCACGATGTGGTTTGTGAGCAGCGTCGGCGAGGTGACGAGCAGGTGGTGGCCGCTGCCCGGATGCTGGTTGAGGTAGGCGAGCGCGATCGCGCCGCCGCCGCCGGGCTTGTTGACGACAGTGGAGGAGGTCTCGACCCAGCGCTTCTCCTGCATGAGCCTTTGGATGATGCGCGCGGTTGCGTCGCTGCCGCTGCCGGCTGCGGTGCCGACCACGACTTCCACGTACTTCTCCGGCGACCAGCCGCTCTGCGCCGCGATCGCACCTGCGGCGAACAACATCGATGCGCCGCTCACAAGCCAACGTGCCCATCCGCGCGCCGCGTGCCGTTGGATACCATTGGGTTTCGGCCTTGTCATGGTGTGCTCCTTATAACTTGATGTCGTTAAACGACTAATTCATTCACAAACGCGTCGACCGGCGTGCGTTCGAGCGCCGCCTGGTCGTCGCACAGTCGCAGGATCCGTTCGATGCGCTTCGGGCTGAAACGGTGGTTGAGACTCTGCTCGAACTTCGTCCGCAGTACGCCTGCCGCTTCCTTCTTCCGCCGCGGATGGCCGACGGGGTACTCCACGATGACCTTTGGCGTGGACCCTCCGTCCTTGAAGCGCACCTGGATCGCGTTCGCGCTCGACCGCTTGCGGGGCTCATAGAACTCGCGCGTGAACCGCGGATCCTCCGTCACGATCATTCTTGCGCGGAGCTCGTCGATGCGCGGGTCGCTCGCCCGCTCGTCCTCGAAGTCGCGTGCTTCGAGTTTGCCGAAGATGAGGCCGATCGCGACGATGTACTGCACGCTGTGGTCGCGGTCCGCCGGGTTGTTGAGCGGCCCGATCTTGTTCATGATGCCCATCAGCGCCCGTTGGCTGTAGATCTCGATGCGCTCGATTTCCGGCAGCCGGTCCTTCACCAACGGATGCAGGCGGAAGGCGCATTCGACGGCCGACTGCCCGTGCATTCCCGCGGCAACGAACTTGAACATCGAATTGCGGATGATGTAGTCGCTGCAGGGGCGCTGGAAAGTGAAGGGCTTGCCGCCGCAGAACTGGTCGTAGAAGCCCCACCTGGGCGCGGTGAGCACTGACGGGTATCCCATTTCCCCTTCCACCGCCATCAGGGCGAGCGCCACACCCTCGGCGTTGGCCTTTCCGGCCGCCCAGCTCTTGCGCCAGCCGACGTTGGGCGCCTGGCGATAGACGCGCAGGCTCGTGTCGATCCAGGCGTTCGACACGGCGTTCACGATCTCCTCTTCCCCGCCGCCAAGGAGCTTCGTGGCGATCGCGGCAATGGTGACGCGCGTAAGAATGACGTGATCGACACCCATGGCGTTGAAGTCGTTTTCGATCGCGATGCAGCCTTGGATCTCGTACGCCTTGATCAGGCACTCCAGCACATCGCGCATCAGCAGCGGCTTGCCGCCGCGTGCACGGTTTCTTCGGCTGACATAATCGGAGACGGCGAGGATCCCCGCGAGGTTGTCGGAAGGGTGGCTGCCTTGCGCGGCGGTGAAGGTGTCGTTGAAATCGAGCCAGCGTATCAGGCAGCCGATGTCGAATGCGGCCTTGACGGGATCGAGCTCGAAGGGGGTGCCGGGAACGCGGGCGCCGTTCGGCACGATCGTGCCCGGAACGACGGGCCCGATGAGCTTAGTGCAATCGGGATAGGCGAGCGCATCGAGCGCGCAGGCGAGCGTGTCGTTCAGACGCAGGCGCGCGATCTGCAACGTCTCCCGCGAGTGCGGACGGTAGCGCAGCACATAGCGCGCAATGTCGACGAGCTCGCGATCCAGCTTGGGGCGTTTGGTTGATCTTGTTGCAGCCGGTATGAGGCCATTTTTCTGTTTCATTATCTGGACTCGAGAGTCGGATCACTCGATGCGGATGTTGGCTGCGCGGGCAACCTCACCCCAGCGCTTGATCTCGGCTGCGATGTAAGCGCCGAATTGCTTCGGTGTTCCGCCGATGATCTCGACCGAGGACACCGCGAAGCGCTGGCGCACGTCCGGCTGCTTGAGCGCCTCGTTGATCGCCGCGTTCAGGCGGTTGATCACCTCTCGTGGCGTTCCTTTGGGCGCGAGCATGCCGTACCACAAGCCCGCTTCCATGCCTTTGTAGCCCTGCTCGGCGAAGGTGGGCACGTCGGGCAACTGCTCCAACCGCTTTTCGTTTGCAGCCGCCAGCGCGCGCAACCGGCCTGACTTCACGTGCCCGAGGAACGGCGGCGGGCCGTCGATCATGAAATGGACCTGCCCGGCCACCACGTCCGGCACGGCCGCCCCCGTGCCCTTATAGGGTACGTGCAGCAGATCCACACCCGCCTTCAGCTTGAACAGTTCGGCGGCGAGGTGGGGTGGGCTGCCATTGCCGGCAGTGGCGTAGCGGTACTTGCCCGGGTTGGCCTTGAGCACTGTAACGAGATCCTTGACGTTGGTTGCGGGGACCGAGATATGGGCGAACATCACCAGCGGGATGCGCACCATCAACGCGATCGGTTCGAAGCTCTTGATCGGGTCGTATGGCAGCTTCTGGTACAGGTTCGGCCCGATGCCGTGGGTCGTCATCGTCGCCTCCAGAAGTGTATGGCCGTCGGGGGCCGCTCGCGCCGCCAGCTCGCTGCCGATGATGCCCGACGCGCCGCTGCGGTTGTCCACTACGACCGATTGTCCGAGCAGTTCAGAAAGTTTCTGCCCGACGGTGCGCGCGGTGATGTCAGCGGAGCCGCCGGGCGCGAATCCCACGATCACACGGATCGGCTTGGACGGGTAGTCCGGGTTATCAGCCGCCTTCGCCGGGCACACCGCAATGAAAAGGGCGAGAGCGGCAATGGCGCCGGGAAACCGTTCGCAGCGTGCCACGAGGCGTGATTGGGCGCGAGGGCGCGCGTTCGGACCGTGGGTCATGGGTTTTCTCCTCAGTTGTTGGCCAGGGCGTGTGGCGATTCCGGCCGTGATACAGGATGCTCGCGAGGGCGAACGGTACTGAAAAGCGGGCACCGAAGTTCGACACCACGTTTTTCTCGGCGAGCATGGCCGCGAGAGTGTTCGATTCAATCTTCCAGGTCGAGGAAGCTGCGCAGTTGCTGCGAGTGGGAGGGATGGCGCAGTTTCCGCAGCGCCTTCGCTTCGATCTGGCGGATGCGCTCGCGCGTGACATCGAACTGCTTGCCGACCTCCTCCAGCGTGTGGTCGGTGGTCATCTCGATGCCGAAGCGCATGCGCAGCACCTTCGCTTCGCGCGGCGTCAAGGTGTCGAGCACGCTCCTGGTGGCGTCGCGCAGGCTCGCGTACATCGCCGCCTCGCTCGGGGCGACGGTGGTCTGGTCCTCGATGAAATCGCCGAGGTGCGAATCGTCATCGTCGCCGATCGGCGTCGCCATCGAGATCGGCTGCTTCGAGATCTTGAGGATCATGCGGATCTTTTCTTCGGGCATTTCCATCTTCTCGGCAAGCAGCGAAGGATCGGGCTCCTGACCGGTCTCCTGCAGGATCTGGCGCGAAATGCGCCTCATCTTGCTGATGATCTCGATCATGTGCACCGGGATGCGGATCGTGTGCGCCTGATCGGCGATCGAGCGCGTGATCGCCTGGCGGATCCACCACGTGGCATAGGTCGAGAACTTGTAGCCGCGGCGGTACTCGAACTTGTCCACCGCCTTCATGAGGCCGATGTTGCCCTCCTGGATGAGATCGAGGAACTGCAGCCCGCGGTTGGTGTATTTCTTGGCGATCGAGATCACGAGCCTGAGGTTCGCCTCGGTCATCTCCCGCTTGGCGCGCCGCGCCTTGGCCTCGCCGGTGGACATCTGGCGGTTGATCTCCTTGAGATCCTTGATCGGGATGCCCACCCGCGCCTGCAGATCGAGCAGTTTCTGCTGCTGTTCGACGATCGCCGGCTCGAAGCGCTCGAGCGCCTCGCTCCACGGGCGCCTTGCCTCGATCTCGCTCCTGATCCAGCGCAGATTGCCTTCCTTGCCGGGGAACGCCTTGATGAAGTGGGGATGGGGCATGTTGGCCTTGTCGACCGCGAGCGTCATGATGCTGCGCTCGTGGGCGCGCACTTCATTCACCAGTTGCCGCACGCCGTCGCACAGCGCCTCGATCTGCTTCGCCGCAAAGCGGATCCTCATCATCTCGCGGGTCACCGCATCGCGTGCCTTGAGATAGGCGAGGCCGCGAGGCCCGTGTTTTGCGAGCGCGCGCCTCATCCTGCTATAGCGCGAGCGGATCATCGTGAAGCGGCGGAGCGCGTCCTCTTTGAGCTTGAGCATGGCGGCGCTTTGCGCCGCGCAGCCTGATTCGTCCTCGCCTTCCTCCGCAGTCTCGAGCTGCTTCCGGAGTTTTTCCCGCGCGGGCATCTCACCGACCGGTCCTTCCCCGGCGTCGGAACCGACCAGGGCATCGACCACTTCGTCGACCGGCAGCTCACCCTTCTCGATCCTCTCGGCGAGCGCGAGGATCTCGGCAATCGTCGTCGGGCAGGCGGAAATCGCCTGGATCATGTGGCGCAGGCCATCCTCGATGCGCTTGGCGATCTCGATCTCGCCTTCGCGCGTCAAGAGGTCCACCGAACCCATCTCGCGCAGGTACATCCGCACCGGATCGGTGGTACGGCCGAAGTCGGAATCCACCGCAGAAAGCGCCGCCTCCGCTGCCGCGGCCGCCTCCTCGTCCGGGACGGAGGCGGGCGCCTCCGCCATCAGCAGGGTCTCGGCATCCGGCGCCGCGTCGTACACCAGGATGCCCATGTCATTGATGATGCTGATGATGTTCTCGAACTGCTCGGCGCCCAGCATGTCGTCCGCCAGATGGTCGTTGATCTCGGCGTAGGTGAGGTAGCTCCGCTCCTTGCCGAGCACGATGAGGTCTTTGAGACGCGTGCGGCGGGCTTCGGCGTCGGCCGGGGAGAGCTCCCGGCGCTCGAACTCCTTGACGAGCGCCTTCTCCCGCGCGGTCAGTGCGCGCGTGGAGCGCGGCTTGCCATTCAGGCGCGCTTGCGCGCCCGCGATCCGCTCCCGCGGGAGCGCCTTTTTGAACGTCGCCCTGCCGGTAACCTGCGGTTTGTCGCCCGTTTTCAACCGGAGATCGCGCGTCGCCTTCGCGATGCGCTTATCGGCGCGCTTGACCCTGAGCACCGGGCGCACTGTCGCCGCTGCTCCGGCTTTGGTTTGCACAGTGAACCGCCCGGCCTTGGCAACTCGCCGCTCGCGCGCGTGCTGCGCGTTGGCCTTCGCGGTCACCTTTTTGCGCGCCACAGATTTGGCTTTCTTCGCTCTTACCATGGTCCCGTCTTGTCGAAGTCACACGCCAAAGCGTTTGTAGATCATGTCGGTGACGGTCAGGCATCCGAATGCGCTCGCGAATGCGGTAAAAAGCGAAAGCGGGTTGAAGTCCCCCGGATTGACTGGCACGGCGCCGAGCAGCGGGGCAAGCCAGGCTCCGCCGAGTAAGCCTCCGGCCATGCCGATGATGATCGAGATAGCGAGCCCCCGCTTTGCGTTGAACCTGAGATACGAAAAGCCGATCCAGCCGCTAACCCCGCCGGCCAGGATCCACGTGGTGACATTCATTTCCTGCCCTCTCAAAAAGAGGATAGCAGATGTCGGAACACTTCACGCGCCGCGCCAGGTGTGCGAGCCAATGCTGTTTGCAGCCCGCTAACCCAACTTCGCCAGCGCGATCCGGCCCCTTCGCGTAAGCGTGAAGCCAACGGGCTTACGCTCGATGAGCCCCCTCGTGAGGAGCCTCGCCCCGATCAGTTCGGGAACTTCCTTCTTCGGCGTTTTTGAATTCAGCTCCTGCAACCAGCGCAGCTCGTCAAAACCGATGGCCTGTTCCATAGTGCACGCTCGCATTCGAGAATCCATTCATGCGCACCCAGCCAGGCTCGCATGTGTTCAATCCCAAACCCTGAATCGACGCGGCTGGAGAAGCATCCCGGAAGAAACGGGACCAAGGAGAGGAAAGTAAACACCTGATTTTCTTATACGCGGTATCCGGGCGAGGGTCAATCATTATTCCCCGAATATAATAATATAAACAGGGTCACTCGTTAAACCCTTTTGAAGAACTGGAGAAACGCCCGTGATGACACGCCAGCTCGCAGCCTTTGTCGCCGAGTTGAAATTCGACGACATCCCCCGCGCAACCATCGACATGAGCAAGAGGCTGCTGCTCGACGGTGTCGGATGCATGCTTGCGGGAGTTAATGGGGCGCCAGCGCGTAACGTTGCCGCAATGGTTCGGTGCCTGGGCGGCGAGCGACAGGCGACGATATTTCCGGGTAACACGCAGGGCTCAGTGCGCGACGCCGCGTTCGTCAACGGAATTTCTCTCTACAGCGTGGGGTTGAACGATGTGCACAGCCCTTCCGGCGCGCATCCTGGCGCATGTGTGATTCCGACAGTGCTCG
Organism: Betaproteobacteria bacterium RIFCSPLOWO2_12_FULL_62_13; assembly: GCA_001771985.1. Classification (GTDB taxonomy): domain Bacteria; phylum Pseudomonadota; class Gammaproteobacteria; order Burkholderiales; family SG8-41; genus DSOT01. Next base: position 8,691 of record MERG01000026.1, on the reverse strand, counting down.
CGGTGGGCGAGTGGAGGCGCGTGCCGGGCAAAGAGCTGCTCGCAGCGATGGTGGCGGGTTATGAGGTCAACGGACGAGTCGGACGGGCGATTATTCCCACGCATCGGGAGCGGGGCTTTCATCCCACGGGCACGTGCGGAACGTTCGGGGCGGCATCGGCGGCGTCCCGTCTGCTCGGATTCGATGCGGAAAAAACGGCGAACGCTCTGGGCATCGCGGGCAGTCAGGCGGCGGGCCTCTATGAATGTCACCACGATGGCACTTCGACGATGATCTTCCATGCAGGGCGAGCGGCGCAGAACGGCGTCGAAGCTGCGTTGCTGGTGCGGTGGGGAATGACGGGGCCGGCGACGGTGCTCGAAGGGAGCAAAGGATTTTTTCGCGCGACGTCGAATGCATATGATGTTGACGCGGCGATGAGCGACCCGGGCCGGCGCTACGAGCTCCGATCAAGACATGCTGCGGCGTGGCGTTCGGATGGAGTTTCGGTTCAAGGACCGACACAAGGAAACCGAGGCAATCGAAGTGCCGCGCGGAAGCTCGCGGAACCCTCTGACCTGGGACGACGTCGTCGCCAAATTCAAGCCGCTCGTGAGCCTGACGATTGGTCACAACGATCAATTCGCCGTCATCGACGCGGTGGCGAACATTGAGAACATGGGCGGGGCAGGGTTTGCCCGTGTCTTGCGCACGGCCGTCGAAAGGAATATCAAGGAGTTGGACAGTCGCACGGTTGCGAGCGCGGGGAAGGCGCTCTCCAGCCGTAGCGCGGTGAGCAGATCGTATAAACATTAATCTCAGAGGACGGATATGAATCGAGTACTAAAGCGGTATGTGATCGTCTCGGCGCTGTTGCTGACCGGGAGTGCGGCTTTTGGTCAGAGTTATCCATCGAAACCCATACGCATGGTCGCTCCGACTGCGGGCGGCGGAATTGACTTCGTCGCACGAGTGATTGCGCCAGCCCTGACAGCCAACTTGGGGCAGCAGGTGGTGATCGATAATCGTGGCGGCGGAGGGGGAGTCATCGCAGTGGAAACGGTCCTCGGGTCAAAGGCGGATGGCTACACGCTGTTGATCTACGGCCCGCCCGTGTGGATCAACCCGCTACTGAAAAAGAACATCTCGTACTCCCCGCTCAAGGATCTGATACCGGTGGGTCTTGTCACCCGCACGGCAAATCTTCTGGTCGTGCATCCATCGCTACCCGTAAAGAACGTCCAGGAACTGATCGACCTCGCGAAAGCAAGGCCGGGAGAATTGAACGATGCCGGTAGTGATACGGGTTCTTCGGCACACCTGGCCGCAGAACTGTTCAAATCGATGGCCGGTGTGTCTATCGTGCGGGTCCCGTACAGGGGCGTCGGTGCCGGCATTGGCGGTCTGGTCTCGGGCGAAGTGCAAATGATGATTCCCGTTATTTCCGCCGCCATGCCTCATGTGAAACTGGGACGGCTGCGGGCATTGGGTGTTTCCACTCTCGAGCCCACGGATCTGGCGCCCGGGATTCCCGCGATTGCATCGTCGGGTGTGCCTGGCTATGCCGTCGAAGGAAAAAACGCGATTTTTGCTGCGGCAGGAACGCCCGCCGCCGTGATCGACAGGCTCAATCAGGAGCTAAACCGCGTGCTCCAGAATTCAGAGGTACGGGGAAAACTTCTCCGGGGTGGGACTGAGCCCAGCGGCGGATCGCCACAGACCGCTGCGCAAGCGATCAAGGAGGAGATGGAGAAGTGGGCGAAGGTGATCAAGGAACTCGGCATGAAGCCGCAGTGAACCGAGGCTCCGCAGGAAAAGACGACATGGTTCGATACATAAATCGAAGCGAACTGGATGTGCAAAATGCGCACTGCCGCCACGACTGCTGTCGCGACGCGATTACTCGCGCGAGCCGATGCCAAGGTCGTGGCGTGTTTTGGCGCCGGACGGCACGGGGGATACCAGCTTGAGGCCGTATGTGCGGTGCGAAAGACAGAGGAAACGAAAGTGTTCGGCCGCAACGAGGAACGTGTCGCCGATTTTTGCGCCGCGATGTCGAAGAAGCTGGGGATTGCGGTGCGTGCGGTGAAGACCGCGCGCGAAGCAGTGGCGGACGCTGACATCATCAACGTCATGACGCCTTCCCCGACTCCGGTGTTCGATGGAGCGTGGCTGGAGCCGGGACAGCACGTGAACGCAACAGGAAGTAACGCGCTCGACCGCCGGGAGGTCGATTTGGAAACGGTCAAGCGCAGCGACCTGATTGTCGTTGATTCGCGCGAAGTTGCTGATCTCGAATGCGGCGACCTCTTGCCTGCATTCGAGGCGGGATTTATGCATTGGAGCCACTTACCGGAACTTGCCGAAATCGTCGCCGGTCGCCGTGAAGCCCGGAGATCGGATCAGCAGATCACACTCTTTGAATCGCAGGGAATGTGCATCGAAGACCTGTATGTAGGCAAACACGTGCTCGACAACGCCAGGCTTCGAAACATTGGCATCGATTTACCGATAGACGATTAGCGAGTTCCGTAGTTACGCCGAGCGATACCGCGCGCGGCAACGCTCGTTTTGCCTTACTGGCTGCGCTCGAGGCCGGCGGCACGTATCACTTTCTGCCATTTCGCGGCTTCGGCCTTGAGAAATGCCGCAAAGGCTCGAGGTGAGCTGGGCGAGGGCTCGGCACCCAGGCTCGTCATCCGATCGCGAATTTCCGGGGTCGCGAGATAGCGGTTCACTTCCTGCGAGATCTTGTTCAGGATGTCCGGCGGCGTGCCGGCCGGCGCGAGCAAGCCGTTCCAGCCGGTGAAAACCATGTCCGGATAACCAGACTCGACCAGTGTCGGCACCTTGGGAAATGCAACAGAGCGTTTTGCACCGGCGGTTGCAAGCAGCCGGACCTTGCCGCTTTCGACGTGTGCCGCGATGCCGCGGGTGGTCACGACCATAACGGCCACATGGCCGCTTATGAGATCGACCTGTGCCGGGGTCGTGCCTTTGTAGGGGACATGCAGCATCTTGATGCCGGCGGTGCTTGCGAAGAACTCGGTCGCGAGATGGGTCATGTTGCCGATGCCGGCAGAGCCGTAGAGAAGCTCACCGGGGCGCGACTTGGCGAGCGC
>MERG01000026.1:0-5583 GCA_001771985.1 Betaproteobacteria bacterium RIFCSPLOWO2_12_FULL_62_13 | reverse complement strand
CCTTTGACCGAAGTCACCGGCAGCGAGGGATTCACCACCACGCCGAATGTGTTGGTGGCCACCTGGGTGATCGGCGCAAGATCGCGCAGCGGATCGTACGGCAGGCTCTTGTACACGAACTGATTCATGGTCATCGCGCTCGGTACGCCGAGGAGCAGCGTGTAGCCGTCGGGCTTTGCCGTCGCGACCGCATCGCCGCCGATGATCCCGTTTGCCCCCGGTCGATTGTCGACGATGACTTGCCGTCCCCACGACTCGGCAAGCTTCTGCCCCAGGGCGCGCGCCGTGAGGTCAGGGCCTGAGGCGGGCGCCTGGGCGACCACGATGCGGATCACGCGCGTCGGATACTCCTGGGCCGCTGCGGCGCCGGACACGGCCACCGACCCTGTCAAGAGCGATAACGACAGTGCACGACAGAACGAGTGCATGCATCCTCCTCGGAAAACAGTTTGGAGTAGAGCTTGGCTGGGACGCTTCACCAACTCACCGCGCTCTTGTTCGATTGGTCTTCGCGCAGCGCACACCGCAGGCGAGATCAAAACGCCATCAAGGAAGGGTAGACCCCGCGTGCGAGCGTTGTCAAGACTGACTGACGCCCCCGCGCGGTCCGATGATCTGAGCTGGACCGTGCCGCACGCGCTCATGGAAGAGCCCAGGGTGAGGCTTTTACCTTATACTCGCTCGTCGGTGGTCGAGGCAAGGAAAGGCTTACCCGCTATGAGGTAAAGGCCCGACCGCAACCGCACTCGGGGTCACGCTGTCGCAGCGTTGGCGGTTGCCGCCGTCGATCAGCGCATGTCACGTTCGCGCCAGGCGGATCTTGTGAGAGAATTGTGCGTTCTGAGATACGGCAGGCGGAAATCCTGCTGCATGAGGGCAACGTCGAGACCACTGAGGTTTGGAAAAGAGAGGGCATATATGAGCCAAGGTCCATTCGTGAAGAATACTGCAGAGTACCTGTGGCAGCAGCCGGACGCGGGTCACGTAGACGGTGCTTACTCCAAGATGCTCGTGAATCCGGAACATGGCGCAAAGCACGTAGACTATCGCATTTCATGCTATCAGCCGAAGGCCCATGTGGCGCCGCACAAGCACAGGATCAAGGAGCAGATTTATCACGTGTTACAGGGTGAAGGCCTGATGGAGATCGACGGCACCCGGAAGGTCGTGCGCAGGCACGACGTAATCTTCATACCGCCTGGCGCCGAGCACGCGCTATACAACACCGGCTACGAGGATCTGGTATTCATCGTCGTCACGACGCCCGCGAGTGACGAGGCGTGAAGCCTATCTGCGGCGCCTGAATGCCTCTCACCGTTACGCCGCCTTTCTTACGCGCAACTCGACGCGCATGCCGGCATGGGCGAGCATGTTGACCAGGGCGTCGAGGCTGAACTTGTCGATCTTGCCGCGGAGGAGATCGTTGAGCCGTGTCTGAGTGACCCCGATCCGCTTCGCTGCTTCTCGCTGAGTTAACGAACGAGCCAGGCTCGATTTATTCCGTTCTCCGGCCTGTCCGTCTTGCGAACATTGTCCGAGCGTTCCATGAAGTGAATAGCTGTCACGTGGATGCCTTATCGAAATTGTCCGTTGAGAGAACGGGTTCCTACGCGGTTTCCTCGTCCGCTTCAGTGATCCCCATTTCGGCGATCAGCTCGGCTTTGCGCTTTTTCATTGCGGCGGTGATCGAGTCGAGGTCGAGCCGCTTCAACTTCTTCACCAGCGGAAAGTGCTCCGTTTCTTCTTTCAGCACATGGTGCTTCACATGCTCAGCGAGAGTGGTGAAGTACGCATCGCGTTGTTTGTGGTCCGCAGGCGTTTGTTCGAGCTTCTCGATCCGATTGCTGTACGTCTTCGTGGTCATCGAATACGGAGCGGATTCCTGGCGTGGTCTCGATCGGGTGGACGTGCGGCAAACAATCCGCACGATTACAGCCGAGTTCGTCCAGCTTCGGGGCACGTACCCACAGGCCCGCGCACTCGATTGCCACCGAAGCGCCGCGCGCGCAAACTATGGATGACGGTTTGTGGCCCAAGCGCTAAACCGTCCACTGAAACGGGGCAACTCACCTGGTCCGGTAACTGCGGTTTCGTCAACAAGTCATGTTATGTTTAAGCTCGTTCGCTTTTTCCTCCTCACGAGTGCGATTGCCGTAGCCGCGATTACCATCGCTGTCATTTTTCACCGCCAGAACGAGGTGGGTCGCCTCATCAACTTTGCAGAGAGAGAAAACGTGGCATTGGCCCAGTCGTTCGCTAACACGCTCTGGCCCCGATTTTCGTCCTATGTAGCGTCGGCGTCGGCTTTGGGTGAGAACCAATTGCAGACGCATCCCGAGGCACAAGAGATTCGCAAAGCGGTGCGGACGGCATCGGCGGGTCTACCGGTCCTCAAGGTCAAGATATACGATCTGCAAGGCCTCACAGTCTATTCTTCGGAGGCCGCCGAGATCGGCAAGAATGTGAGCAACAATCCCGGATACTTTGCCGCGGCCCGGGAAGGGCGGCCTGCAAGCAAGTTGACATTTCGTGATGCCTTTAGCTCGTTCGAGAGAACAGTTCAGGACCGCGACCTCGTTGAGAGCTATCTCCCTATCCGCAACGGTGAGGGTCCGGTAGAAGGGGTCTTTGAGCTGTACACAGACGTCACGCCCCTGCTGGCTGAGATCAAGCGTGACACAGTCGATCTGGCAGTCGGCTTCTCGCTGGTTTTTGCATTGCTGTATGCGATTCTGTTCTCCATCGTGCTGCGGGCGGACCGCACCATCAAGCAGCAGTATGTTGACATCACGGACAAGAACGAAGCGCTCAAGCGCGAAGTGGCCGAACGCAAACAGGTAGAAACCGCGCTACAGCAGGCCCACGACGAACTCGAACACCGGGTTGCGGATCGGACAAAGGAACTCATGATCGAGATCTCGGAGCGCAAGCAGGCCGAGGAAGAGTTGCGCAAGCTGTCGCGGGCGGTGGAGCAGAGCCCTGCCACGACGATCATCACTGATCCTGCCGGTCACATCGAGTACGTGAACCCGCGGTTCACCGAGGTGACAGGTTATACATTGCAGGAAGTCGCCGGCCAGACCCCGCGGATTTTTAAGTCCGGTCAAACGTCATCTGAGACTTATCAAGAGTTGTGGGAAACCATAACTGCCGGCAAGGAGTGGCAGGGCGAGCTGCGAAACCGTAAGAAGGACGGCACGCTCTACTGGGCGTCAACGTCCATTTCGCCGATCACAGATCAGCAAGGCACAGTTACGCACTTCCTGGGTATCTCCGAGGACGTCACGCAACGCAAGCGGGCGGAGGACGAAGCGCGCCGGCATCGCGACGAGCTCGCTCACTTCGGTCGGGTCAGCATCATGGGTGAGATGGCCACGAGCCTGGCGCATGAACTCAACCAACCGCTCACTGTTATCTACGGATGTACGCAGCTTGCCCTAGATAAACTGCGCTTGGGAAATGATAGACCGGAGGCGCTGCGAGACCCATTAGAGCAGGCAGCGGAACAGGCAGAGCGGGCCAATGAAATCATTCGCCGTATCCGCAACTTTATTCAAAAGGCAGATCAGAAGCGTGACGCAACTGACATTAACAAAGCGGTGCGAAATGTATTCAACTTGCTTCGATCCGATGCGCGCGAGCACGGAGTCGCCATTAAGCTCGATCTCCCAGATGGTTTGCCGACCGTTATGGTCGATCCTATCCAGATTCAACAGGTCATCGTCAACCTCGCGCACAATGGCATCGAGGCCATGAGCGAGAGTCCTTCGACTTCGCGGCTTCTCACTATTCGCACATCCAAACGCCGAAACGCCACAGTCGAGGTTGCGGTCCACAACGGGGGGAAAGCAATACCCCCGGAACATCTGCAACATGTGTTTGATCCGTTCTTCACCACGAAGCCCGGTGGTCTGGGAATGGGTCTATCCATAAGCCGCACCATCGTCGAGGCGCACGGTGGCACCCTTTGGGCCGAATCCGCTCCAGAAACCGGCACTATGTTTCGTTTCAGGCTCCCGGTCGCCGGACCGGATCACCCATCCCATGACTCCTGAGCCGACAGTTTTTGTAATTGACGACGACGAAGCGGTGCGCCATTTCCTGCGCGCCTTGATCGCATCGGTCGAACTCCGGGTGCAAGCTTATGCCTCAGCGCAACAGTTTCTCGATGCCTACCAGCGTAATTCGCCGGGGTGCCTTGTGCTGGATATCCGCATGCCGGGTATGAGCGGCCTTGAATTACAACGGGAGCTGAATGCGCAGGGGATAGATCTGCCCGTCATTGTTCTCACCGGCCACGGTAACGTTCAGGTCGCCGTTCACGCTATGAAAGCCGGCGCTGTCGACTTCATTGAAAAACCCTTTAACAATGAGCTGCTGTTGGATCGGGTGCAAAAAGCGGTCGCCAAGAGCCTCGAAGGCCATGAGAATCGCGCCAGGAGCGACGAGATTCTGAGGCGGCAAGAATCGCTCACACCGCGCGAGCGCCAGGTCTTGGACTTGGTGGCAGCAGGCGAAAGCAACAAGGGTGTCGCACGATACCTTCAAATAAGCGAGAAGACCGTTGAGATCCATCGAGCCAACGTCATGGAAAAGATGCACGCCAAATCGCTGGCAGACCTGGTGAAAATGGTTTCAACGTTGAACCGTTCCCTAAGGGAAAACCCCTAGTAGGCCAGGGGGACGCCCCAATTTTCAGACCCCTCCTGAAACGCTAGATTTGTATCGGCGTGGGAGTGTGCCCGGCCGCAACGAGCGAGCATGCGGCAATTCCCCGCCAAACCGATAGGAGGGATTAGCAATGCGCAAGTTAACACTGATCGCAGTCACAGTAGTCGGAGCCGCTCTTTTTTCCATACCTGCTGTCTTCGCCGGCGGTGACCTTTCGGCGCAAAAGCCCATCACCGTACGCGTGGACATGGGGAAAGACGGCGTGGAGAAGCATGTGTTCTACCCCGACAAGCTCACTTTCGAGACGGGCAAGCTTTACAAGCTGGTGATCCACAACCCCAGCAACAGCAAGCACTACTTCACGTCGCCTGGGTTTGTCAGCAAGGTCTTTACCCGCAAAGTCCAGGTCATGGACGATCTTGGAGCCAGTGCCAAGACCCTCAGCGAGATCAAAGGCGCGGTTCGCGAAGTCGAGGTCTATCCCGGCGGAACCACCGAGTGGTGGTTTGTCCCGGTGGCTACAGGTACGGCCAAGGTGACCTGCAACATCAAGGATAAGGACGGAAAGACTCACGAGGCCAAAGGGATGGAAGGGACCATCACTATCCTGTGAGCCCGGAGGGCGGCAGCACGCAGATCTGAACTCCTCCGTTGGTAGTACTGCTTGTCGCCCGGGACCGGGGCGAACGCGACCTGGTTCCGGGTGAGTTCGTTTCTGCGATATGTCGAGCCGTTGAACAAAAGGAGACGTCACCGTGCAGCGCAGGTATTTGTTCATGCTGGCCTTGGGCGTGTTCTTGCTCTTCACCGCGGGACCGCCGCGGGCCGCAGCCCTTGATGGCAAGGCGATCGTGAAAAGCCAATGTGTCTCGTGTCATGACATTGTGGGCCCGGCGCCCAAGACCTTCGAAG
>MERG01000025.1 GCA_001771985.1 Betaproteobacteria bacterium RIFCSPLOWO2_12_FULL_62_13 | reverse complement strand
GAATAGGTTTCCCCTGGGGCTTTGTCACTTCCCAGTTCAGTCCATTTTTCGGGGATCAGGCGCGCTATTGCCAGGGAAGTGCGGTTTCCAATAAGTCCGTTCTTGCTGGTACGCTCCAGGTTGAATTTGGCTTTTGGTTTCTGGATGAGTTTTCTGGTCTCGCTCCAGCTGATCTGTCCTCTTTCGCTGACACTAGCTGGATTGCTTAACGCCTGCAATATTTTTACGCGTTCTTCCGGAGTCAAGCGGAATTTCCCTTGCTGCTTTGGCAGGTGGTATTCGAGGTTGTTCAGATCTTCCAGCAGCCGATACTCCTGCGCTTCAAGCAAGGCTTTCGCGGCGCGTGGTTTATCAATTTTTAGCGAGCATTTACCGACGCGACCACGCTGCGATTGCAACGGCCTCTGAAAGAAAATGATCTGGTGAATGACGAATTTAAGTTCATCTGTTAGCAGTTCCGGATGATGCTTGATCTGTGCATCCCAAATCGCGGAGAATTCTTCCTCGTAAAGTTCGCGCGAAGCATAAAGATGGTACTGGAGCGCTTTCCCCTTCTTGGTCACTTCGTCGCGGGTGAGCGTGTGCGGACGACGTGGGTGGGGTGTCCCATGTTTATCGATGTGGCCGGCTTCGATTGCCAGCTTGACCATCAACTGCGCAATCGTGCCGCAGCCCTTTTCTTCCATTGCTGCGCGCAGTAAGCGAACGCCACTCAAAACCAGGCCTGTTTCTTTGACTTTCTCATCGGAAACCTCACCTTCGTCTGCTTGGTCTTCTTCGTGCAGCGTGGCCCTTATACCGCGCCGCTTTAGATCATCGAGAAGAAACTGATATTTCGCGCCGCGGTTACTTTTATAACCACGTCGCCGAAGAAGGTGGAGGAATACTCGGCCAAGTTCTGGTAATGTGAGCAGACGAGTCAAGGCTTCAGCGCGAAGGATAAATGGATTGCCTTGCTGGTTGAGTGCGTTCTCCCAAACCTGAGGATCGGCGTTCGTCGAATCGAGCATGCCATGCTTGGTAAGAAGTTGAATCAAGTGAGTACGCCGCTCCTTGTAACGTTTGACCTGCCGGCGCATGGAGCGTTTTTCCCGGCGGTTCTTATTCTTTGGAACCTTGGTGTCCGCCTCGATCATTGCGAGGAAGATGCGGGAATTTGCATCCACGAGCTCAAGCGGTATGCCTTGAGCATCGCATTCCACTACTGCCCAACCAATTGATGTTGACCCTAAATCCAGACCAAGGATGTAGTCCATGCCGGCCCCCTTGATTGTGTGCAGCGATCAGCTTAGAATTTAGATTGTAGTGTAGCTGACTGATGCCTGCTTTCTTTCCATAATAAAGTTTGCAGGATATGCGCCGGGATTACCCGACGCCCAAAACCCCGCCCCCGCACCAGTCGGGGGCTTTTTATTTGGCCAGTCAAAACGCGAACCGGCGCAAGCCGCCGTCCACGGGCAGCACCGTGCCGGTGATGTAGCGCGCGACGGGGGAGGCGAGGAACACCGCGAAGCTGGCGAGCTCCTCAGGCTCGCCGTAACGGCCGACCGGGATCTCCTTGGCGGATTGGGTGGCGCGGTAATCCTCGGAGTACTTGCGGCGGATCTGCTCGCTCATGATGCGCCCCGGCGGAATGCAGTTTACCGTGATCCCGTATTTTCCGACCTCACGCTACAGTCCCTTGGCCCACGCATGCACCGCCGCTTTGGCGGGGGTTGCGGCGATCAGGCGCTCGGGCTCGGATTTGCCCGTGATGTTGATGACGCGGCCCCACTGGCGTTCAATCATTCCGGGCAGCACCGCATGCGTCACCTGGCGCACGCGGATGAAATTCAGGGTCATCGCGTGACTCCATTCCTCCTCCGGGGCGTCGATGGCGACGGGAGGGCGGCTGCCGCCGGCGCAATTGACAAGAATGTCGATTTGCCCGAGTCCATGCAGGGCCGTCGCGGTGAGGCGTTGTGGGGCGTCTTCCTCCATGACGTCGACTACGGCGAGGACCGGCGCCGGCCCGCCCGCGGCGGCGATTTCTTTCGACAGGTCCTCGAGCAGGTTTCTGCGACGGGCGGCAATGCAAAGCCTGACGCCCTCCGCGGCCAGCCCCTTCGCAATCGCGCGGCCAATCCCCATGCTCGCGCCGGTTACGAGCGCGGTTTTTCCGTTCAGTTGCAGATCCATGCTCTAAACTCCGTTAGAATCGTGACCCGTGACCCGTGGCGTTAGTCCTCAGCCGTCAGTGCTCAGTCGTCAGCCCTCAGGCCTTAGCGGCGTAGGTCAGGTTGCCGCGTGAGCGGCTACCTGACAAGAATGGATGTCGGGGAACGCTGGCGCGTACCCCAACCTACGTCTCTGGCGATTGAGAACTGCCAACTGGCAACTGGCAACCGCTCACCAGTGACGCCTTTCAACCCTTTATCCACGTCTTCCACGCGATCCACAGCTTGCGAATGGGCGTAAGCGAAGTGCGCTGCGTGAGCACGCGACAGCCGTCGACCCTGATCTCGTCAAGGAGCGTGCGATAGATCGCCGCCATGACAAGCCCGGGGCGCTGCGACTTTCGGTCAACCGCTGGCAAAGCCGCGAATGCCTGCCGGTAGAATCCGATCGCGCGTTCGATCTGGAATTCCATCAAGCGCCGGAAATTATCGGTTTCGTGCGCGCCGGTGATATCCGCGGCGCTGACGCCATGCGCCTTCAGTTCATCGAGCGGCAGGTAGATGCGGTTGCGCCGCGCGTCCTCGCCGACGTCGCGGATGATATTGGTGAGCTGGAAAGCGACGCCGAGTTCTGCCGCATATTCCAGCGTGCGCCGGTCCTCATAGCCGAAAATTTCCGCCGACAGCAGGCCAACAACGCTCGCCACGCGATGGCAGTAGAGACGAAGTGACGCGAAATCGGGATAGCGATCATGATCAAGGTCCATTTCCATGCCGTCTATGATTTCCTGCAGGCGTTCCTGCGGCAGCTTGAATCTTCCGGCGACTTCGGCAAGCGCGCGCGCCACCGGATGTTGCGGCTGCCCCACATAGGCTTTCGCCACCTCGTGGCGCCACCAGGCGAGCTTCATGCGGGCCACACCGATGTCGGAACATTCGTCGACCACGTCGTCGACCTCGCGGCAGAAGGCGTAGAGCGCCGTGATCGCGCGCCGCCGTTCCTCCTGCAGGAACAGAAAGCTGTAATAAAAGCTCGACCCGCTTTGCGCGGCCTTGTGCTGGCAATAATCGTGCGGGGTCATGCTGGCGACCGGTGAAGCGTGACTGGAGAGGCGTGACTGGAGAGGCGTGACGGGCCAGGCGCGGGGTAACCAGTCAGGCGTGAATCAAGAATATTTTCCCTTCTCCCCGCAGGCCGGGGGAGGGTTAGAGGCACTTCTGGCGAACCACGCTTCATCAGTCACGCTCTATCAGTCACGTTTCATCAGTCACGTCTTTACAGCGAACGCGCCAAGAGCAGCGGCCAGTCGAACCAGCGCAACACCGGCCTCCGGCGGAACACGTCACCGCCGACGCGGGCGATCCTGGTGAGGATGCGGTCGCCGCCGGCGACGATGGTGCGTATCTCCAGCCCGACGCGGCCCTGGAGTATGCGTCCGAGCGGCGCGCCGGAATAAAGCAGGTCCCGCGCGCGCTGCCGCTGAAACTCGATGAGCGCCCGCCAGTTGCCGCCGGTGTCGCCAGCGGCGAACTGCCGTTCGCTCACTTCGAAGCGTGCGAGCTCGTCTTGTGGCAGGTAAATGCGCCCTTTCCGATAGTCGATCGCGATATCCTGGAGGAAGTTGATCAACTGTAAGCTGGAACAGATGGCATCGGAATAATTCAGGTTTCGCGGCGTCGCATTGCCGTAGAGAACCAGCAGCAAGCGGCCGACCGGATTGGCGGAGCGCCGGCAGTAATCGAGCACCTCGTCGAAGTCGGCATAGCGCTTCTTGGTGACATCCTGCGAAAACGCCGACAACAGGTCACGAAAGGCGTCTAGCGGCAGACGGTGCTCGAGGATGATCTCGGCCAATGCCCCGAACCATGGGATGCCAGGCGGCGTGCCGGCCTCAATTTTGCGCAATTCCTGCCGAAAACGCTCAAGTCGCCGCAGCCGAACGTCTGCGGGGAAGTCGCCCTCGTCGGCAATATCGTCCGCTTCGCGGGCAAAACGGTAAATCAGGGCTACCTGGTGGCGAAATCGAGGGGGCAGAAGGAGCGAGGCGACAGGGAAATTTTCGTAATGGTCAACCGCCATCGGCTCGGTGTTAAATTGTATCATTATCAGTCGCTTGCATTGCAATGTTAAGACGAGTTGCAAGCTTTGGACGCTGACGGTAAAGTGCGGATTATATTACAATCAATAACTTGCGAAAGTGGCGGAATTGGTAGACGCACCAGATTTAGGTTCTGGCGCCGAAAGGCGTGTGGGTTCGAGTCCCTCCTTTCGCACTAGCAGCCTGTCGGACTTAGCGTCGCGACAGGCTGCTCACGCAAAACCGCCTGAAGGTTTAGTATGAGGTCTAAGAGAAGACACCTCTTTGGCCCGCGATTGGCGACGAAAGCGGAGTTGAGCTTTGTAAGGCCTTTTTTGGTTGTTTTTCGGCAGGCGGTTTTGCCTAAGGAATCTGTCGGACCCCGGATCGGAGTCCGGAGTCCGACAAATTCCTCGTTATAAGGATTCTCGATGCAGGCGAATTTGGAAACACTGGGTCGGCTGGAACGGCGCCTGAGCGTTGTGGTGCCAATCGCCGAAATCGAAAGCGAAGTGGAAAACCGCCTCAAGCGCTTGTCGCGCACCGTCAAATTGCACGGTTTCCGCCCCGGAAAGGTGCCGTTGAAGGTGGTGGCGCAGCAGTTCGGTTCACAGGTGCGCCAGGAAGTTCTGGGGGCCACGCTCGAAAAAAGCTTCGGCGACGCGGTCAGGCAGCAGAACCTGCGGGTCGCGGGCTATCCAAGGTTTGAGGCCAAACCGCTTGCCGAGGGCGCCAGCCAGTTCGAATACAGCGCGACGTTCGAAGTCTACCCGGACATCGCAGTCGGAGACCTCTCGCAGATTACGATCGGGCGCCCCGTGCTGGTGGTAGGCGAGCCCGAGGTGGACAAGACGATTGAAATCATGCGCAAACAGCGCGCGACTTTCGAACCGGCGGAACGCGCCGCGGAGCAAGGCGATCGGCTCACCATAACGTATCGGGGCACGATCGACGATAACGAGTTCAGCGGTTCGAGCGCACGGGACCAGGCGGTTGTGCTGGGCGATGGACGACGGCTGCCGGATTTCGACAAGCGCCTCTTGGGCATGAAAGCGGGAGAAGTCAAGACGTTTGAATTGCGTTTCCCGGATGACTATCATGGGAAGGAAGTGGCCGGCAAGACCGCCAGGTTCGAGGTGACGGTGGCGCAGATAGCGGTGCCCGGGCTGCCCGCGCTCGATGCCGAATTCGCGAAGAAGCTGGGCGTGGCGGACGGGGATCTCGCCAAGATGCGCGCCGAGGTTAAGGCCAATCTTGAACGCGAGGTCAAAGTGCGCCTGAAAAACCGCGTCAAGGATCGGGTTATGCAGGCGCTGCTTGACGTGACACGAATCGAAGCGCCAAAGTCGCTGGTGGAAGCCGAGGTCCAGCGCCTGCACAAGCTCGCGCGACACGATCTCGCGGGGCGTGGCCTGCAGGTCAAGGAAGACACTCGGCTCCCGGTCGAGCTTTTTGAGAAGCGGGCGCAGCGCCGCGTCAGTCTTGGGCTGATTCTGGCCGAACTGGTCCAGACGCACAATCTTTACGCCAAACCGGAGCAGGTGAGGGCGGTGGTCGAGGAGCAGGCCCAGAGCTATGAGCACCCGGAGGAAGTCGTGAAATGGTTCTATCAGGCGCCTGAGCGGCTGCGCGAGATCGACTCGGCGGTGGTGGAAGACAACGTGGTGGCCTGGGCGCTCGCGGCCGCCAAGGTGGAAGACACAGCGATCGCTTTTGACGAATTGATGGGTAATCAACAATGACGCGATACACCGAACCGCAAGGACTGGGTCTCATCCCGATGGTCATCGAGCAGAGCGGGCGCGGCGAACGCGCCTATGACATCTATTCGCGCCTGCTCAAGGAGCGCGTGGTGTTCCTGGTCGGGCCGGTAACCGAACTCACGGCGAACCTGATCGTGGCGCAGTTGCTGTTCCTGGAGTCGGAGAATCCCGACAAGGACATTTCCTTTTACATCAACTCACCGGGAGGATCGGTATCGGCGGGGCTCGCGATCTACGACACGATGCAGTTCATCAAGCCCGATGTCTCGACGCTGTGCATCGGTCAGGCGGCGAGCATGGGCGCGCTGCTGCTTGCGGCGGGCGCGAAGGGCAAGCGCTTCTGCCTCGCCAATTCCCGCGTAATGATCCATCAGCCCATGGGTGGTTTCCAGGGGCAGGCCTCGGACGTGGAGATCCACGCCAAGGAAATCCTGTATCTGAAGGCGAAGCTCAACGAAATCCTGGCCAGGCACACCGGGCAGAAGATCGAGACCATCGAGAAAGACACGGACCGCGACAATTTCCTGTCGGCCGAACAGGCCGTGAACTACGGTCTGGTCGACCGGGTGCTGGTGAGCAGAACGGAAACCGTATCTTGATGTCCTAACCATCGGATAATTGGGGAAAACCGGTATGTCAGACAAAGTCGGCGGCGAAAAACTGCTTTACTGCTCTTTCTGCGGCAAGAGCCAGCACGAGGTGCGCAAGCTCATCGCCGGGCCTTCGGTGTTCATCTGCGACGAATGCATCGAGCTGTGCAACGACATTATTCGCGAGGAAACGCAGAGCGAGCACGGAAGCAGGAGCGCGAAGTCCGACCTGCCGGTGCCGCGCGAGATCCGCGCCATTCTCGATCAGTACGTGATCGGGCAGGATATCGCCAAGAAAATTCTGTCGGTGGCGGTCTACAACCACTACAAGCGGTTGAAGACGATCAGCAAGAACGACGAGGTCGAACTCGCCAAGTCGAACATCCTGCTCGTCGGGCCGACCGGTTCGGGCAAGACCCTGCTCGCGCAGACCTTGGCGCGGCTGCTGAACGTGCCGTTCGTGATGGCAGACGCCACCACGCTCACCGAGGCCGGCTATGTCGGCGAGGACGTCGAGAACATCATTCAGAAGCTGCTGCAAAAATGCGACTACGATGTCGAGAAAGCCCAGCGCGGCATTGTCTACATCGACGAGATCGACAAGATTTCGCGCAAATCCGATAACCCCTCGATCACGAGGGATGTGTCGGGCGAGGGCGTGCAGCAGGCGCTGCTGAAGTTGATCGAGGGCACCATTGCTTCTGTGCCGCCGCAGGGCGGGCGCAAGCATCCGAACCAGGAGTTCGTGCAGGTCGACACGACCAACATACTGTTCGTCTGCGGCGGCGCGTTTGACGGGCTCGACAAGATTATCCGCGCGCGCTCGGAGAAGAGCGGAATCGGTTTTGGCGCCGAGGTGAGCGGTCGCGACAACCGCAAGGACATCACCAGGGTCTTGCGCGACGTGCAGCCTGAGGATTTGATGAAATACGGCTTGATCCCGGAATTCGTGGGACGGCTCCCGGTGGTGGCGACGCTGGAAGAGCTCGACGAGTCGGCCCTGATCCAGATCCTGACGCAGCCCAAGAACGCTCTGTTGAAGCAGTATCAAAGAATGTTCGGCATGGAAGGTGTCGAGCTCGAGATGCGGGAGCCGGCGCTGCGCGCCGTCGCGAAGCGTGCGCTCGATCGCAAGACCGGAGCGCGCGGCTTGCGCTCGATCATCGAGCACACGTTGCTCAACACCATGTTCGACTTGCCTTCCATGGACAATGTGGTCAAGGTGGTGGTCGACGAGGGCACGATCCTAAGCGAAGCGCCACCGCTGCTGATCTATTCCGACCAGCCCAAGGTGGCGGGATCCACGCTGTAGGGCGAGCGCCTTGCAGTGTTACCGGACCCCGCAGGCGATCGTGATCGGAGCGGGGTGGCATGTTTGCTTGATTTACGGGAATTTTCCCCAATGTTAGGCTTGCGTATCGTCTCTTCAGGGTAAATCATCATGTCCAATTTAGAAGCCCGGAATATCAACACCTTACAGATGCCGCTCTTGCCGTTGCGCGACGTGGTTGTGTTTCCGCACATGGTCATTCCGCTGTTTGTCGGCCGGCCCAAGTCGATCAAAGCGCTGGAAAGCGCAATGGAGGCCGGCAAGAGCATCGTGCTGGCGGCGCAGAAATCCGCGGCCAAGGACGAACCCGGTCCGGAAGATCTTTACCAGATCGGCAGCATCGCCAATATCCTGCAGATGCTGAAGCTGCCCGATGGCACCGTAAAGGTGCTGGTCGAGGGCAGCCAGCGCGCCAGGATCAACGAGATCATCGACGCGAAAACCCACTACGCGGTCATTGTCACGCCGGTGGCGAGCGACCCGGTCGCCGACCACGAGGTCGAGGCGATGCGGCGCACGATGATCCAGCAATTCGATCAATACGTGAAGCTCAACAAGAAGATCCCGCCCGAGATTCTCACTTCGCTCGCCGGAATCGACGAGGCCGGACGCCTGGGTGATACCATCGCCGCGCACCTTCCGCTCAAGCTCGAGCAGAAGCAGGAAGTGCTCGAGATGTTCGACGTGAAGCAGCGGCTCGAGCATCTGCTGAAGCTGGTCGAAGGCGAACTCGACATCCTGCAGGTCGAGAAACGCATCCGCGGCCGCGTCAAGCGCCAGATGGAGAAAAGCCAGCGCGAGTACTATCTCAACGAGCAGGTGAAGGCGATCCAGAAAGAGCTCGGCGAGACGGAGGAAGGCGCCGACATCGACGAGATCGAGAAGCGCATCAAGGCTGCGCACATGCCCAGGGAGGCGCGCAAGAAAGCCGAAGCGGAGTTGAAAAAGCTCAAGCTCATGTCGCCGATGTCGGCGGAAGCCACCGTGGTGCGGAATTACATAGACACGCTCGTGTCATTGCCGTGGAAGAAGAAAAGCAAGATTTGCAAGGACCTCGCAGTTGCCGAGGCGGTGCTTGAAAAGGATCACTATGGTCTGGAAAAGGTCAAGGAACGGATCGTCGAGTACCTTGCGGTGCAACAGCGTGTGGAGAAGCTGAAAGGGCCGATTTTGTGCCTAGTAGGTGCGCCTGGAACAGGCAAAACCTCGGTGGCCCAATCGATTGCCCACGCCACCAACCGCAAATTCGTGCGCATGTCGTTGGGTGGGGTGCGTGACGAAGCCGAGATTCGCGGCCACCGGCGCACGTACATCGGTTCGATGCCCGGCAAGATCCTGCAGAATATGGCCAGGGTCAAGGTGAGGAATCCTCTCTTTCTGCTCGATGAAGTGGACAAAATGGGAATGGATTTCCGCGGCGACCCATCTTCCGCCCTGCTGGAAGTGCTCGACCCTGAGCAGAATCACTCTTTCGTCGACCACTACGTCGAGGTGGAATACGACCTCTCGGACGTGATGTTCGTGACAACCGCGAATACGCTGAACATCCCTCCGCCGCTTTTGGACCGCATGGAAGTGATACGTCTATCCGGCTACACCGAAGATGAGAAGATCAACATCGGGATGCGCTATCTGCTGCCCAAACAGATGAAGAACAATGGCCTGAAGAAAGAGGAGCTCATGGTCTCGGAAAGCGCATTGCGGGATATCACGCGCTACTTTACGCGAGAGGCCGGGGTACGCAACCTGGAGCGCGAGATCGCGAAAATCTGCCGCAAGGTGGTCAAACAGCTTCAGCTCAAAAAGAGAGAGGAAAGGATTGCGGTCGCTGCGCGAAACCTGGATAAATTCCTGGGGGTCAGACGCTACACCTACGGCATGGCCGAGAAGAAGGACCAGGTCGGCCAGGTCAGCGGGCTGGCGTGGACCGAGGTGGGCGGAGAACTTCTGACGATCGAGGCCGCCACCATGCCGGGAAAGGGCAAGATGACCACGACCGGGAAGCTCGGCGAAGTGATGCAGGAATCGGTGCAAGCGGCGCTCTCGGTCGTGCGCAGTCGTTCGCAACGTCTCGGCATCCAGCCGGACTTCTACCAGAGGCACGACATCCACATT
Source organism: Betaproteobacteria bacterium RIFCSPLOWO2_12_FULL_62_13 (assembly GCA_001771985.1). Lineage (GTDB taxonomy): Bacteria > Pseudomonadota > Gammaproteobacteria > Burkholderiales > SG8-41 > DSOT01. The sequence goes on along the minus strand of MERG01000025.1, from coordinate 4,631 downwards.
CACCTGCCGGAGGGTGCGACACCCAAGGACGGCCCGAGCGCCGGTATCGGCATCTGCACCGCGATGGTGTCGGCGCTGACCGGCATCCCGGTGCGTGCGGACGTGGCGATGACGGGCGAGATTACGCTGCGCGGCGAAGTGTTGCCGATCGGCGGCCTGAAGGAGAAGTTGCTGGCCGCGCATCGCGGCGGCATCAAGACCGTGCTGATCCCGGACGAAAACGTCAAGGATTTGGCGGAAATCCCGGATAACGTCAAGAATCGCCTCGACATTCATCCGGTGAAGTGGATCGACCAGGTACTCGAGATGGCGCTCGAGCGCAAGCCCGAGCCGTTGCCTGAACAACAGGAGGTCGCGCAACTCCCACCGGTTACCGAAACGCCGGTGCCGGCCGCCATCAAGCACTGATCGTTTTCGACTGTGTCCCGTCGAGGATATTTCTCTGCTTGCGGCGTGCTGTCCGGAGGTGTCGCGTCTTGTGGTTTTCTTTTTTGAAGGGAGAACATCCACGTGAACAAGGCTGATCTGATTGACGCCGTTGCCGAATCCGCTGGGTTGTCCAAAGCCGGAGCGCAGAAGGCGATTGACGGCGCGCTTGCCGCAATCACGAGTGCGCTGAGAAACGGCCAGTCGGTCATCCTCGTGGGATTCGGAACATTCAAGGTTGGGAAGCGCGCGGCACGCACCGGCCGCAATCCGCGCACCGGTGCCGAGATCGCCATCGAGGCTGCCAAAGTGCCGAAATTCAGCGCTGGCAAAGCCTTGAAAGATGCGGTAAACTGATTTCTCCGGTTGCAGTCCGACGGATTATTTTTGGGGTGGGCGCGTGCTGCGTGCCTACCCCAAAATGCTTGGAATAGGAGCATCCTGTCTGGGGTAGCCGCGGCACCGGAATGGACTGCGTTCCGGGTGCTTAGCTCAGTTGGTAGAGCGTCGCCCTTACAAGGCGAAGGTCGGCGGTTCGAACCCGTCAGCACCCACCAATAATGCAATGCGGAATGCAGAATGATGAATGCGGAATGGAGTAACCGCTTGATGTGAATTTCGTTCCTCATTCATCATTCATCATTCATCATTCATCATTCCAAATTGATTTTCGGAGTGGTAGTTCAGTTGGTTAGAATACCGGCCTGTCACGCCGGGGGTCGCGGGTTCGAGTCCCGTCCACTCCGCCACGTTTTAGAAAAAGGGCGAGGCGTTCGCCCTTTTTCTTAGAAGGGTGACTCGTGATTGGTAATTGGTGCTTGGCGAGAGCCAAAGCAAAGCACACTATTGATCTCTGCATAATGCAATGACAAGAGAATGTCGTCCCCGCGAAGGCGGGGACCCATGCTGAGCAACCACGGAGTCTGATGCGCCGAATGGATTCCCGTCTCCACGGGAATGACATCGTCTCATTGTGGTTGTCAGGCCGTTACGCAAGGCTCAATAGTCACGAGTCACCAGTCACTTCTTTCTGAATATGTATAATCTTATCGACAAGCACAAGCGGCTGATCCAGGTCATTGTGGCGATCATTTTCCTGCCGTTTGCGTTTTTCGGGGTCGATTCGTATTTTCGCGCTAGCGATGCCGCGGTGGCGGTGGCAACGGTCGGTGATTACCGCATCTCGCAGCAGGAGTTCAACCGGGCGCTGCGCGAGCGCCAGGAAACGATCCGGCGCATCACGGGCGGGCGCGCCGATCCGGCACTGCTCGACAGCGCCGCGCTGCGCTTTGACGTGATCGAGGCGCTGATCCGCCAGCGCCTGCTGCTCAACCGCGCGCAGCGCGGTGGCATGGCGATCAGCGACCGGCAGCTGCAAAGCGTGATCCGTGAGCTGCCGCTGTTCCAGAGAGACGGCAGGTTCTCGTTTCAGCTCTATGAGCAGTTCCTCAGATCGGAGGGCATGACGCCGGCCATGTTCGAGGCCAAGCTCCGGCAGGACCTCATATTGCAGCATATGGACGATGCTTTCGGTGGAAGCGGCTTTGTCCCGCGCACTGTTACCGAGTGGCTTGCGCGCCTCTCGGAGCAGCAGCGCGAGGTGAGCGTCTATGTCTTTACGCTGGACAAATTCATGCCGCAGGTCAAGCTCGAAGCCGACGCCGCGAAGCGGTACTACGACAGCCACCAGGACGAATTCCGGATTCCGGAGCAAGTGCGTGTCGAGTACGTCGCGCTGACTGTCGACGCGCTGCTGCCGCAGATCGCAATCGATCCGGCGGAGGTCAGGAAATTTTATGATGATAACCGGGCGCAGTTTGAAACCAAGGAAGAGCGCCAGGCGAGTCACATTCTGATCAGTGTCGAACCGGGCGCCGGTGCCGAGGCAAAACAAGCGGCTCGCGCCAAGGCCGAGGAGATTTACCGGCAGCTCAAGCAGAAGCCGGACCGGTTCGCCGAGCTCGCCAAGCAGCATTCGCAAGACCCGGGTTCCGCGACCAAAGGCGGTGACCTCGGGTATTTCGGTCGCGGCGCCACACCCAAGGCGTTCGAGGACGCCGTGTTCCAGATGAAGGTCGGAGAGATCTCGCCACCGGTAGAAAGCGTGGACGGCTTCCACATCATTCGGCTGATGGCGGTCAAAGCCGGGCAGAGCCGCAGTTTCGAGCAGGTGCGCGGCCAGATCGAAACCGACCTCAAACGGCAACGCGCCGCCAGAAAATTCGCCGAGGTGGCGGAGAACTTCAACAACCTCGTGTTCGAGCAGGCCGAGAGCTTGAAACCCGCCGCTGAGCTTGCACGGACGAGTCCGCAGCAGAGCGGCTGGATCACGCGCGAGCGCGCCGATGAGTCGCGGCTGAACCATCCGAAACTGCTGCAAGCCATATTTTCCGAGGACGTGATCAAGAACAAACGCAACACCGAGGTGGTCGAGGTTGCGCCTGGCGTGCTGGTTGCGGCCCGGATGCTCGAGCACAAGCCGGCCGCAGTGCGGCCGTTCGACGAAGTGAAGGCGGCGATCGTCAAGAATCTCGCCTTGCAGCAGGCCGGCCAACTCGCGGCGCAGGAGGGTCGTGAGCGGCTCGAGAAACTCAAGCGGGGCCAGGACGCGGAAGTGACGTGGGGCTCGGCGCAGCTCGTAGGCCGGGTCGACGCCAAAGGATTGAGCGAGCCGGTGCTGAAGCAGGCGTTTCGTGTCGATGCGGCCAAGCTGCCGGCCTATACCGGTGTCGATGATCCGCGCAGCGGGTTTACCCTCATCCGGGTTACGCGCGTGGTGGAACCGGAGAAAATCCCGCCCGAGCGTCAAAAATCGCTTGCCGAAGGCCTGCGCCAGATGCTGGGGCAGCAAGAGATGCTTGCCTACATCGAGAGCCTGAAGCAGAAGGCCGACGTAACGATCAGCAAGGAACTGCTGGAAAAGAAGTAAATAGACAGGATCCTGTCAATCTTGTCCATTCCACGTGTCACTCTTGCATGCCGCCGACGGTCGTATTGAACCCGCAGTCGACGTAGGTGATTTCTCCGGTAATGGCCGCGGCGTGCTCGCTCATCAGAAACGCCGCGACGTTGCCGACGTCATCGATCGTGACGTTACGCCTGAGCGGCGCGTTTTCCTCGACGAACTTGAATATCCTGCCGAAATCGCCGATGCCGGCGGCGGCAAGCGTCTTGATCGGGCCGGCCGATATGCCATTGACACGTATCCCCATCGGTCCGAGATTCTGCGCGAGATAACGCACGCACGCCTCCAGGCTCGCCTTGGCGAGCCCCATGACGTTGTAGTGCGGGACCGAGCGAACTGCGCCGAGGTAGGTGAGCGTGAGCAAGGCGGCGCGGCGTCCCGCCATGAGCGGCAGCCCGGCCTGCGCGAGCGCGGCGAAACTGTACGAGCTCACGTCGTGCGCGACGCGGAAGGCTTCGCGGGTGAGTCCTTCGAGAAATTCACCCTTGAGCGCCTCGCGCGGCGCGAAGGCGACCGAATGCACGATGCCGTCGAGCGCGTCCCACTCCTTGCCGAGTTGCTCGAACAACGTGCTGATTTCGTCATCGCTGGAGACATCGCAGCGCAGCAGCGGCACGCTTCCGAAATCCTGTGCGAGCCGCGTCGCGCGCTCGCGCAGGTCGTCGTTCTGGTAGGTAAAGGCGAGTGTCGCGCCCTCGCGGCTCATCGCCTTGGCGATGCCGTAGGCGATGGACCGATTCGAGAGCAGACCGGTAATCAGGATCTTCTTGTCTTGCAGAAAGCCCATGGAGGTTCCTGGTTGTTCTCACAACGGAAATCGACGGCGAATTATAGCGTAGCGAGCAACCGCTCTGCTCTAACTGCGTGAACAGTGACCGGTGACCGGTGAACAGTAGGGCGGATGCTTTTGCATCCGCCGCATGCCGTTCATGATCAGAAAGCGTGACCCGTGACTCGTGACCCGTGACTGGTAAGACGGTAGGTCGGGGTACGCGCAGCGTTCCCCGACATCCATCTTTGTCAGGTAGCCGCGCATGCGGCAACCTGCCCTACGGCCTTCTGCATCCGCCGCGATCGGCGGCAGGCAAGCTGCTGCCCTACGAGTCACAGGTCACGGGTCACGACTCACGGGTCACGAATCACGAATCACGCCTTTGCAGGCAATTTACGCTACACTTGACAGCTGATGATGCGCTCATTCCGGTTCTGCCTCCTGCTGTGCCTGGCGCTGCTCGGCGGA
>MERG01000024.1:6075-18251 GCA_001771985.1 Betaproteobacteria bacterium RIFCSPLOWO2_12_FULL_62_13 | reverse complement strand
GGGCGCATTGGAACGCGAATTATACCAGAGCGCGTCAGGCGCCCGAAAGACTGATTGGAGCCGGGCACTCCGGAACAAAAAGCCCTTCCCGCCTGCTCCGAGAAAGCCTCGGTCACGATGACGCCGGTGCTCTGCTCATGCTAGTTCGGCTGGATGCCCGCTGCCTTTGCCGCTTCGGCGAAGCGTTTGATGTCGGCGTGGAATTTCTTGGTCCACACATTGGGCGGATCCCCGTCGGGTTCGTACCCATTGTCGGTGAAGTGCTTGTGAACATGCGGCACCTGTAACGCTTTGTGAATCGCCACTTGCAACTGCTTGACGATGGGAGCCGGCGTGCCCTTGGGCGCGAACACCCCGTGCCATCCGGAATCGAAGACGAAGCCGGGCACGGTCTCGCTTATGGTCGGCACATCAGCCAACGAGTCCAGTCGCTTTGCACCGGTGAAAGCGATGGCGCGCACCCGGCCCGCCTTATGATGTGGTATGCCAACCGATGCCGCCGGCCAATGCACCTGCACTTCGCCACTGATGCACGCGGCCACGGCGGGTCCGCCGCCTTTGTACGGCACGTGCAGCATGTCGATCTTCGCGGCGCGGCTGAACAACGCCCCCGCCAGATGCTGCCCGTTGCCGACCCCCGCACTGCTGTAGCGCAACGGTTTGTGCTTCGACTGTTCAATCAGGTCCTTCACCGATTTGATCGGCGTCTTGGGATTTACGACCAACAGGTAGCCCAGCCCCGTCGCGACGTTGGTCACCGGCACAAAATCCTTCTCGATGTCGAATGGCATATTCTTGATGATCGCCGGATTCACCGCGAAGGAAAACGAGACGTTGAGAATTGTATAACCGTTCGGCGTGGCGTTCTTGACGACGTCCGCGCCGATCAGCCCGTTGGCGCCACCGCGATTGTCGATCACGAAACTTGTTCCAAGGTCCTTCTCGACTTCCCGGTAGAGCACCCGGGCGAACACGTCGACGTTTCCGCCCGGCGGGAAAGGCACGACCAGCCGTATCGGCCGCGACGGAAATTTCTCCGCTGCGATCACAGGGCCGGCGAACGTCAGCGCCAGTCCTCCCAGTACTGCGAATATCAATCTACGCATTTCCTCCTCCTCTTATTTGTATAGTGAGTCGTATGATCCAACGCCTGCATAATCTTGCCCTGCTTTCGCCCCACGTTCAAGTCACTGCAAGTCCCCCAGCCGTGATTACACCGAAATGTTTACGTTCAACGTAGCAGACCGATTTCCCGCATATACCGCAGGACGCCGGGATGAATCAAATCCTGTCGCGGTGCGGCGGCAAGCGTGTTCTGGAGGGTGGATTCCCTCGCCTGCGCAATGCGAGTCGCGAGTGCAGGCTGGCCCTTGTGCAGCGCGCGCGCAAGCCGATACGCAACCTCATCCGGCAACGAAGCGCGCGCCAGCACGAATGGCCACGAACCGACCGAATTGACCGGCCCTGCCTGGCCGGGATAACTGCCAGTTGGCATCGTGGTTGCTTTGAGGAACGGGTGCTTCGCCATGATGCGTTTGATTTCGTCCGCGCTTGGTGAGACGAAGCGCCCGCCCGCCGGCCCTTTCGCGATCGCCATGAAAGGTGGCCAACCGACGCCGCCGCCCCACATCGCCGCGGCGCGTCCGTCGAACACCATCGGCGGGCCATCTCCCGCCTTTGCGAGGAGGATCGCCTCGAAGTCCTTCTTCATATCGAGCCCTAACCCGTCCATCACATAGCGCGCGAGCACGATGAAGCCCGAGCTACCCGCGCCCCACACGACCGGCCTCCCCTTAAGATCGGAGATGCTGCGGTACGGGCTGTCGGCGCGCACCATGAACATGCCGGCCTGCGAATAGGTGGCATTGATGATGCGCAGGTTGGTCGCCTTTGCTCGGCCGATCCCGGTAATCGCTTCGTAGGTAACCTCGCCGGTTGCGAGCGCAATATCAAGCTTTTCTTGCTCGAGCAATGGCACGTTCTCGGTGCTACCCTTGGTGTTGCGCGGCGCGACCGAGAGCGTCGTATCCATTTCATTGATCGTCTCGGCATACGGCGCGCCGTACGCCGGGAAACCGCCCCCCGGCGTGGCGGTGCCGAGAACAACAACCGTTTTGCTGACCATCACCGCTTTTCCCACAGTTTCCAATCACGCCAAACAAGAATGGCCCGCGCGGGGCAATTACGACTTGGCGGAGAGAGTCTGCCAATTTGCCACAGTATCCTTGCCATTCCAGATCTTGCCCCACCAGCCGCCCCACTCGGTTCGCCGGATAGCCAGAGAATACACGCCCTTCATCTCCTGTGCATATGTTATCAAACCGCTGCCGATTTCCGGCGCATGACGACAAGCGGTAGGTGGTCTTCGTACTTATTCGCCGTCGGGCTTGAATATCTGGACGCGCGAGTTCTCGCGGTCGCACACGTACACCCGCCCCGCGCTGTCGACGCCGATGCCGTGCAGCAGGATGAACTGTCCCGGCCCACGCCCCGGCTCGCCCCACGAGAAGAGCAGCTTCCCTTCCTTCGAATACTTGTGCACGCACGCGTTGCCGTAGCCGTCGGCGATGTACATGTCCCGTTGGGCAGCACGGCGACGTTGGTCAGGCGGTGAAACGGTCCCGCCGCGCGGTCCGATGGCCATGCTTGTTTATGATTAATGGAGTCTGCAGACGGTGCCCTCAGCGCCACGCATCTTCAGGACCGGTTTGGAGTAGCGCCGCCCGCGGCAGGCCCGCCCTGGCGCCGGTCGTCTGGCTCCAGCGCGCGGCAGGGGCCCAGTACCGTCATGACCACGATCGCATGGCGCAGGTCCTGCCTGGAGCCGAACAGTGCCCTGGGCGCGGGGCGGCGTGGTGAAACCGCGGGCGGGGCGGCAATCTCGACGCGAGGCGCCGGTTCGAGGTGCGTAGCGGCCGCCGGCAAGTCCGGCTGCGGCCTACGCCCCCATATATACTCCAGCGGCTCGTCCTCCGGCGGCGGTGCTGATTCTTGCCGCTGCGCCCGTTCTTCCTCCTGCTGCTGTCGCGCGCGTTTCACCGCTTGCATCACATTGTTCAACAGCAGGAAGCCGAGGAAAATCAGGCCGTAGATCAGGAGTTCGTATTTCCCCATGGCGGCCTACTTCTTCTGCATACCGGCCGGATCGCCCCCGGTGCCCGCGATCACGCCGCGCATGTCCGTGTCGGCCTGCAGGTTCTTCATGCGGTAGTAGTCCATGATGCCGAGATTGCCCTGGCGGAAGGCTTCGGCCATGGCGCGCGGCACTTCGGCCTCGGATTCCACGACGCGCGCGCGCATCTCCTGCTCCAGCGCGACCGCCATGGCGCGGCGCTCCTCGGCCTTCGCCTGGGCGATCTGCTTGTCGGCGTTGGCCTGGTCGATCTGCAGCTTCGCGCCGATGTTCTCGCCGACGTCCACATCCGCGATGTCGATCGACAGGATCTCGTAGGCGCTGCCCGCATCCAGGCCCTTGGAGAGGATGTGCTTGGAGATGTGATCCGGGTTCTCGAGCACGCTCTTGTGGTTGGCGGCCGAGCCGATGGTGCTCACCATGCCCTCACCGACGCGCGCGATGATGGTCTCCTCCCCCGCGCCGCCCACCAGGCGGTCGATGTTGGTGCGCACCGTGACGCGCGAGACCACGATGAGCTGTATGCCGTCCTTGGCGACCGCGGCAATCTTCGGCGTCTCGATCACCTTGGGCAGCACCGACATCTGCACCGCCTCGAGCACGTTGCGCCCGGCGAGGTCGATGGCGGCGGCGCGTTTGAAGGGCAGCGGGATGTTCGCCTTGTCGGCCGAGATCATCGCGTTGACCACCCGCACCACGTTGCCGCCTGCGAGGAAGTGCGCCTCCAGGTCGTTGACCGAGAGGTCGAGACCTGCCTTGACCGCGCTGATGCGCGCGGTGATCACGGTGTTCGGCGGAATGCGGCGCAAGCGCATGCCGACCAAAGTGAACAACCCCACGTACGCGCCCGAGGCCCAGGCCGCGATCCACAGCGGAATGGGCACCAGGTACAGCAGCAGGAAAATCGCTACGACTACAATGATGAGGATGCCTAATCCCCCGGTAATGCCCGTCTCCAGTCCCGTCATGTGTCACTCCTCCTGGTTGATGTTGCGTATTTGCCGTACCACGATGCGGTTGCCGTCCACGCGCGTGACCTCGACCGGCGTGCCCGGCTCGATCAGTTCGCCCTCGGACACCACGTCCACGCGCGTGCCTTCGATGTCGGCGATCCCCGCCGGGCGCAGCGGCGAGGTCGTGCGCCCGCGTTTACCCAGCCACCCCACGTCGCCTTCGGGCGCCGAGCCGTATTCCTGTCCCGCGCCGAGCCCGGTCTCCAAGATCAGCCGTCGCCCAAACCGCGTGCGCGGCGTGAAGCGCAGCAGAAAGAAGCTCGCGAGCACGGCGGCGAGCAAGGAAAAAAGAATCCGTCCGGCGGCCAGCATGAAAAACTCCGGCGTCGCGCCGGCGCCCACAACGCTCATTACGAGCGCCGCCAGCAGGGCGAGGATGCCGAAGATCCCGGCAAAGCCGAAGCCCGGGATGACGAAGACCTCGAGGAGCAGCAGCGCGACCCCGCCCAGCGCGAGCAGCAGCTCGCCCCAGCCAGCGAGTTGCACCAGCCAATGGCCCCAGAAGAACGCGGCCAGGCTGCCCACACCGATGGCGCCCGCAACGCCGAAACCGGGGGTGCGCAGCTCGATGATGATGCCGAGCATACCGATGGTGACGAGCAGCGAGCCCAACACCGGATGCGTCAGGAAGCGCACCACGTTCTCCGCCCAGTTCGGCGAGACGGCCCTCAGCTCCGCGCCAGCGATTCCAATGCGCTCGAGCGCCGCAGTCACGCTGTCAGCGCGGAACTCGGCGACCTTGTGCTTCAGCGCCTCGTCGGTGGTGAGCGTGAGGAGCTTGCCTTTTTCGATCACGCCGCGGATGGTGACGTCGGCGTCGACCATCGCCTCGGCGATGAGCGGCGGGCGTTTGTGGCTTTCAGCGGTGGCGCGGAATTCTTTCCTGACGTAGGACACCGTCTTTTCCGAGACCGCCTGCGCGCCGCCTCCGGGCTGTCCGACCTGCACCGGCGTCGCCGCGCCAATGGTCGCGCCCGGCGCCATCACCAAGTGCTGCGCGGCGAGCGAGATCAGCGCACCCGCCGAGATGGCGCGCCGGTTCACGTAGGCGACGGTCGGCAATTTGGCGTTCAGCAGCGCGTCGCGGATCTGCACCGCGGCATCCACGCGGCCCCCGAAAGTGTTGATCTCCAGCACCACGGCGGCCGCGCCGACGGCGGCCGCTTCGTCGAGGACGCGCTGCACGTAGGGCGCCAGCCCCAGATCGATGATGCCTTCGATCGGCGCGACATAGACGACGCGCCGCTGTTCCTGCGCGAAGGAAGCGGCCCCTGCGCAAAGCAGCCCCAACGCGAGGAGGAGCAGATTCCCGAACCATCGTGGGCAAACTCCCATCACGGGAGTTTACAAGCATCCGGCCTTCTCAGGCGGTTTTTTTCGACCAGCCCTTGCAGCCCCTCCAGCAGGCCGACAAGCTCGTCGATGAAAACGTCGTAGTATTTAGGCGATAATACGGGACAGACTCCAGAAACCCGCAACGAACAAGGAAGACTCATGACTAAGCCAGAATCCGATACGTCCACCGCGCAAAGCCAGCGGTTCAAGCCCATCCCGCTCGAAAACCTGACCGCGGAGCAGCGCGTGCTCGCCGATGCGGTCCGCTCCGGGCCGCGCGGCGCGGTGAAAAACTCCGCCGCGGCGAAGCCGGGCCCGCTCGGCGGACCATTCAACGTGTTCCTGCGCAGCCCGGACATCGGCAACATCATCCAGAGCCTCGGCGCGGCGATTCGCTTTCGAAGCTCCCTGCCCCCGAAGCTCAACGAACTGGCGATCATCGTGACGGCCCGCCAGTGGACCTCGCAGTATGAGTGGTTCGCCCATCACCGCCTGGCCCTGGAGGCCGGCCTCGACCCGGCCATTGGCGAAGACATCGCGCAGGGCCGCCGGCCGGCGAAGATGTCGGACGACGAGGCGATCGTGCATGATTTCTCGCGCGAGCTGCACGAGACGCAAGGCGTGAGCGCCGCCACCTACCAGCGCGCGCTGGACCGCTTCGGCGAGCGCGGCGTCATGGACCTCATCGCCGTTAACGGCTACTACTGAGCATTGCAGAACTGCATCACAATGCTCAGCCCTCATCCCCGGCCCTTGTCCCGAGGGGAGAAGGGAGATTCGAGGCACAAATGGATTGTCATCTATTCGTGCCAGACTCAATAGGTGCTGATGTCGATGACCCTCAACGTGGACCGGACGCCGCTGCCGGAAGGGGCGAAGCCGCCGCTGCCGCAGTTGCCGAAAACCTGAAAAGCTTCACCGCGAGGGACGCCGAGCACGCGGAGGAACAGAAAAGCCTCACCGCAAAGGACGCGAGGGACGCAAAGAATCACTCACTGCGGGCGTAACGGGGGCGTCAGGGGCGGAGTATGTCGTCGGCGCCTGCCGCGCCAGTGAGGTAAAGATGCAGAGCTCCTCAAGCCACCGCAACCGGTCGATTTCAGGGATGCGCAGGTAGGCCCGGACCCGCTCCGCGGTGGTTTCGTACTCGTAGTCGACTTTCCCCATGTCAGGTTCCCTTGCCGGTCGCCCGCGCCACTATCTTGAGCGCTTCAATATCGGACGCGTCCTGCTTGCGTCCGGTTCCCGTCTTGAGCGCGATCAGGTCCTCGATGGAGGCCAGGTTGAAACGCACCCTGCCGATATCTTTCTCTATGCGATTGCGGTACATGGCATCAAAAGGTACCGTGCAGGTTGACGGCGAGCCCGCCGACCACGACGTAATCGACCCGCTCCTCCTGCAATGTTCTGAAGAGATCAAGGTAGAACATGGGCGAGAGTATCGCGCCAAACCGGCGTAACGACAAATGACAGAATAGTGCGGGCAAAAGCTTCACCGCCAAGGACGTGAAGGAGCAGGGAAGCTTTACCGCGAAGCACGCCAGCGCCATTTCGTTGCCATTGCGCGCGGCTACGGGGACAAGGAGTGGGCCTCGCTCGGCAACTATATCGCGGAAAGCGCGGGGCTCCAGGGACGCGATGCTAGGCCGCCCCCTTTGGCGGGATGATCGGGAGCAGGAGATACGACTCGCCGCCCGGATCGAAGACGCGGACGATCAGGAACAGGTCGGCGTCCGCAGTCGACGATGACACGAAGAGTCTGGCCGCCATCGGCCCGGTGATCTCGGTCTCTTTCTCCAGGGGCGGCATCCAGAACGTCATGCCGTGGCCGCGCGCTTGGTACTCGACCTTTAGTCGGCAACCATCTTCTCCCACTGCAGCGGATAGCCGTCCTGGTATGCGAGGCCCTTGGCGTAAATTCCGTACGTCAGAATCACCGGACAGCGGACCTCCTCGATGGGTCGATACACATCCGCGCGAAGAACGAGCCCGTCTTCCATCGGAATCGGCTGGTGCCAGGTGATCCGCATGCCGTCGCGGATTTCGGTGCGTGCGTAGGGATCTTGAGCGATGGTCATGGCAACTCCTTGCGAGTTCGCGATGAGCGGCGCGCGCCCGCAAGCGCAGCTCGCGCTTGCCACGCGTCGCTGTCCATCGCAGGGTTAGATGGCGCGCCGTTCAACGCGTCTCTCCCGCCACAATTCAGCATGGTGTTAGTGATTTGCCATTCACAATTGGGCGATCTCGCGATTTCCCCTGATCAGACCATGATTACGAACCGAGAGTCCGGTACCAATATTTTCGAGATTGCGCCGGACATCTACCGAATTAATACTCCAGTGTCCATTCCGGGCAGTCCGGACCGATTCAACTTCAACCAGTACCTGGTCGTGGACGAGGAGCCGCTCCTGTTTCACACCGGGCCGCGCAAGATGTTTGCGCTCGTTCGCGAGGCAATCGAACGCGTGATGCCGATCGAGCAACTGCGCTGCATCGGGCTGTCGCACTTCGAGGCCGACGAATGCGGGGCGATGAACGAGTTTCTTGCCGTGGCACCCCACGCCGTCCCGCTGTGCGGGCAGATTGCGGCGATGGTGTCGGTGAACGACGTCGCCGACCGCCCTGCGCGCGCGCTGGCTGATGGCGAGACGCTGGTGCTCGGCAAACATACGATGCGCTGGTTCGACACGCCGCACATGCCCCACGCCTGGGAGTGCGGCCTGATGATGGATACGGAAACGCGCACGTTCTTTTGCGGCGATCTTTTCACCGAGGGCGGCCCGGGAGATCCTCCGGTCACCGAATCCGACATCCAGGGGCCGAGCGAGGCGTTTCGCGCTCATATGGATTACTACGCCCATGCGCCGGACACGACGGGAACGCTTGCGCGCCTTGCGGAACAGCGCCCGACGACGCTTGCCCGCATGCATGGCAGCGCCTGGCGCGGCGATGGGGCGGTTCTGCTGCACGCCCTTGCGACCGCACTGAAGTGATGTCTGTGCGGGAGTCCGCGAGCGCCAGGGCAGTGTCGGCGCGCTGCTCCTCAGACCATCAACACCGCAGTCCGGAGATCCGCACTCTCGACTGACGGCTTCCGGCCGGTTCGTGCCCATCGGCCAACGCGCAAAACCCGACCCTTAGCTGACATGGGGTGGATCTTGCGCTTCCGGCAGCAAGCACCCATGATACTGTTTGTACACAGGAGGAACCATGTTTGACCCGATTACCCTGCCGTACGGCGCCAAGATGCTGTTCAACACTGTGAAGCTGAAACCCGGGGTCACCTTCGAGGAGGTTGAACTGGCCGTGGGCGAGATGTGTAACGTCGTCAAGGAAACTTACGGCGGTGACAAGGGCGGTTTCCTCGCTGGCCAAGTCTTCAAGTTCTCGGGTTTCGTGTCCGACGAGGGCTCGCTCGGAAAAACCGCTCCCGCGGACGAACATTACGCCATCGTCACCTACTGGCGCTCGTTCGAGGAGCACGAGAAATCGCACGCCGACAAGATCTTCACTTCCAAGTTCGAGGTGCTTGCGACTATGTGCTCCGAGACCAAGGAACTCGGCTACGACATGCTGTGGCAGGGCGCGCCGGATGATAGCTAGTTTCTGTCGCAAAACTCGTAACGTACCTGATGCGATAAGTTTTTTGCATTTTTTTCTTGACACGCATGTATGCTTTGTGGAATACATACAGTGTGCCGCCCAAAGCTGAATTTCCCATTGATGTCGAGCGCTGGCTGCGCGAGCAGAGTACCGCGCTGTGGCCTGCGGCGCTCGGTTCGCTCAGCCTGCGGCACAGCCCCTGCGTGCGCGAGAACTGCCCGGCCTGCCTCAGGGGCGAAGGGCATCCCAGCTCCATCCTGTATTGCCGCATCAAGGGGCGTCGCGTGGGCATCTACATCCCGCAGGAGCTGGTGCCGGAGATCGGCCGCTGCCTTGAGAACGGCCGTGCCCTTCAGGAACTGCTCTACGAGGCCGCCCAGCGATACGCGAATGCCGTGAAGCATCAGAGGACGCAAAAGGCGAAGAAATGACACGAGCGCTCGACCCTCAAATCAGCTTTGCCGATCTGGAGTTGCCGGGACAGCTACGGGTCGGACCACGCTATGTCTCGGTAGCTTCTGGTTTTTTCTCCCAGGGGATGGCGTTATCCGGCATTAGCGCGTTACTTTCTCTGCCAGAATCACACACGTAAGCGCCCTTTGGTTCCCGCAGTGTGTACGTCCCGCGTGTGTCGGCAGCTTCGCGAAACATTGATTTGATCCCAAGCTCGACCTTGACCTTCTCGACGAAAGCCAAACTCCCGCCCGCGATCGCCTCCGACCAGCGCTCGTCTCGCGCTTCCATCTCGCCGGTCAGTGCTTCCTCGACCCATTGGCGGTGGGCTTGACTACGCCGGCGCGCACCATGTTCAAGTTGATGTAGACGGGACAGAGCTGTACGGCGGGAAAGCGCAGCGCATCCCGCCGCTTGGCAGCGTACAACGTAACATCGCCTCATGCCCCACTATGTTCGCGCGTTTGTCCCCGGCGGCACGATTTTCTTCACGGGTGCTCTACCCGAAGGCTTCTGCCCGCGTGGGGCTCGCCCCGATGCAGCGGCACGTCCCGTGGTGGATCCCGACCGTGCGCTTTCGTCTGGCTCGCGCCATCGCTCGAAGCCTTCCGCAATGCCCGTGCTGCGGTAAACCCCACGTGCGGGGATGGAGAAATCAACAACACAGTACAATTAGCGCAGAGCCTTTGCCGATCATCTGAGTGCGAAAACCGGCTGGCAGGAGATTATGATGTCGGCTGCCACCATCACTTTGGAGGGGTCTCTACAGCCGGGCGTCGCTCTCCAGCCCAGAAAACTCGAGTCGGCCGCGGGACGGGCGTCTAGTCTGACGACCGTGCCGGCAGCATATTCCGCCGTGCAGGTGCCGGTGCCACCGGGTTCGGTGATGGTGCAGTCAATGCCCGCAGGCTGGGAGGTGATCCGCCCGTGCCCGTTTCCTCCGCGCACGATCGAAATGAATCCGGTCGCTCCCGCCGTAGAGGCCGGGGGGACCGTGCATCCGGACAGGCTCGCCGGAGTAGCGGTGGCTGATCCGTCGTTCACCTCCACGATGCAGTCTGCGGTCGCGAACGGGTCTCGTTCGATCCTGAAGCTCCCGGCGGCATCGCTCAGCCCCATGGCGACTCCGTCCACCGTGATCGCGCGATTGGCGGTCGCCTGGCCTTCGATCCGCAGCCTCGTGCCGCTGAGTTCGGCGCGCGACATGCTGACCGTCGCGTGTGCCGCAGGCGGCGCAAGGGGTGCGCCCATCAGAACGAGCAACCCTGCTATGGCAAGTCGAATCACTTTTCGGAGCAACATGGCAGATCCTTTTCTAAAATTGGTGGCGGACAGCCTTCTCAACTTTATGTGTGCAACGTTTTCATGGATGTGAGGAAGCAAGCATCGCGCCAACTGCAAGCTCTGAGAAAAGTGCGTTGAATACAAGCTTGTTTTTTGGGACTCGTGTAATGCTCCACGAGCCCGAGCGGGACCTGAATGGGGCATTTCCCGAGGTAGTGGGGGAAATCCCCCTACTGCGTTTTATCTTCGAAAAAGGCGTTGCCAAGCGCATGGGCTGTTCCTATCTTACAGTCCAAATTTGATATTGCGGGATCAACGCGTTGCGCGGGTCCGACCCGGCTTTCGTTTTGTGATCGGCTCTTTCATCGTGCTGACTGTCAGCGAGGGGGACCGACGCTTTTCGGCATCCCCGTGCTGCCTACGATCGGATTGCTGGGATACATCCTCGCGTTCTTCAACAGCCTGTGGATCATTTACGGGATCTGGCGGCCGGGAAGGAGTGAAGGGGCAGCGACCCGGCTGCCGCACGCGGGCCCGCAGCATCCAACTTTGCAAATTCGTGCGCTTCTGTGGTCGAGCCGAGCTGAGCGTCTGCTGTCGACCCGAAGCCGCCACTCAACGTGCCGGCGCAACCTCCAAGGGCGGCGCTGGAGGCGGGCTCCGCCCCCGGAAATTTGACGCGGTTTCGACGGAGATGAAAATGAAACGGCTTTATCGGTCACCGGATGAGAGGAAGATCGCCGGGGTTTGCGGTGGTCTCGGAGAATTCCTGGACATTGATCCGGTCTTTTTCCGAGCCATATTCATTGTGCTTGCCTTCATCGGCGGCCTGGGAATCCTTCCCTACATCGCGCTCTGGCTGGTGATGCCGGAGGCATCGGCCGTACCCGCGGCTGATCGCGACCGACCCGGTAACGGATAGGCTCCTTCTGTTCGCTAAAGAGATCATGCAAATCCGGCCAGTGACCAGTCGTGGCCGATTGGAGGCTTTCCGGGTGGCGCCGGTTCGAGGGGTCCCTCGACCCCGGTCGCTGTGCTTCCAGTGCTCGGGAGGAACGGGGGTTGAGTGCACGCTCCGGGCGAACGGCGGTCGAGTCAAAGTGTGCCGCCCCGTTGGGTGAAACGCCGTCCGTATCTCGACTTCGCTACGCTACGCTCGATACGAACGGTCTTTTTTCTGCAAGTCGTGGGAT
Source organism: Betaproteobacteria bacterium RIFCSPLOWO2_12_FULL_62_13 (assembly GCA_001771985.1). Classification (GTDB taxonomy): domain Bacteria; phylum Pseudomonadota; class Gammaproteobacteria; order Burkholderiales; family SG8-41; genus DSOT01. The sequence continues at coordinate 6,237 of MERG01000024.1, read as the reverse complement.
CAGGCGCAGCGCGGCGTTGATACGTTCCAGCGCGACCGAGCCGGGGCACAGTTCGCGCAGGTCGAGCTTGTTGGGCAGGGTCTCGACGGTGTCGAGATACTCGTGCAGATCGCGCGCGCGGGGGTTGACGTAGAGCAGCTCGGTCACCACTTCGCCGGCGGC
>MERG01000024.1:268-6053 GCA_001771985.1 Betaproteobacteria bacterium RIFCSPLOWO2_12_FULL_62_13 | reverse complement strand
GGCGTAGTCGGCGGTGATTTCCTCGCGGCCTTCGATGGAGTCGAGGCGGCTCGCGGGATCACGCTCAGGCGTGCGAATACATGAGCTTGCCGGCGACGGGCATGCGCGCTGTCAATATGTTGCCCTTCGCCGAGTCGACGATATAAAGCGTCTTCCGATCCTCGCCGCCATAGGCGATGTTGGTCGTCATCTCGCCGGCGCAGGATTTCACCTGATAGAGCGGTTCACCGCGTTTACTGAACACCCATACAATCCCGAGGCCGGGATGCGTGACCACGACGTTGCCGTCTTCATCGAGCGCGAGACCATCGGGTCCGGCGCTGAAAAGCTGCACGAACAAACCCACCTTGCTTGTGACACCGGTATCGTCCAGCGGGATGCGCCACACCGCGTTGGCGCGCGTGACCGCGACCAACAACGATGTCTCGCGCACATTGAACACGAGTCCGTTCGGACTCGGAATCGTGCTAATAAGGCAATCGAGGCGGCCCGCAGGGGTGTAGCGGTAAACACAGCCGGTCGGATCATGGAGACCGGTCTGCCCCTGGTCGGTGAAGTAAAGGTCGCCGTTCTTCGCGAAAATGAGGTCGTTGACCCCTTTGAAACGCTGTTTGCCGGCACCTTCGAGGAACGGGATCACCTTGCCGGCCTTTTCGTCAAGCAACAGGATGCCGTTCCTGTGGTCGGCAATGAAAAAGCGCCCGTCCTTGTCGATCTTGAGTCCATTCGGCTCGCCGTCGTATTCAACGACGATCTCCCACTCGCCGCGCGGCGAAATGCGGTAGACGCGCCCCATGGGAATGTCCACGCAGTAGAGATTGCCTGCGCGGTCGAACGATGGCCCTTCGAGGAACGTCCTGCGCTTGCGTTTCGATGCCGACGCTTTTTCCGTGTCGCGGAATTTATCCGGCAAAGTCGTGAATATTTCCGTTTCGATCAATTTGGGTGGCGCGCCGAAATACATGAAAATCCTCCTGAGCGATAAGCGGTGACCGGCAAGCCGGACTACTGCGCCTGCCGTGCCGCTTCGCGCAGGCGTTTGAGGCTGCCGGCTGTCATCACGGAGCCGGGCAGCGGGTGGCCTACGATTTCTTCGGCCAGACGCGCGCACTCGATCATTTTCTCGCGAATCGCGCCGATCATCCGCTTGATGTGGAGTGGGGTTGCCCATGCCATCGTGTCGGCAAGGGTGAGCTCCTTGATGTTCAGCCCGTGCCCGTTCGCTATGTCGTATATCTGCCCGACCATCGCCACGACCTTCAGGATCGGAATATCGCCCTGGAAGTTGCAGCCGAACGCATTGGATATTGATCCGCGTTCGACCGGGATCCCCTGCTGTTTGTAAGTCTCCAGCACGCGATGCACGTATTCAATCTGCTGTTCGAGCGTGCGGTTGTTGTTCCTGAGCAGGAACTTCTCCGACGGGTACAGTGAAATTTTGCCTTCCAGCGCGAGCTTGCCGGTCGCGCGCGCGCGCTCCAGGCCTTTTTCATTCATGGCTATGAATTTCGGAAAGTCCGTCATCGTCGTTTCCCTGCAACGCGCTTGTAGCCAGCACCATCAAACGCTGTCTTAGCGGTGTCTTGAATTTCAAAGGGAGTTTAGCTTAACATCCTCCCCTATTCCTGAGAAACAACCAAGTGGAATCACTCATACCGCTTTGGAATAGCGCATGAACCGCGCTTAACGGCATACTGCGGCTACTGCAAACTCGATGACCGAGCCATCCTCACGCGGAAATGGTCGCCATCTCATAATGACGCGATCCCGTCATCGAGTGACGATCGGCGTTGCCATCGACCGCTTGACGAGGCCAAGTCCAAACCCGCCACTGCAGGGGAAACAATGATCACCGAAAAATTCGCACGCTACGTAACCGACACGCCCGTCACGGATATTCCGCGCGACGTCCTCGCTGGCGCGAAAGACGCCCTGATCGACACGGTCGGCGTCGCGTTGGCCGGCACGCTCGAACCCGTCGCCGAGATTGCAGCGCGCTGGGTGAATGAGCTGGGCGCGAGACCGCAGGCGACCGTGTGGCGCCAGAATGTCGCGACATCCCCGGCTGAAGCGGCTTTCGCCAATGGCATGTCCGCGCACGCGCTCGACTTCGACGACAGCCTGCCCAGCCTGCGCGGTCACCCGAGCGCGACGATGGTTCCGGCGGCGCTCGCCGTCGCGGAAGTAACCCGCGCATCGGGCATTCAAGTTCTGGCGGCGTATGCGTTGGGCCTCGACATCGCAGGCAAACTCGGCCGCGCGATCGGCCAGGGCCACTACCTGCGCGGCTGGCATTCGACTGCGACGATAGGCGCCTTCTCGGCGACCGCGGTTGCGGCGCGCTTGTGGGGTCTCGATGCGGCGCGGCTGCAAGCCGCATGGGGGCTCGCCGCATCGCAAATGAGCGGACTGGTGCGAAATTTCGGCACGATGACGAAGCCCTTCCACGCCGGCCACGCGGCGCGCACGGGTGTGCTGTCGGCGTGGATGGCGCGCCAGGGCTTCACCAGCGACACGGCCATATTCGAAGGGGAGCGCAGCGTTCTCGACACTTACGGCGGCGCAGACGGCGTGGCGCTCGAAGAACTCGCCGAGCGGCTGGGCAAACCCTGGGAAATGACCGAGCCCGGCATTTACGTGAAGCGCTGGCCATGCTGCTACTGCAACCACCGTCCGATCGGCGGCCTGCTCGAGCTCATGAAGAAACATGAGATCAAAGCAAGCGAGGTCGACGCCATTTCGGTTGGTTTTCCGCCCGGTTCCGACAATGCGCTCGTGAGTCACAACCCGAGCACTGGACTGGAAGGCAAGTTCAGCATCGAGTACGTTGCCGCAGCGCTGGTGCTCGACGGGAAGGTCACGCTCGAGACCTTCACCGACGCGATGGTGCAGCGCCCTGCCGTGCGCGCGATGATGGCGAAAACAAGGCCTTATCGCATTGAAGACAGCGGTGTGTACTCCGGCGTGGTCGGCTACAACGACGTCGCCATCTCGACCAAACGCGGAACCTTCGAAATGCGCGTCGACAAGGTGCCGGGCTCTCCGGCATGGCCGATGACGGCGAACGACCGCGTCGAGAAATTCATGGACTGCGCAGGCCGCGTGCTCGGGCGGCCCGGTTCAGAACGCTTGCTGGGCCTGTTGCAACGTTGCGCGGAGCTGGCGGACCTGAGAGAGCTGGTTGCCGGAACCGCCCCGCCGGTTGACGCCGCACGCGGGACGAAAGCGGCAAGCATACATGTCTGGGAACGATAGGATGACCAAAGCAGCAGGTCCGCTTGTCGGGTATCGCGTAATCGATCTCGGTATGATTTTTGCGGGACCGCTGGTCGCCACCAACCTTGCGGACCTCGGTGCCGACGTGATCAAGATCGAGCACCCGAAGGGAGACGATGTCCGAAAAACCGGCCGTTTCAAGAACGGCCAGGGACTCTGGTGGGCCGTCTCTTCACGCAACAAGCGATTGATCTCGGTGAACGTCAGCAAGCCTGAGGGCGCCGAAATCGTGAGAAAGGTCGCGCAAACAGCGGATGTTTTCATCGAGAACTTTCGCCCCGGCCGCATGAAGCAATGGGGGCTGGATTACGAGACGTTGAGCGCCGTAAACCCCGGGTTGGTCATGCTTCATATCAGCGGCTATGGCCAAACGGGGCCCTACAGCAACCGGCCGGGAATGGGAACGCTGGCGGAGGCATTCAGCGGATTCGCGCACATCACCGGCGAAGCCAACGGGCCGCCGACCCTTCCCGCGGTCCCCATTGCAGACGGCGTTGCTGCGCTCTGCGGGACTTACGCGGTGCTGGCAGCGCTGCTGGCTCGGGAAAGGAACGGCGGAATCGGTGACGAACTCGACCTGAGCCTGTATGAACCGCTCCTTTCCATTCTGGGGTCGATGGTCATCGACTACGACCAACTCGGTCACATCACCATGAGGAGGGGCAATCGCTCAACCTGGACCGTTCCCAGGAACGCTTACCGGACGAAAGACGGCATGTGGGTTGCCGTGTCATCTGCAGCAAACTCGATCGCGCCGAGGATGTTCCGGGCAATTGGCAGGGACGATTTCGCGAACGACCCGAATCTGGCCACGAATCCGCAAAGGCTGCAGCGGGTCGACGAGTTGGACGGCGCGATCGCGAAGTGGGTTTCCGAGCACACGCTCGAGGAAACGCTGCAGCGCTTCCATGAATTCGACGTGGTGGCGGGGCCGATCTGCGACATCGCGCAGATCTTCGCCGATCCGCAGGTCAAGCACAGGGGAACGCTGGTCGAGACGGAAGACGCGATTCTCGGCAAGGTAAGGGTGCAGGATGTGGTTCCACGGTTCCGGCGCAATCCCGGCCACGTTCGTTGGCTGGGGAAAGCCGAAATTGGCGCCGACACGCAAGCCGTTCTCGAAGAAGTCGGATACAGCGCCGAAGACATCGCTCGCCTGGCGTCGGACGGCGTGATCAAGGTCGCATCGAAGGACTGAACACACGCGCAAGGAGGAGAACCCCCATGAAAAAAGGACTTTTCGTGTTGATTGTGGTCGGGTCCACGTTTTGCGCCATGGCGCACGCGCAGAATCCGGATGTCATTTGAGCTCGATGCCCGCTGCCTTGATCAGTTTTGACCAGCGAGCAACCTCGAACTTGAGGTAGTTGCCCAGCGCTCCCGGCGTACCGCCCAGCGGCGCGACGCCCAAAGTGCGGAAACGTTCGCGTACTTCGGCTTGCTGCAGCATGCGGTTCACCTCGGCGTTGAGTTGATCGACGATGCGGCGCGGGGTGCCTGCCGGCGCAAACAAGTTGTACCAGGCGATTACGTCAAAGCCCGGAACGCCCGACTCGGCAACCGTCGGCAGTTCCGGAGCGATCTCGACACGCTTCGCGCTGCTCACGGCGAGTGCGCGCAGTTTGCCGGACCGCGCATGCGGCAAGGGGCCGGTGATCACGTTGAATATTACCTGCACCTCGCCGCCGATGACGGCGTTGACAGCCGGTCCGCCGCCTTTGTACGGCACGTGGAGCATGTCGATCTTCGTCAGCGACTTGAACATTTCCATCGTGAGATGAGATGAGGTTCCCGCTCCCGACGACGCGAAGGCGAGCTTTCCGGGTTGCGCCTTCGCCAGATTGATCAGGTCCTGAGTTGACTTGGCCGGCACCGAAGGATTCACGGCAAGCAGGTAGGGCATCTGGGCCACCAACGCTACTGGCGCCAGGTCCGTAACCGGATTGAACTGCAGGCGATAGAGCGACACGTTGATCGCGATGCCGCCCGATGTTGCAAGCAGCGTGTAGCCGTCAGGAGCGGCGCGCACCACCAGCTCGATGCCGATCGTCGAACCGGCGCCGGGGCGGTTGTCGATAATCGCCGGCTGCCCCCAGGTTTCGAGGAACTTCTGCGCTACTATGCGCCCGACAAGATCATTCGAGCCTCCCGGGGTAAACGGAACCACTATCCGGATCGGCTTGGCGGGATACCGCTCCGCCGCCAAGCCCGCAACGGGGCCCGCGAGCCCCGCGATGAACGCCATCACCACCAGCCATATCGCACCATTCATCGACTCCTCCTTGATAGATGTTCCTTCACGAGTCTTTTGAGGTTCCATGCCGGGCCATGAACTTCGTGCGGCACTCCAGACGGTCGAAGTAGTACCACTTGCCTTCGTGAAATTGCCGGGTGCCCGCGGACGGATCCACTTCGCGGGCGCCGAAAGCCGTCCCGCTCGTCGCCGCCCGCACCGCCGCTTCATCGACGCTCTTGCCACAAACTGGACATTGGGCCATCTTGGCTGCTC
>MERG01000024.1:0-212 GCA_001771985.1 Betaproteobacteria bacterium RIFCSPLOWO2_12_FULL_62_13 | reverse complement strand
AACGGCTGTCCCAGGACCACGCGCCCCGGATGATCGAGCAGGCGCTCGATTATCGGCGCCCCCCGATTGAGTTCGCCCACGAGGCTTGTCCCGGGCACCCGCACGTTATGAAACACCACTTCGCTTTGCCTGTCTTTCGCCATGGTAACCAGCGGCTTTTCGAAGATCCCGGTGCTCCTGGTGTCGACCAGAAAAAGGGACAGGCCGGCGTT
>MERG01000023.1 GCA_001771985.1 Betaproteobacteria bacterium RIFCSPLOWO2_12_FULL_62_13 | reverse complement strand
CCCGCCTTCGCGGTCATCGACCTGAACCGGAAATGATGTGGTTCGAATGCGACCGGTCATACCGCCGTAACGCCAATGGCGGCGGTTCGGTGGACAGGCAGGAGGCGTGAACCAATGTCAATCTTGGGAATGCGGCGTCGCGGCAAGCCGTTCGAACAGTTCCTGCATTGCTTTCTTCGGGCTGCCGGTTTATCTACGCTCTTCCGCAGGCTCCTTCTTATCCGGACTGTGGTCGAGCCCGCTCATTTTCCGGAATCGCTCCGCAACTTCCGCCATGTCTTCGACGGCTTGGAGCCGCTTGCGCAACGTGAGGGTAAGGGCGTGCCGCAGTTGCGCGCGCCGATTTCCCTCCCATGTGGTGAGTGCCCAGAGCTCGTCAGGTATCTGATCGGTCCCCACGTTTTTCCTCCAGGAGCCAGTGCAGATGCTGGATATCATCCACGTCGCGCGGGCGGTTTGCAACCTGCTTCATGGCAATCAGCGTCGGAATGGGGACGACGCGAATGAAAGCCCCGGGCGCCAGTTCCTGATTTGGGGCGGCAGCGTACACCCTGTCAAACTCGAAGGGCTCGGTGACAAATACATCAATCGGCGTTTCGCGGTGCTGATCACTTTGAAAGTTCAGCACTTGCATTCCCTTATCCCGGATCCACTGCTGACGGAGCGTTTCATCCGCAAACTGTTCGGCGGTCACCGGCACCATGGGCCGATAGCCCAAGGAGGCCAAAGCGTGAAATGCAGGAATAATGTTCCCGGGCTGAAGCTGGATCACGATATCGACATCATGGGTGAAGCGCAGATAGCCATGTGCGTTCACGGCCAACCCTCCAGCGACGAGATATCGCACGCCGGCATCCTGCAACGCGGAAACGATGGCATCGAGGCTGGCAAGTTTCATAATTGTGTTCAGGATCGGCGGAGGCCATCCATCCGCCCATCATACGAACGCACGCAAAGCCGCGCAAGTTGCGGGCGGGATGGGAGACAGCTACTTGGTTTCTGCGTTGATCACGACCGCGATGCTGGTCGAGCCGACGTCGACCGGCGCGCTGAGACCTTCAAGATCGCCGGGCTGCGGGTTGGCGCTTCCCGTCTTTGAAATCCGCGCGCCCACGATCACCCGCTTCTGGCTCGAAAGCGCCACGCCTGATGACATTGCCGAGCGATCGTCGAGCGTGAACTTCAACGGCAGATCCTTTGCCTGGGCGCGGAGGATCGCGATCGGCATGCGCGGGCCGTCCTCCGCGCGCGCGAAGACAAAGAGCGTATCGGTCGGCGCCACGCGCGCAGCCAACGCCGGCTCAATCTGCACGACGCCGCTCACCGCGCCGCCTGCAGCTTGCGGTTTATCGCCCGCGGAAGCGCCCTTCGCGCGTGCGACCGGTGCCGCCCCAGCCCCGGGCTGCTTGGCGAGATTCGTCGCTTCCGTGATGCTCGCGCGCACCGATTGCGCGATTTCCGAATCGTCCGGCGCCACTTGCAGGATGCGCTCCCAGTAACCGACCGCGCCGGCGTAGTCTCGACGCTCGAAAGCCGCGGTGCCCGCGAGCGCCAGCGCCTTCACGTTGCGCGGATCGATGGTGAGCGCGCGCTGGATGATCTTCTCGGGCTCGCCTTCGAGGCGCCTGCCCTGCGCCATGGCCAGCGCATCGGCATAATCCGCGAGCAGCACGGCATTGGAGCCGGAGCGCGCAACGGCGTTCGCATAAGCACGCGCGGCGGCGTCAAACCGGCCAAGCACATTGTAGGTGCGCGCGAGCATGATCCAGCCCTCGACATTTTCGGGTTCCTTCTCCATGCGGGCGGCAAGCCGCCCCGCCATCTCCCGGATCTGCTCCTCGGTAACGCTGTGCGCTTCCTGAGTACGAGCGCCTGCCACACCGGTGACGAGCACCTGAAAATTGCCCACGGTGAAATAAAGCATGAAGGCGATGACCGGAATCGCCGCGCCGACGATGACGGCGGCGTTACGGCCCGCAGCCCCGCCCTCCCTCGCATCACCCGCCGCATCGCCCACATCTTCGAGAAGCCGCAACTCGATCTCGCGCTTTGCTTCTTCGTAACCCTCGCGGCTTAGCACGCCGGCAGCGAGATCCTGCTCCAGTTCGCGCAACTGGTCGCGGTAGACCGTCACGTTGGTCGCTTTGCGGGAAACGCCCGGCGCCCGCGCGCCACGCCGCAGCAACGGTGGGAGCAGCAACAGAAGCGCACCCGCGACGAGCAGGCCTACGGTCACCCAGAAGGCGGCGATCATCCGTTATCCGATTTCGTGCAAACGCATAAAAGGGCATTTGCACCTCGAATCCCCCCTCTCCCCTCGGGAGAGGGGCGGGGGGTGAGGGATGTATGCTCGGGGATGAGGGACGACCACCGTCATTTGCGTTGTTCCGTGATGTCCCCCGCGAGGAGCCTCGCGGCCGCCTCATGTTCTGCTTCAGTGAGCACCGCCACTTCCACACGGCGCCGCGCGATCTTCCGGAACATCACTGCGAGACCAATGACGACCAGCACCAGCGGGCCGAACCACAAGAGCAGTGTCGTCGCCTTCATCGGTGGACGATAGAGCACGAAATCGCCGTAGCGCTCCACCATGTAAGCCATGATCTCGCGCACGCTCTTGCCCTGCTTCAGTTGGTCGCGGATCTGGTTGCGGAGATCGACCGCCAGAGGGGCGTTGGAGTCGGCAAGCGTCTGGTTCTGGCACACGAGACAGCGCAGTTCGGAGGCGATCGCCGTCACCTGCTGTTCGAGCGCAGGATCTTCGGCGGCAGGCGCCGCCTCACCGGCCCACGCGGCGCCCGCGAGCAACAGCAGCATCAGCATGGCGAGGATTTTACGCACTGCCGTTCAGCTCCTTGATCAAGGGCAGAACCTTTTTCTGCATGATCTCGGGTGTGAGCGGACCGATTCGCTTGTAGCGGATCACACCGCGCTTGTCGATCACATAGGTCTCAGGCACGCCGTAGACGCCGTAGTCAATGCCGACCTTCCCGTCGAGGTCGTAGATCGAAAGCCGGTACGGGTCTCCGAAGCGCTTGAGCCAGGCGATCCCGTCCTCGCGCCGGTCCTTGTAGTTGAGGCCGTAGAGCGGGACCACGCCGCTTTTCGCGAGATCGACCAGCACCGGGTGCTCCTCGCGGCAAGCCGCGCACCACGACGCCCAGACGTTGAACACCCAGACCTGACCCGCCATCTCCTTCGGAGAGAACGTGCGCTCGGGCGCGTGCAGTTGCGGCAACTCGAATGCCGGCGCCGGCTTGTCGATGAGAGGGGACGGTACTTCACGCGGGTTGAGGTTCAGTCCAATCCCCAGCAACACCACCAGCGCGAGGAACACTCCCAACGGCAATCCGAAACGCAACATCGGCAGCGCCGCTTTTTCAGTCATCCGGGACAACCTCATGCAGCGGACGCCGCCTGCCTTTTTCCGGCGGCGCCTGCGGGCCGCGCCTCAGGCAGGCTGCGACCCACCCGATAGCGTCGATCGGAAGCCGCGAGCGCGCCACCGAACGCCATCAGCAGACATCCGCCCCAGACCCATGTGATGAATGGTTTGTGCTGCACGCGCACGAGCCATGCGCCGCCGGGAAGCGAATCACCGAGGGACACATAGAGGTCCCGCGTAAAGCCGGTGTCGATCGCGGCTTCGGTCATCGGCTGCTGCTGGACCGTATAGAGCCGCTTTTCCGGATTGAGGACGCCGACCTGGCGTCCGTCGCGGCTCACATTCATGGTTGCGCGCGCAGCCACGTAGTTCGGACCCTTGACCTCGCGCACGCCGTCAAGCCTGAACACATATCCCGCCAGCGCCACCGTGTCCCCCGGCACCATGCGCACTTCGCTCTCGCTCTCGTAGCCTTTCACGAGGGTGACACCAACGACGAATACCGCGATACCGAAATGCGCGAGCAGCATGCCGTAATAGCTTCGGGAAGCGCTGCGCAACCGGCCCCACATTCCGCCCCCACCATTGGCCTGCCGCACGCGGCGCCACAAGCTAACCGCGCAGCTTGCGACCACCCACAATGCGAGTAGGAATCCGAGCGCGAGCAGCGCCGACCAGCGGCCAAAAACAAGCGGCAACGCGATCGCGGTCACCACACTGACCACAAATGCCCAGCGCAGCAGCACCACGAGCTCCGGCACCTCCATGTTCTTCCAGCGCATGATCGGCCCGATCCCGATCAGAAAGAGCACCGGCGCCATGAGCGGCACGAACACGGTCTCGAAATACGGCGGTCCGACCGATATCTTGCCCAGTCCAAGCGCATCGAGCGCAAGGGGATACAGAGTACCCAGCAGGACCGCGCCGGCCGCCACGACGAGCAGCACGTTGTTGGTAAGCAGGGCCGCTTCGCGCGAAATCAGCGTGAATGCGCCCCCGATCCCGACGCGTGGTGCCCGCCACGCGAAGAGCACGAGCGAACCGCCGATTACGAGGGTGAGAAACCCAAGGATGAAAATGCCGCGCTTGGGATCGGTCGCAAACGCGTGGACCGACGTGAGCACGCCGGAGCGCACGAGAAATGTGCCAAGCAAACTGAGCGAGAAGGCGATAATCGCAAGCAGCACGGTCCAGGCCTTGAACGCCCCCCGTTTCTCGGTCACCGCCAGCGAATGGATCAGTGCGGTGCCTACCAGCCACGGCATGAAAGACGCGTTCTCGACCGGGTCCCAGAACCACCACCCGCCCCAGCCCAATTCATAGTAGGCCCAGGCGCTGCCCAGCATGATGCCGAGCGTGAGGAAGGTCCACGCCGCAGTGGTCCAGGGCCGCGACCAGCGCGCCCACGTCGCATCGAGCCGCCCGTAGAGCAGCGCGGAGATGGCAAACGCGAACGACACCGAGAAGCCGACGTACCCCATGTAGAGCATGGGCGGATGCACCACCATGCCGGGGTCCTGCAGCAGCGGGTTCAGGTCCCGCCCATCGGGTGCGGCGGGCAGCAGCCGATCGAATGGATTGGAGGTAAACAGCATGAAGGTGAGAAACCCGATGCTCACCAGTCCCATCACCCCCAGCACCCGCGCCACAAACTCGTCGGGCAGCCGGCGACTGAACGCGGCCACCGCCACGGTCCACAGCGTGAGCATCAGCACCCACAGCAGGAGCGATCCTTCGTGTCCGCCCCACACTCCGGCGATGCGGTAAGCAAGCGGCAGCTTGGAATTAGAGTGCGACGCGACGTAGAGCACGGAGAAGTCATTCGCGATGAAGGAATACGTGAGGCAACCGAAAGCGATGGCCACGAATCCAAACTGCGCCAGCGCCGCGGGCCGCGCCACCGCCATCCACGCGGCATCGCCCCGCGCGGCACCCGCCAGCGGCAGTATCCCCTGCGTTGCCGCAACGCAAAGGGCAAGCACCAACGCAAACTGGCCGATTTCAGGAATCATGAAGTCGTCTGATCAGGGCGCCGGCACCACGCTGCGGGCCGCGCGCTCGTTTGCCGCCTGAGCGTTCTTGATGGCGTCGCCCGCTTCCACCGGCATGTAATTCTCGTCGTGCTTGGCAAGCACTTCGGTCGCATGGAATACGCCGCTTCCATCGAGCCTGCCCTGGGTCACGACGCCTTTCCCCTCGCGGAAGAGATCAGGCAGCAGACCCTGGAACACCACCGGGATGCGTTGGGCCGTGTCGGTCACCACGAAGCGAACGGTGCGCCCGTCGGGCTGGCGCTGCACGCTGCCGGCCTCGACCAGACCGCCGATGCGGAACGTGCGTCCGATCGGTGCCTCCTGCGCCGCGACCTGCGAGGGCGAGAAGAAAAATACGAGGTTGCGCTCGAGCGCGCTGAAGACGAGCGCCGCCGCCAGCCCGAGCGCGGCGACCCCGCCTGCGACCATCGCCAATCGCCGATGACGCGGTTTCATGAGGGCCTCCGTGATACGCGGCCCAAGCCGCCAAGTTGAGTGACGATGCCTCGTCTGCGCCGCGCGAGCAACAGGATCTCGGCGACGATGAGAATAAACGTCACCGCGTACGAACCCCAGACGTAGAGCGCGTATCCCCCCATCGCAAGAAATGCCTCCAAACTGCCCCAGTTCATCGCAATGCCTCCGCGTATTGGGCAACCCACTCCGCGTTTCGTTCGCGCTCGAGAATGATGCAGCGCACCCGCGCAAAGGATGCCGCGAAGCTATACATCCAGAAGCCGAGCGCCATCAGCACCATGCCCGCGAGCATGGTGGCGGCCATGGTTGGCGCGCGAGTCAAGCTCACCGATGCGCCCTGGTGCAGGGTGTTCCACCATTGCACCGAGAAATAGATGATTGGGATATTGATTACGCCGACCAGCGCAAACAGCCCTGCCGCACGGTCCGCACGCCGCGCGTCGTCGATCGCCGCGGTGAGCGCCATGAAACCGAAGTACAGGAAGAGCAGGATGAGTTCCGAGGTCAGGCGCGCATCCCACACCCACCAGGCGCCCCAAGTGGGCTTGCCCCACAGCGAGCCGGTCCATAGCGCAAGAAAAGTGAACAGCGCACCGGTGGGCGCGAGCGCGTTCGCCATCATCCCGGAAAGCCGGGTGTTCAACACCAAACCAACTCCCGCCCAGAAGGCCATCACGACGTAGATGAACATCGACATCCACGCGGCGGGCACATGGATGAAGATGATACGATAGACCTCGCCCTGCTGCTGGTCGGTGGGCGCGACAAAAAAACTCAGGTACAGGCCGAGCAGACAGAAGATCGCCGCCGCAGCCGAGAACCACGGAATGGCCGCTCCCGCGAGCGGGAAAAAAGTCTGCGGAGACGAATACTTGAACCAGTTGATGCGTCCTCCCGATGGCGGGCGCGCACTCTGTGTCACTTCACCGATACGATCCATCAGGACCCAACGCTGGACGAATAGGAGCGCTATTTTAAGGTAATTCACCTGCCGCCGTTTGATGTATATCAAGCTAACTCGTTCAACCTTTTCAACGATAGGGGCTTCAGTTTTTCACTCAAAGGTCCCGCGGCATTTGCACTAATCGAGCGAAATGCGCAGGGCCGCAGCCGCGGCCCACGGCGCGAATGCACTGGTAAAAATCAGGAATGCCGTCAACAACAGCAGGTGCGCCTGCACCGTGACGCCGCCCGAGGCCGCGTCCACGGCACTGGTGCCCAGGATCAGCACCGGCACATAAAGCGGCAGCACCAGCAGCGAGGTCAGCACGCCGGAGCCGCGCACCCCGATGGTAAGCGCCGCTCCGACCGCCCCGATCAGCGTGAGCGACGGGGTGCCGATCACAAGCGACGCAATCAGCACCGCAAACGCCTCGGCCGAGAGATCGAATTGCAGCACCAGTATCGGCGCCAGCAACACAAGGGGAAGCCCGGAAACGAGCCAGTGCGCAACTGCCTTGCCGACCACGATTACACCAACCGGAACGCACGCGAGCAGCATCTGCTCGAGCGTGCCATCGGCGTAGTCCGCGGCGAACATTCGGCCCAGCGCGAGCATGGACGCGAGCAGCGCCGCGACCCAGATTACGCCGGGCGCGATCGTGCGCAGCAGATTAGGCTCAGGCCCCACGCCCAGCGGAAACAGGCTCGCCACGATCACAAAAAACAGCAACGCGTTGGCGACGTCGGAGCGCCGCCTCATCGCCAGCAGCAGGTCGCGACCGATCACCATGCGAAAAACCTTCAACACGCGGTTTTCCCTGTCATCCGCCGAGGTCGATGGTGTAGGACGTGACGCACACGACCGCCACGTCCTGGTGGCTCGTGTAAACCACCATGCCGCCACGCCCCAGATGCGCCGAGATCATTTCCTGCACGCAGCCGACCGCCAGCTTATCGAGCGCGGTGAACGGCTCATCCAGGACCCAGAGCGGGGCCGCGGCCGCCACGGCCAGCCGGGCCAGGGCAACGCGCCGCCGCTGCCCTTGGGAGAGAAACCGTGCCGGAAGATCGGCGCGGTCATCGAGACCCAACTGCTCGAGCGCCGCACGCACCGTCGCGCCGTTGGCAGGTGTGCCGCCAAGCGTGCACGAGACTGTCAGATTCTCGCGCGCGGTGAGTTCGTCCTTTACGGCGTGTGAGTGCCCGATGTAGACGAGCCGGCGATGGAACTCCTCGCGCAGGGTGCGGATCGGGATGCCCTGCCAGCGCACCTCACCCTCGGCCGGAAGCGCCAACCCGCAAAGGATGCGCAGTAGGCTCGTCTTGCCGCTGCCGTTGGGTCCAGCTACGCGCAGCAGCGCCCCCTGAGGCAGCCTGAACTCGATCCCGCTGAAGAGCGTGCGCTCGCCGCGGACGCAAGTAAGATGGGCGGCTTCAAGCATGCGGCTCGACGGCGTGGGTGACAAATAGCGGCGGGCATTTCATGACGAATATTCGAGTGTCGGCGGGCGCAGCGCACCTTCCCATGGAGCCCGCAGGTAAAACGCGCGGCAAATGCGCGTGCAGAACCCGCCTAAACGCTGCGCCGGCGTATTGTAGCCGAGAACGGAACTTCGCTCACGCCGCAGCGCATGCGCGATCCCCGGAGATGGTCTTATGCGCGGGATCTGCAGATACTCCTGGCGAATGCAGGTTGCGGGCATCATCCCAAAATCGGCGCCGCGCTCCTGGCCAGCGCGACCGCGACCATGTAGAAGAACACCACCTGCGCTGCGATCCAGGCGGCGATCCGCGTGTGCCGGGTCTTGCCATGCCTCAAAGCCACCATGCCGAGGCCGATGTAGAAGATCAACCCGACGATCTTCACAGTGAGCCAGCCGTGAGCGAGCGGATACTGGCGGCTCATCACCACCAGCGCGATAGCGCTTGCAAGCAGCAGCGTGTCGTTGACGTGCGGTACGATTTTCACCCAGCGCCGCTGCAACTGCGCCGAGTCCCGGATCATCCACACGCCGCGCAACACAAATAGCGCATAACTAATAACGACGCAGCTCACGTGCGTGATCTTAAGCGAGACATAATCCATCGGAGATCAGGCCCTCGAGCGGACGAACGGACTTACGTTGGTCATCCGGGCTTGCCGTCCAGCCGAGGTCGCGTCAGTACGGGCCAGTATCGTACCGCGTACAGACCGAACGCCGCAGCCCAGAGCAGCGCGGATAGCTGGATACTCGCCAGAGAGAGTTCAGGCAACGCCATGCCACCGAAGACGCGAACGAGCGCCGCGACTTGCACCAGCAGGTACGACGTAAATTCGAAGCCGTCCGCTTCGAGCGGACGCCCAGTGTGGCCGCGCGCGGTGCGCGTCATCATGCATATCGTCAACCCGCCAATCGCGCCTACGGTCAGCGCATGGGTGGCAATCGATCCCGCCAGCAGTCCCAGATCGGATAGGCCGCGAAGCGCGAGGTGCGCGACAATCCATGCATATGCCGCATGAAGTATCCACACCAGCGGCGTGGCGAGTGTCCGCCACGGCTGCCACAGATAAAGGCGCACACCATGCATGAGTGCGCTCGCCAGCGCAATCGTGGCGACGACCATCGGATGCCATTGCAAAAGGTCTGCTGCGAACAACAGCATGACAGTGCCAAGCGCGAGCTTTTCCACCAGCGCGTGGCGCGTTGCATGCGTGCCAGGTA
>MERG01000022.1 GCA_001771985.1 Betaproteobacteria bacterium RIFCSPLOWO2_12_FULL_62_13 | reverse complement strand
GGCGCTTCGACCGCCAGCAGCCGGTTGTCGCCGGCGGGCTCGAAGCGGGTGACCTTCCCCACGCCATCGACGTGACCGCTCATGAGATGCCCGCCCAGGCGGTCCGAAAGCCGCAGCGCTTTTTCGAGGTTCACTCGCATCCCGGTGGTAAACCCCACGGTGCAGTCGAGCGTTTCCCGCGACACATCGGTTTCGATTGCTGCCCCGTCCAGCGCAACCACGGTCAGGCACACCCCGTTCACCGCAATGCTGTCACCGACCGCCACATCGTCCAGCGGCAGCGCGCCTGCCTCAACATGCAGTCTGAGGCCACCCGCCGCAGGCACGGTGCGCGCGATCCTGCCCACTGCAGCCACGATGCCGGTAAACATTATACGATCCTCGCGATCACGCGAACGTCCTGGTCGACCATCCGCAGGTCGTGAATCTTCAGCTCGCGCCGGCCGGCGAGATCCTGAAGCTCCGGCAGATCGAACATCCCGCGCGCGGCATTGCCGATCAGGTGTGGCGCGAGATAGACGAGGAGTTCATCGACGAGCCCTTCGCGGAGCAGGGAGCCGTTGAGCTTATGGCCGGCCTCGACATGCACCTCGTTGATCCCGCGGCGCGCGAGTTCCTGCATCAATGCCCCAAGCTCGACTTTTCCCGCCACGTTGGGCAAGACCACAACTTCCGCCCCCTTTTCCCGCAGCGCGCGGATCCTGTCGCTGTCGTTTACTGCCGCCGCGATAAGCACTCCGCCGCCCTCCAGCACCTTTGCATCGAGTGGTGTCTCCAGCCGGCTGTCGATCACGATGCGCAGCGGCTGGCGCGGCGTGTCCACCTCACGCACCGTGAGCCGCGGATCGTCGTCCCGCACTGTGCCGATGCCGGTGAGCACCGCACATGCCCGCGCCCGCCACGCGTGGCCGTCGCGCCGCGCTGCGGCGCCGGTGATCCACCGGCTCTTGCCGTTGTTTAGCGCGGTCTTGCCGTCGAGGCTAGCCGCCAGTTTCATCCTGACCCACGGACGGCTGCGCGTCATGCGCGAAACGAATCCGATGTTGAGCTCGCGTGCCTCGCCTTCCAACAGGCCCAATTCGACAGCAATTCCCGATTGGCTAAGCAAGGCGATACCCCGGCCCGCCACCAGCGGATTGGGGTCCTGCATCGCGACAACCACGCGACCGATCCCCGCAGCAACCAGCGCATCGGCGCACGGCGCGGTAAGGCCATGATGCGCGCACGGCTCGAGCGATACATAGGCCGTCGCGCCGCGCGCTTCGGCGCCCGCCGCGGCGAGCGCGTGCACTTCGGCATGAGGCGCGCCGGCCCGCTCGTGCCAGCCCTCGCCGACCGCGCTGCCGCCGCGCACGATCACGCAGCCGACGCGCGGATTGGGCGTGGTGCCGTAGAGTCCGCGCTGCGCTAGCTGCAGCGCCCGCGCCATGAAACGATGATCGTCAGCGGAGAACGGCATAAGACCAAAGACTCATTGGAAACCGCAGATAAACGCCGATCGACGCCGATGAAAATCAATAACACGCCACAGAGGACACAGAGTTCGCAGAGGAAGCTCGAAGACAAGCAATGAACGGTTCAGGCCTAATCATTCTCCGTCCTCTCCGTGGTCTCTGTGGTTAATGCTCTCGGGGTTTGATCTTATCTGCGTCCATCTGCGTTCATCGGCGGTTTCAAAGGTATTACTTTTTGCCGCCGGCGGGCCTCTGCATTTCCTTGATCGCGTCCTGGAAATCGTCGACACCCTGGAAACTCTTGTAAACCGACGCGAAGCGGATGTAGGCAACGTGATCAAGCCTGTGCAGTTCCCGCATTACCATTTCGCCGATGCGACGCGACTCGATCTCGCGCTCCCCGAGCGACAGGACGTCCTGTGTAATGGTCGCGAGCGCCTCGTCCACCAGCGAGGTCGGCACGGGACGCTTGTTCAGCGCAAGCGTGAAGCTGCGGCGCAGCTTGTCGAGATCGAACTCGACGCGGCTGCCCCCCTGCTTGACGACCTGCGGCATGCGCAATTCCACCGTTTCGTAAGTGGTGAAACGCTTGCTGCAGCCGGTGCAGCGCCGGCGCCGGCGGATGCTCTCACCATCGTCGCTTACCCGCGAGTCGATGACCTGCGTGTCATCGGATTTGCAGAAAGGACATTTCATAAATACGGTGAAGGGTGATGAGTGAAGGGTGAAGGGAAAAAGCAAAACTCGTCGGCGACTGCTTCCTCACCCATTACCCATTACCCATTACCCATTACCCATTACCCATCACTAGCCATACACCGGGAACTTCTCGCACAGCCGCTTCACTTCGCCGGCAACCTGTTTGAGCACCTTCTCGTCCTGCGGCGCCTCAAGCAGGTCGGCGATCAGGTTGGCGAGCAGTTCTGCTTCCATTTCCGTGAAGCCGCGGGTTGTCATGGCCGGAGACCCGATGCGGATGCCGCTTGTCACCGTCGGCTTCTGCGGGTCGTCGGGAACCGCATTCCTGTTGACCGTGATCCCCACCCGGCCCAGCATGGCTTCGGCATCGCGGCCGGTCAGCCCCTTGCCGCGCAGATCGACGAGGAACATGTGGCATTCGGTGCGCCCGGAAACGATGCGGCAGCCGCGCTCATGCAGCACCTTGGCCATGACCCGCGCGTTGTCCAGCACCTGCTCCTGGTAATCCTTGAATTCCCGGCCCATTGCCTCCTTGAACGCCACCGCCTTGGCCGCGATCACGTGCATGAGCGGCCCGCCCTGGGTGCCCGGGAACACGGCGGAGTTAAGCACTCGTTCGTGCTCGGCGTTGGCCAGAATCAGCCCGCCGCGCGGGCCGCGCAGCGTCTTGTGGGTGGTACTGGTGATGAAATCCGCAATGCCGACCGGGCTCGGATAAAAACCCGCCGCGATCAGTCCGGCGTAGTGTGCAATGTCCGCCATCAGGAGCGCGCCAACCTTGTCGGCGATGGCGCGAAAACGCGTCCAGTCGATCACCAGCGAATAGGCTGACGCGCCGGCGATGATGAGTCTGGGTTTCTTGACGTGCGCCAGTTCCTCGACCTCGCTGTAATCGATCTCCCCGGTTTCCGGGTTGAGCCCGTAAGTGTACGCGTCGTAATAGCGCCCGCTCACGTTGACGCGCGCGCCGTGGGTGAGATGACCGCCGGCATCGAGCGCCATCCCGAGCAAGGTGTCGCCAGGATGGAGCGCCGCGACATAGACCGCCTGGTTGGCTTGCGCGCCGGAATGCGGCTGCACGTTGGCGTACCCCGCGTGAAACAGTTTTTTCGCCCGATCGATCGCAAGCCGCTCGACCACATCGACGTACTCGCATCCGCCGTAGTAGCGCCTGCCCGGGTAACCTTCCGCGTACTTGTTGGTCAGCACCGTGCCTTGCGCGTGCATGACGCGCGGGCTCGCATAGTTCTCGGAAGCGATGAGTTCGATGTGATCTTCCTGGCGGTGATACTCCTGCTCGATCGCCTTCCAGACCTCGGGGTCGAAGCTCTCGATGGTGTCTTTCAGCGAATACATGGGGCCCCTACAGTTGAATTTTTGATTTTATCATTCTCGATGCATCCGGACCGGTGTTTCTTGGAGCGCCTGCGGGGCATGGCCATGACGAGGGTCTGCTGCATGGCGCCGAGCTTCGCTGCCCAGCGTCGTTCAACTGGGCGCGGGATAAACTTCGTCCCCGTTCCTCCCTCGACTTCGTCGCTTCGCTCCTACGCTCGGGACGAACGGGGACGAAGTCGAAGCCTGTCCTGAGCATGGTCGAAGGGGGTTCCTACAAACGCAAGATGACTACTGCAACGCTCTCTAATCTCCAGCCACAGTCATGCGCTCGATCAGAATCGAACCGCACTGTCGCGAACCGCGACGGATAACGTCAGTGCCGACCGCCGCAATGCCGCGGAACATGTCCTTCAGATTGCCGGCGATCGTGATTTCCTGAACCGGGTACGCGATCTCGCCGCGTTCCACCCAATAACCCGCCGCCCCGCGCGAATAGTCGCCGGTCACCGGGTTGACGCCGTGCCCCATCAACTCGGTAACCAGCAGCCCCGTGCCCATTTTTCTCAGCAGGCCCGCGAAATCGTCTCCGGTATCGTCCGGGAACAGATTGTGGTTTCCGCCGGCGTTACCGGTCGATCTCAAGCCCAGTTTACGCGCCGAGTAGCTGCCGAGGAAATAACCCTGCACCACGCCATCGCGCACGACATCGCGCGGCCGCGTCGCCACGCCTTCTTCGTCGAAAGCGGTGCTCGCGAGTCCCTTCCTGATATGTGGCAGGTCGCTGATTCTGACCCAGGGCGCGAAGATCTGCTCGCCGACGCTGTCGAGCAGGAACGATGATTTGCGATAAAGATTTCCACCGCTCACTGCGGAGACGAAGTGTCCGAGGAGGCTCGCTGCGATCGGCGCCTAGAACAGCACCGGCGCCTGCGTGGTCGCCATCTTGCGTGCCCCGAGGCGCCGTACGGTGCGCTCGCCGGCGCGCCGGCCCACAATCGCCGGCGCGACAAGGTCCGCCGGGTCACGAGTGGTTTCATACCAGTCATCGCGCTGCATCGCGTCGTTCTTGCCTGCGATCAGCGCGCACCAGATGCCGTGTCGCGAAGTCGGGTACCCGGCGAGAAAGCCCAGCGTGTTGCCATAGGCGAAATGCGACTCCTGCGTCGACACCGTCGCGCCTTCGGAGTTGCTGATGCGCGGATCGATGGCGAGGCCCGCCGCTTCACAGGCCTTGGCAAGCTCGATCGCGCGCTCGACCGGCAGATCCCAGGGGTGCCACAAGTCGAGATCGGGGATGTCGCGCGCCAGCAGGTCCGGGTCGGCGAGTCCGGCGCAATCGTCGGACGCAGTGAACCGCGCGATCGAAAGCGCCGCATCGACCGTATCGCGCACCGCCTGCGGCGAGAAGTCGGACGTGCTGGCGTGCCCGCGCTGTTTTCCAACGTATACGGTGACGCCGATGCCCTTGTCACGGTTGTATTCGATGGTCTCGACCTCGCCCTGGCGCACGGTGACGGTCTGGCCGAAGCCTTCGCTCACCTCGGTTTCAGCGTCGCTGGCGCCGTGCGCCGTTGCGTAAGTCAGCACGTCGCGCGCGATCTGTCTGAGCTTGTCAGTCGGATAGGAAAAACGGTTGTCGGACATGATAATTGGCGGTCGGCATTCAGTAGCCGGCTATCAGCATACAGCGAAAACCTGCCTGGCAGGCGCTCCAGCCAGTCGCCGGGAGTTCCAAAAAGCGGCTATCATAACAGCTTGACTGCATGCCGTAGCCTCCCGGTGCATGACTGACGAAGTACCGAGCAAGACGCAGCGCAAGAAAATGATGCTCGCACTGCAGGATCTCGGCGCCGAGCTCGTCGCATTGAACGAAGAGCAGCTTGCCTCGATGGCGCTGCCCGAAAACCTTTACGACGCCGTGGTCGCGGCGAAGCGCATCACCAGGCTCGAAGCGCGCCGCCGGCAGCTCCAATACATCGGCAAGCTGATGCGTACCATCGACCCCGAACCGATACGCGCGCGGCTCGATACCTGGAAGGCTTCCTCGCGCCAACACGCCGCCCGGCTGCACCACCTGGAACGCTGGCGGGAACGGCTCCTTGCGGACGAATCCGCGCTTGTGGAACTCCTCAGCGCTTACCCGTGCGCCGATGCGCAGCAGTTGCGGGTGCTGATTCGCAACGTCCAGCGCGAACGCGCGACGGATGCGCCGCCCAGGAGCTATCGCGCGCTGTTCCAACTGCTGCGCGAAACGCTCGCAGAGGGAAGAGACGAGAAAAGTGAGAGGAGAGAGGAGTAAGAGCATCTGTTGGCCTGCCTTTCGCTTTCTTGTTCTTTCATCGGCTCTCGCCTCTCGCCACGCAATTGTCTCGCTTCGCGCCACCTGCCGGACTCCTCTCGCCTCTCTCCTCTCTCCTCTCTATAATTGGCGGCATGACTGCAAGCGACGACGAACTCCTGATCGGGCTGGTATCCATCAGCGACCGTGCCTCGCGAGGCGTTTACGAAGACCAGGGCATTCCGGCCCTCAAGGTCTGGTTCGGCCAGGCGCTTGCCACGCCATGGCGCATGGTGACGCGGCTTATTCCAGACGAGCAGCCGGTGATCGACGCCACGCTCAGAGAACTCGTCGACAAGGAAGGCTGCCACCTGGTGCTCACCACCGGCGGCACCGGACCCGCGCCGCGCGACGTCACGCCCGAGGCGACGCTTGCGGTCGCAGACAAGGTCATGCCGGGTTTCGGCGAACAGATGCGCCAGGTGAGTCTCAGGTTTGTGCCCACCGCGATCCTGTCGCGTCAGGTGGCGGTGATTCGCAAGAGCGCGCTGATCATCAATCTTCCGGGCCAGCCCAAGGCCATCAGGGAAACGCTCGAGGGCCTCAAGGACGATAAGGGCAACATCCTCGTCAGTGGCATTTTTGCCGCCGTGCCCTATTGCATCGACTTGATCGGCGGGCCGTACATCGAGACCCACGAGGACGTCATCAAGGTTTTCCGGCCGAAATCCGCGATCCGTCCGAAGCAAAAAAGCTGAAACGCAAAGGACGCGACGGGCGCAAAGGAAAAACGATAAGAAAGGAATTCGGAAAACAAGTCCGCAGCCTTTCCGCGAATCCAAGTGAATGGTAAAGAGTAGCAGGACTTTCCGTTATTCATTGATGCTCCTTCGCGTCCTTGGCGTCCTTGGCGTTGACGCTTTAGGATTTTGGACATGACTGAAAAAATGCTTGAAACGATCGAAATCGAAACTGGACCCAGGCCCGCTGCGAGCGTGATTTGGATGCACGGGCTCGGCGCCGACGGGAACGACTTCGTGCCAATCGTGCGGGAACTCGATCTGACCGGAACGCCGCCTATTCGTTTCGTCTTCCCCCATGCACCGATGCGCCCGGTGACGATCAACAACGGCTTTGTGATGCGTGCGTGGTATGACGTGTCGTTGGACGATCTCGAGGGCAGATCGCGGCGCGCCGACGAGAACGGCGTGCGTAACTCCCAGGAAGCGATCGCCAGGCTGATCGAACGCGAGATCGGCCGCGGGATCGCGAGCCGCCACATCGTGCTCGCCGGCTTTTCGCAGGGCGGCGCGATCGCGTTGCAGACCGGGCTGCGTTACCCGCGCGAGCTTGCCGGCATCATGGCGTTCTCGACCTACGTGCCGCTTGCGGAAACCCTGCCGCGGGAGGCCGCTTCCGCCAACCTCCGGGCGCCTATATTCATGGCGCACGGCACGCATGACCCGCTCGTGCCATACGCGATGGGATCGGGCTCACGCGAGCTGCTTGGAAAACTGGGCTACGAGGTGGAGTGGCATGACTATCCGATGCAGCACGCCGTGTGCCTGGAAGAGGTGCGGGACATCTCTGCCTGGTTGCGCAGGGTTCTGCGCGAGCAGCCAGCCGGACTTGACGGTGCGACAGGCTGCTAACGAAATACGCGCGTGACCTTGAGCCTCACAAGATCATAGTCCGATCCGCGCTCGACCGTATCCTGCTGCCGCAGCAGATAAGTTTCATCCCCGAGCAACATCTCGATGTTTTCCTCGCCGGCGAACATGCCTTTTTTCACGACGACGTCAATTTCCTGCTGAACTTCCGGCTTTGATGAAATCAGGACCGCCGGCTGAAGCGCCCCGGGCGCCGCTTTGGACCCCGATCCCACGGGTCGACGCAGCTTGATGAGCGTGCCTGTCTGCGTGAGAAGCTGCACGCCCACACGTTGCTGCTGTTGCTCGTTGCGGGTCACGCGGCGGACAACGCCGACCCGCCAGTCGCGGAAGGTTTCGCCTTCCACGCCGATGACACTCCCCACCTCCACCCAATCGCCCGCCACGGACGGGATGACCGCGCCGTAACCGCCCTCGCTCATGTCCTCAACGATCCAGCTCTCCGCCGCCTGCTGGTGGGTGAAGTCGAGGGAGTCGTTGTTGGCAAATTCCAGCGCTTCGATGATTTCCTTGAGCCCCGGGACGACCGTTACCCGTGTTGCGACCTTGCGGCGCTCGAAACGGCGCGCTTGCGTCTTGCCCGCCCAATCCTGTTCCAGATGCTTGAGCAGAGCCAGCACGAGCTCGTCGTCGAGCCTGCCGTTGAGATCAAGGCCTTCGGGGAGACCGCGCGTATAAGCGATGTGCGCCCTCAACTGTTCGAGTTCCCGCAACCCCGATCCGGCGCCGATATAACGCACCGTGGGACTGCTGGGTGGGTTTTTGACCAGACGCACCGGCGCCTTGGGCGCTGCGAGGTCAATCCAGTGGGTGACACCTTCGTCCGGTTCCTTTGCGATGACGAACAATTTGGAAAAATGCGCCACGATGCGTGCCGCGATATCCTGCCCGACCGGAGGCAGGCTGTCGGTTGCCGACGCGGAGAGCATCAACGCTTTCAACAACTCCTGCTTCACCGTGCCGCTGCCGCTCGAACCCGGGTAGACCGCGATCGCCTCGTCGACGAAACCCTTGGTCTCGGCAAACTGATACAGGATTGCGAGATCGCTCCAGACCCGCGTCTCCGCCGTTTCGTAGCGCAGCAGGGCCCACCGCAACTGCTGCCTCAATGCGCGCAACGCGCGCCCGATAAAGATCGGCAGGCTCGCCTTGGCCGCAGCGCCGCCTGCACCCTTCTCGTACTGCCGCAGGCACCGGTGATAACCTTCCCCGAGCTCCCGCCAGAAACCGTAGGCGCCGGTCCACAACCGGTGCTCATGCGTCTTCTTCTGACGCGGCGTGGCGAGATATTCGAGCAGCAACGCGCGCTCGTGGTTCCGTGAGGCAGCATCGAGCAGATCGAGGTTCTTGAACCGATACTCGACTTTCAGATCATCGGCGCGGTTCATCAGCTCGAGCCAGCCGGCGATCTCCCCGAGCGCTTGCGCACTATCGTTCGCCGGCAGCCTCGCAATCAACTCCTCGACCTTCTCGGTGTCGGCCAATGGGTGCTCAGGCTTGGTACGTCCGAACCAGGTGATCACGTCCTTTTCCTCCCTCTGCAGGCAGAGGTTCAATTCGTGTTGGGCACAGCGATTTTAGCGAATAATGGACACTTATATCCATCAAAACTTGTCTGCCACGCAAGCGCCCGCCCGATGCCGGTGCGAATCGTGGGTGCGATCGTATTCTGAGTCTCGTGCAAATGGGTGACAACCCATGTGCACCACAAATCTCCCCTCCATCCCTCACTCCTGACCTCTCCAGCCCTCACCCCCGACCCCTCTCCCAAAAAGGGAGAGGGGAGGCAATTGTTCCCCTTCTCCCTCTGGGACAAGGGTCGGGGATGAGGGACCGAGAGGGGCGGGGGGTGAGCCGGGAATTCTCGGACGCGCCTGCGCGCGTCCGTGCCGGCGAACGCCCGAAGCGTCTCGCTTCGGGCCGGAACGGGCTGAGCGGAATCAGGTATTTTCACGACGCTCAGTAAGCCTCGAGCGCGGCGCGACGTCCTCTTGACACGTCGACGCCGGCGACGATCGCGATGCCGATTACAAAATACACGCCGGTTACGAGGATCGCCAGGCGATGCTCGCCGCCGGAGATCCAGGTGACCAGGCCGTAGGTCACCGGCCCGAGAATCGAGGAGAGCTTCACCGCCAGTCCCCACAAGCCGAAGAATTCGCCCGTGCGCGCCGGCGGGCTTAGATAGCCGACCAGAGCGCGCCCCGCGGATTGGCTCGAGCCCAGGCACAGCCCAACCAGATTGGCCGCGATCCAGAACAACACCGGCCCCTGCGCTGCCCAGGCCAGCACGACCGCCATCAACCATCCGAGCAAGGTCAGGACGATGGTGCGCACGTGTCCGATGCGATCCTGCACCACGCCGAAGAGAAACGCGCCGGTCGCCGCGGTGATATTCACGATGAGAATCAAAATCAGGGTGTCGCGGGTGGTGAAACCCATCGCCTGTTGCGCGTAAATTGCGGCCAGCGCGACTACGGTCTGGATGCCGGCCTGATAGAACACGAGACAGATCAGGAACCGCTGGAGATCGGCGTAGCGGCGCGCGTGGCGCAGGGTCTCACCGAGTCGGGCGAACGTGGTGCGGGCAATGCCCGCGCCGGCGGTTGCAACCGGGACGGCGCGCTCGCGCAGCAGGAGAAACGTCGGAAGGCTTGCCAGAGCGAAGATCGCCGCCGTGATCAACATCGTGCCCGGCACGAATTCGGTAGCGGGCGCGCCGCGCGCCTGCGCGAAGCTCACGTAAGCCAGGCACGCGCCGAGGCTCACCAGCCCGCCGATATAACCGAGACTCCAGCCCCATCCGGAGACGCGTCCGAGCGCGTCCTCGCGCGCAATTTCCGGCAGGAAGGCCGCAATCAGATTCTCGCCGCTGCCGAAGAAAAAATTCGAGACCGCCACCAGCGCGAACGCAAGCGCCACGTCGCCGCGGCGGGCCGATGCAAGTGCCGCGGTAAACAGCACGCAGCCGACGGTTGTCGCGAGAAGCAGCCGTTTTTTCGCGGCGCGGGCATCGGCATAGGCGCCGAGTACCGGCGCGGTAACGATAATAAGGGCGTACGACACCGCAAGCGCCAATGTCCAGACGAAGGTCGCCCAAGGCGCATTGCCCGCGATCTCGGCAACGAAATAGGCGTTGAAGACGGCGGTGATGACGACCGTGGTGTAGCCCGAGTTGGCGAAGTCGTACATCGCCCAAGAAAAAACCTCCCCAGGCCGTACGCCGGGAGCGAGGCTTTTTCTTAACAAAGCGAACCCCAACTCATCAGATCACGCCGCAGGACTTCAGCTCTCGCTGCTCTTCGGTGCTGTAGCCGAGCGCGCTCAGGATCTCGGCAGTGTGCTCGCCTAGCTCGGGGCCGAGCCACTTCGTCTCCCCCGGCGTTTCCGAAAGCTTGGGCACGATGCCGGGAAGCTTGAGCCGCTTGCCGTCCTTCAACCGGAACTCGCGGATCATGTCACGCGCCCGGTAGTGAGCGTCGCCGGCGATGTCGGTGATGTCGTAGATCTTGCCGCTCGGCACCTCGGCTTTCTCCAGGACGGCGAGCACGTGATCGAGATCGTGTTCGCCCACCCAGTCGCTGATCACCCGCTCGATCTCCCCGGTGCGCGCGACCCGTCCATCGTTGCGCGCAAGCTGCGGATCGTCGGCGAGATCGGCGCGCCCGATCGCGCGCATCATGCGCTTGAAAATACTGTCGGCATTGGCGCCGATCACGACATATTTGTGGTCGCGCGTGACGTAGGTGTTGGAGGGCACGATGCCCGGAAGTGACGCGCCGCTCCTCTCGCGGACCAAGCCGCACATGTCGTACTCGGGCAGCATGCTTTCCATCATGTTGAACACCGCCTCATAGAGCGCGACGTCGATCACCTGCCCCCGCCCGCCGTTCGCGTTGCGGTGGTGCAGCGCCATCAGCGCGCCGATCACGCCGTGCAGCGCTGCGATCGAATCACCGATGGAAACACCCACCCGCACCGGCGGCCGGTCGGGATATCCCGTCACATAGCGCATGCCGCCCATCGATTCGCCGATCGCGCCGAAGCCGGGGCGGTCGCGGTACGGTCCGGTCTGGCCGAAGCCCGACAATCGCACCATGATGAGCCCGGGATTGATCTTCGACAGCGCCTCCCATCCGAGTCCCCAGTTCTCCATTGCGCCGGGACGGAAGTTTTCCACCACGATGTCGACCTCCTGGACGAGCTTGCGCACGATCTCCTGCGCCTGCGGCGCCTTGAGGTTGAGCGTCACCGACTTCTTGTTGCGCGCCTGCACGTACCACCAGAGGGAGGTTCCCTGATAGAGCTTGCGCCACTTCCTGAGCGGGTCGCCGCCATCGGGCGCTTCGATCTTGATTACTTCCGCCCCGAACTCCGCAAGCAGCCGGGCGCAGAACGGCCCGGCGATCAGCGTGCCGAGTTCGATGACCTTGATACCTTGCAGCGGCTGGGGCTTGGACATGGCGATCTCGCGGGAGAGATGTTCGGTGCCGAGGACACTGAGTATAGAATCCAATTCCAGCAATGGCCAAGCGTTCGTTGTTCTCGATTCTTTCCGAGCTGCCGTGGTGGGTTTCACTACTCGTCGCGATGTCCGTGTTCGCCATCACCCAGCTCATCGTGCCTCAACTTGCGCCGTTCGTCGCTCTGCCGTTCGTCGCGGTGGCGATCTATATCGCGTGGAAACAACTGCGCGGCGCCTCGCCCGCCAATGTCGAAGAGCGCCTTGCCGCGCTGCGCGCGATGCCGTGGGAAAACTTCGGGCCCATCGTGAGCGCGGCATATCGCAGGCGCGGCTATACAGTCGAGGCGTCGGAAAGCGGCAGCTTCGACTTCACACTGCGCAAGAACGGTCAGACCACGCTGGTGCAATGCCGGCGCTGGAAAGTGAACCAGGTCGGCGTCAAACCGGTGCGGGAGTTGTATGCAGCGATGAACAAGCGCGACGCATTCAACTGCGTATGCATCTCCGCCGGGGAGTTTTCGGAAAGCGCACGCGAGTTTGCCGCGGGCAAGCCCGTTTCACTCCTCACCGGCCCAGCCTTGGTCGAACTCGTAGGAACGATAGAAAAAACAAGCCGCTGGTTCGCGCGTTAGGGGGTGATTCAGGCAGCCGCTGACGCGGCAACCAGAGCTGCTCGTGGGGGAGCCTGGCGGGATGTCGCTTCCCGGCGACATGGAAAAGCAAACGCACTCAGCAGCATATCCCTCGCAGCCTCTGCGCTGTCGCTCAGCGGCGACAGATCGCGGTTTCCAATGTCGCCACCGAATTACATAACGCGTTGTTTTTGCGCAGTTCTACAACTCTGGCATGCCATGTGCTTGAAAATCGGCAGGAACGTTGAGCGTCGAAGAAAAAGAGGTTGAACAAATTGTCGGCGCGAACCGGAGTGATGACGCGGCGGGTGTGCGTCAAATCCGAGCAATAGCCAGATCGGTGGTGCGACCGGCGCCGTGGTCGGCTACGAAATAGGCAAACGGATGAAATAGGCTCCTCCGAGAGGGTTCCATCCCTCCCCTGTTTTCCCCGGCACAAGCCGGGGTTTTTTTGTACGCATATTCCAAGGGGAGCCAACAGCCCCTCCGGGAACGCTGTCGCCAATCGCGACACCGCCCCGCCGGGTACGGCAGAAACCTGCCGCTATTCCACGACTTCGCGCGTGACTGCGCGAGAGTTACCGAAACCTGGCACGCAAATGGAGTGAGTTCCGCGACGTCCTTCGAGTGGGTGTTCATGTACATCGTGCCTTCCGCGCCCACCACCGTCACCTTGCTTTGGTCCCGCGCGTAGCCCCGCTCAACGTGCAACGGCTCCCAAGGATTCGCCTCCTCGTTCTCGGCGCAGCAAACCAAAACGACCATAAACTTTGACGCAGATCAAAGCATTCGCGCGCGGGCTCCACTCAAATTGCTCTGATCCGGAGGCGCATCATCGCGAGTGGTACGGAAGGAAGTTTTTGTCGCTCTTTTACATAAAGGAAGGAGACCCGTCATGATTGAAGAGACCCTGAGCAGAGAAGACCGGCGAAGATATTCGCTGTCCCAGCACGAGCTTGAGAGGCGATGGAAGGCGCTCCGCGAGCGCATGGCCGCCAGAGGGATAAGCCACCTCGTGGTACAGGGTCAGCAACGATTTGTCGGCGGGTACTTCCGATGGTTCACCGACGTGGCGGTCACAAATTACCCCATCACCGCCGTCTTTCCGCTGGATGAGGACATGACCATCATAGGACACGGTGCTCCGGCGCCGGCAACGCCCGCCACGCCACCGGAGTGGGCATTGAGAGGTGTGAAAGAGCGGATCAATACCCCCGCGTTCCCGAACGTCTGGTGGGAAGATGCCTGGGATGCGGAAAAGGCGGTGGAAGTCATAAAGCGCAAGAAGCCGGGTACGGTCGGTCTGGTCGGTCTTGGAAATATGTCGGCCGCACTATATGAGAATCTCAAGAAGGGTCTCGAAGGTGTGAAGGTCGTCAATGCGACCGATCTCGTTGATGAAGTGAGAATGGTAAAGAGCGAAGAAGAGATCAAACTTCACAGAGACGCGGCGTACCTCCATGAGCTGAGCTATGAAGTCGCAAAGAAGGCGTTCAGGCCGGGGAGGACCATGGGGGAAGTGGTGGAGGAAATTCGGCACGCTCAGGTGTTGGCGGGGAGCGAGGAACAACAGATCAATATCGCCTTTGGCCAGCCAGGCTCTACCCAGTATGCCCAGAGCAGTTGGGGCAACACCCGTGTGCGCCGGACCTTAAGGGAGGGCGACGTCATCAATATGTTGATAGAGTCGAGCGCGGCAGGCGGCTACTGGTACGATCTGCGAAGGTTCCTCTGCATCGGCCGTGCTGCACAGGAGCTTCAAGAGGCCTATGCGATCGTCAAGGAAGCGCGCAATATCCTGGCGGCCAACCTCAAGCCCGGGATGGTGCCGGGTGTGGCCCTGGAGGCGAGCGACGCATTCCTGAAAAGCAGGGGGTGTCCGCCCGAGGCCCGAGTGGCGGGACATGGCCAAGGCTTGGATCTCGTGGAAAGACCTGTTGTCCGTCCGGAAGAGACTGCGAAACTCCAGGTGGGCATGGTGATCTCGTTGCATCCCACCGCGAAGACAAAGTACGCTGCGGCGTGCATCGCGGATACCTATGTCATCGGCAATTCGGGCGCCGTTCCCCTATACGCGAATCTGTTCGACGACAATGAACTCTTCGTCGTGAGTTGATTCCGCGAGCGGGCGCGGCTGCCGTGAATCGTCACCTGCGGCTCAAAATCCTTAATTGCATGCTGCCAGTGCTCTAAAATGCTCCAAGATCACCCACACAAATCCGCGAAGGCCTCATAGCGTTTGTTCGTCAAGGAGGGAACATGCTGGTGCCGCGCTTCGTTGTATTGCTATTCTCGATGGCCGTGACAGTCTTGGGAGCGGGTGTGGCCTGTGGGCAGGAATATCCGAACAGGCCCATTCGCATGGTTACTTCTCAGGCAGGAAGTGGCAGCGATTTCGCAGCGCGTCTGATTGCGCAAGGGCTTCCGGACCGGTTCGGTCAGCGGGGAGTGGTAGACAATCGCGGGATTGTCGCAGCAGAAATCGTGGCCCAGGCGGCTCCTGACGGTTATACCCTGCTTCTGTACAGCACCCCCCTCTGGATCTCGCCGCTTATTCGGGACAATGTGCGCTGGGATCCACTGAAAGATTTTGCACCGGTCACGCTGGCGGTGAACGCGCCCAATCTTCTTGTTGTGCATCCATCGGTACCGGTAAAGTCTGTCAAAGAGTTGGTCGCATTGGCCAAAGCCAGGCCGGGAGAGCTGAATTATGGTTCGGGGTCAACAGGCTCCACATCTCATCTCTCGGCGGAATTATTCAAGGCCATGGCAGGCGTCAACATAGTGCGCGTTCCTTACAGGGGCGTTGGACCGGCACTCGTCGCACTGGTGGGCGGACAAATGCACCTGATCTTTCCTTCCGCAAGTGCGGCGGTGCCGTATCTCAAGTCGGGCAAACTAAGGGCACTGGCGGTTACCACGGCCCAGCCGTCAGCGCTGGCTCCCGGTCTGCCTACGGTGGCGGCCGCAGGCCTCCCTGGTTATGAATCGGATACGCCATTGGGCATATTTGCGCCCGCTGGAACGCCTTCAGCGCTCATTGATCGGCTGAACCGGGAGATCGTGTGGGTCCTTAGCAGACCAGAGGTGAAAGAAAGGTTGTTCAACTCGGGCGTAGAGGTCATCGGCAGTTCTCCCAAGAAGTTTGCGGCCACGTTGAAATCCGAAATAGCCAGGTGGGGTAAATTGATCAAGGATGCCGGCCTCCACGAATAAAGTGCAGATATCACGTGGCGATTGTCACTTGAACGTTCCGCTGAAAGCAACCATGGGCGCGGCGAATCCCACCGCACAACTTTCGGCACGGATCTGCGAGATCACATTCGACACCCTCGATGAGGTCACCATTTCAACGGTCAAGCGCCTGGTCAGCGACGGCGTTGCTGTCGCCGTTGCCGGCAGCGTGGAGGCGCCGCCCGCGCTGGTCGCGGAATACGTGCGTGAGATGGACTGCGGTCCGCGTGCCTCGGTCTGGGGGTTCGGCTTCAGGACTTCACCGCTATTCGCTGCCTACACCAACGCCGTCTCGATGCACGTGCTCGATTTCGAGCCGATGTCCAGCCCGCCGACGCACGCGGTGTCGCCCACGGTGCCGGTTGCGCTGGCCCTGGCTGAAGCCCACCAGGCGAACGGACGTGAAATCATCACAGCCTGCGCGAAGGGCTTCGAAATGCAGGGCCGCGTGTTGCTGGCTTCGAGTCACGCGCGCGGGTCTCTGCCGTTTCATACGCCGGGCGTCGTCGGCGTGATGGGATCAGCGGTCGCCGCGTCCCACCTGCTCGGCCTCAATCCGCAGCAGCTCGCCAATGCGCTCGGCATGGCGGCATCGCGCTGCGGGGGCCTGCCCGCCAATACCGGTTCGATGGTGAAATGCACGCACTGCGGCAACGCTGCGGCGGCCGGCCTGGAAGCCGCGTTGCTGGCCCGACGTGGCTTCATCGCCAACCCGGGCATCCTCGAAGCGCCGCACGGCTATGTCGCGACCTTCTTTCCCAAACACTTCGATTACGGCGCGTTGCTCGAATTCGGCCGCCCATACCGATGCGTCGATCCCGGCATGGCGATCAAGTTCTATCCGTCCAAGTATCCCACGCACTTTGCCATTACCGCCGCGCTGCAACTGCGCGGCGCCATCGGCGATCCGGCCCGCGTCGGCGAGGTGCGCATCCTGACGCCGGAGATCGATGACGCGGATCGCCCGCAGCCGCGCTCGGGTCTCGAAGGAAAGTTCAGCTTCCAGTACACCACCGCCGCAGCGTTGCTGGACGGCAAAGTCGGGATCGACTCATTTACCGACGAGCGCCGCTTCCGCAGCGACATGGTGGAACTGCTGGGCAAGACGACAGTCGTGAGGGATCCGGCCCTCTCGCGCGACACTCGCAACATGCGCGTCGAAGTGGAGATCACGCTCAGTGACGGGACGAAACATCGCAAGGTATGCGCGAAACCGCCGGGAACGTGGGGCGAGCCGGTGGACCCGGAGCAACATCGCGCGAAAGTTCGCGATTGCCTGGGCGTGGGATTGCAGGAGCCGCAGCTCGGGCGCACGCTCGACTTGCTGGACAACCTCGAACGACTGTCGGTGCGGGAGACCGGAGAGCTGATGGCGCTGCTCGCAAGCTTCATATGACGAGCAGGTCCATGAATTCATTCACCGGCATCGCTTCCAGCCGCTGCTGATCGCTGAAAAATTCGGCGAGCGCCGCCTGCTGCCTGGCGGGGAAGCGGCGCGCAAGATTGGCCCTGAACTTCCGTTCCAGCAAGGGCAGTCCTTCCTTGCGGCGGCGGGCGTCCCCGATCAGGTATTCAACCTCGGCTTTTGGCGTCTTCGATCCGTCCTTGAAGAACACCTGTACCGCGTTGGCGTTGCAGCGCTTGGGACCATAATAGCCACGCGTGTAACGCTTGTCCTCCCGGACCGCCATTTTGGCGCGAAGCGTATCGATTCGCGGGTCGGCGGCAAACTCGTCCTCATAGCTCGCGCTCGTGATGTCGCCGCAGATGAGCCCCACTGCGACGACATACTGCAGGCAATGATCTCGCGCGGCGGAAGTCGGCAACGGTCCCCTTGCGCTCACCATCTTCAGCGCCAGCTCGTGTGTCGTCAGAATGACTTTCTCGATCTCGTCCATCCGGTCTTGCACCAACGGATGCAGCCGGACCGCGCATTCGGCCGCCGTCTGCGTGTGACGCTGCGCGGGATAGGCGATCTTGAACTGGATGTTCTCGATCACGTGTGAACCGTAGGGCCGCGCTATTTTCAGTGGCCGGCCGCGGCACAGCACGTCGTAGAAACCCCAGGTTCTCGCCGTGAGCGCGGAGCGATAGCCCATCTCGCCACGCATCGTCATCAGCGCGAGCTGCACCGCGCGGCTCGTGGCATCGGGCGCCGCCCACGACTTGCGCGGACCGGCATTCGGCATCTTGCGATAGACCATGAGACTGTCGCCATCCACGAAGGCGTTGGACAGCGCGCTGGCGATTTCATCGACCGTGCCGCCCAGCAGGTGCGTGACCACCGCAGTGGAGGCGACTTTCACCAGCACGACGTGGTCGAGCCCGAGGCGATCGAAGCTGTTCTCGATCGCGATCACGCCCTGGATTTCGTACGCTTTGATCACGGCCGTCATGACCTCGCGCACGAACAGCGGTCTCCTGCCCGCGGCGATGCGGGTTCGGCTCAGAAAATCGGCAGTGGCGAGAATCCCGCCGATGTTGTCCGACGGATGGCCACCGGCCCACCAGGTGTCGTTGAAGTCGAGCCAGCGGATGAGACAGCCGATGTTGAACGCCGCGGTGACGGGATCGAGTTGAAATTGCGTGCCGGGCACTCTCGCGCCGTGCGGCACGACGATTCCCGGGACGACGGGGCCAAGGAGCTTCACGCAGTCGGGCGCCTCGAATGCCTGCAAGGCGCAGCCGAGCGCATCCATGAGACAGTAGCGGGCGAGTTCGTATGCTGCGCTGCTCCCGACATCCTGCCGGCTTGCGTACTTCGCAATGTCGGCCAGCACCCGATCGGGCGCCGGCCGCTTGTTGGAGATGGGAAGTGACATGATCGCAGCGAGTGGGTTTGGGACGGTTCTTGTTGGCGCCGTGAGCTTAGCTCTTGGTCACAACGCGCGCAACTTGCGAGACGCGGCTTGAAGAACACGGCGGGGGCGGGTAATCTCTCGCTTGCCCTGCCAACTCCGTGTTTCACCGACCCCATGCCTACCTCTGCACAAGTTCTGGGAAAATTCGCCGCCGAGCTCGCGTTTGCGGACATTCCGACCGCTGTTGTCGAGCGCGCCAAGGACTGCATCATCGACACGGTGGGGGTCGCCACGTTCGGCGCGCAGTTTCCGTGGAGCCGCTTGGTCGCGAATTACGCGCGCCGTTACGGCAGCGGTGGCCCCTGCTCGATACTCGGTGTTGCCGGGTCTCGCGTCCACGCGCCGTACGCGGCGCTCGCCAACGGCGTGTTCGCGCATGCCTACGAGCAGGACAGCGTGCGCGATCCCGGCGTCGGAGCGCATCCGGGGGCGACGCTCGTGCCGGCGGTGCTGGCCGCGTGCGAGGAAACCGGGGCCGACGGCAAGACCGCAATTGCTGCATTCGTCGCCGGCTGCGAAGTCATGTTTCGCATCGCCGCGGCGACGCACCACAGCCCCGAAAAGCTCGGATTTCACGCGCCGGGACTCACCGGTTGCTACGGCGCTGCCGTGGCGGCCGGGCGCGTACTCGGGTTGAATGCGGGGGCGCTCGCCAATGCGATCGGCATCGCCGGCTCATTGTCCTCGGGATTGCTCGCTTTCACCAAGTCCAAGAGCGGCGCGATGGTAAAGCGGCTGCACCTGGGGCGCGCCTCGGAATCCGGCATCCTCGCGGCACGGCTGGCAGCCGAAGGTTACACCGGGCCCGAGACCATCCTCGAGGGCAAATTCGGGTTTCTCGAGGCGTATTGCCGCGAGCGCGATTGTGATCCCAAGCTGCTGACAGGAGAACTCGGCAAGAACTGGGAGGTGATGCGCATCTGCCTCAAGCGCTACGCCTGCCACATCAATGCGCACACCCCGGTCCAGTCGTTGCGCGAGCTGATGTCGGAGCACGGGTTCGGAAGCGCTGACGTCGCGAAAATCGTTATCGAGGGCAGCGACCGGCTCCTGACTCATCACAACATCACCGAGCCGGGCGACATCATGCAGGCGCAGTACAGCGTGCCGTTCTGCGTTGCGCTCGCTTTGTTTCGCGATCCCGACGATCCGAAATCGTTCGACGCGGGCGCGCTCGACGATCCTGCAATACGTGCGGCGTGTCGCAGCGTGGAGTTGCGCGCGCAGGAAGGCCGTTCACCCCGAAGCACGCGCATCATCGTGCGGCTGAAGGACGGTCGCGAGGTGGCGCGCGACAGCGACACCTTCAAAGGCATGCCGCGCAGCCCGCTCAACCGCGCGGAATTGCGCCGCAAGTTCACGCTGCTGACCGCTGGCGCGGATGCCAAGGGTTCCGCGGCGCTCTTCGAACGCCTGGAACGTCTCGATACGGAGCCGCGCTTTTTGCCCGCGTGACGAAAGCAAGACGGAGAAACCCATGAAGATCCGCAAAGTCACCTGCTGGGTGCTGCGCATTCCGTTCACGTTTCCGCTCGTGAAGGAGACGCAGCACGCGATGGCCAACTTCGTCGAGATCGAGACCGACGACGGGCTCAAGGGCCATTCGCTCTCGACTTATCCGCTGCGGCACGGCATCCGCGAGTTCATCAATCGCGAGGCCGCGCCGGTGATCGACGGCATGGACGCGCTGCGCCCGGAGGAAGTCCGCACCAAGCTCTTCTGGGCGACCGCCCGCAAGTATTTCATCGGCGCGTGGAACTGCGCCGCGAGCCTGATCGACATCGCGCTGTGGGATGTGAAGGGCAAGGCGCTCAGCCAGCCGATCTGGAAACTGCTGGGCGGCGCGCACGCCCGACTGCCGGCCTACATCACGTTCGGCCTGCCGCGCTACACGATCGACGAGTTGATCGAGGTCGCACGCATGTTGATCGCGCAGGGCCAGACCAGCCTCAAGATGGTGGTCGCGAAAGGGTCCAACCCTTACGATGAAATCCTCGGGGAGCCCACCGATGCGGACATTCTTAATGATGCGGAGCGCGTGCGCGCGCTGCGAGAAGCGGTCGGTCCCGGGATCGAGATCATGATGGACGCCAACAAGGGCGCGACTTACGCGCAGGCGCTGCGCCTGGCAAAACTGTGCGAGCCGTACCACCTGACGTGGTTCGAGGATCCGGTGCTGAACGGCGACCCGCGCTTGATGGCGCGTCTGAGGACGCAGACGACGATTCCCATCGCGGCGGGAAGCACCGCCACTTCGGATCTCATGTACCTCCGCGAGTATCTGGTGCGCGAGGCGGTGGATTACCTGCAGCCCAACGTGCGCGACATCGGCGGCTACACGCAGGGGCTGAAGGCGGCGGGAATGGCGCAGGCGTTCAACGTCCCGCTGGCCATGGGCGGCAACTATCCGCACCTCAACATGCATCTCCACGCCGGCGTGCCCAACGGCGGGCGCGTCGAGTTCCACTGGCAGGGCTGGAAGTGCATCGAATCGACCTTCGACAACGCGCCCGGCCCGGTCAACGGAACGGTCACGCTCCCCACCGCGCCCGGCCTCGGCTTCACACCGAAATCGGGGATACTCGACCTCAAGGTGGACTGATCGTTGGGAATTCGTGACTGATGAAGCGTGACTGATGAAGCGTGACTGATGGGGCGTGACTGGTGGAGCGTGACTGATGGGGCGTGACGAGTTCGGCGTCGGGGGCAAATCGCAACTTCCCGCGGCAGCGGCTGGACCGCCTCGTTAACTTTCCACCATGCGTCGCAGCCGCGACGTGATCTCCGTGCCGCCACGCACTGCCGCGAGCGGTTCCAGTTCAGCGAATACGAGTCGCCAGTCCAGCCGATCACCCAGCCGGATCACGACAGACTCGACGTCCAGCCAGTCCTGCGGTCGGGATGCAAATGCCTTCAGGACGATCAGGTCCTCGGCCGAACACGTGCGGAGAATTGCCCCGGGCGTCAGTGCCCACTCGCTCGATCGGCCCACGCACCGTTCCTCAAAAGGCAAGCCTCCAAAAGCCACGTCGACGGCGATGCCACCTTCGCTTTTTAGGAGCAAGACGCGGTTGCGAATAGCAAACTCGCGTGCGTCCCCAATACGCGGCCGTAAAACAGCGAGCAGTCGATCGGCGGTTGGGCCTTCGTCGCCAAAATGCGAGAGTACCGTGACGTCCACGTCCCGGGTCAGGCGGGGCTCCCCCCAGCGTTGCAGGGCGATACCGCCGATGAAGCAGAACTGCTCGTTAGCCTGCGAAAGCAAACGCTGCACCTCGAGGGCCGCCCCGAGGACAGTTTTCATCTCGGAACGAGCAGTCGGGAAAACCAGCGCTGCTGCTCGACGAGGCCAGACCCACTCCGTGCCGGCAGGTCCTCCGACATCGGCATGCTGAGCAGGTCCAAGGCCGCCGCCTTCACCTGCTCGTCGGTCATGCGCTCGAGTTCGCGGCGCCGCAAAAGTGCAAGCTCGCGCCCGGCGCGGTCCCAGGTTTCAGCCCAACGCTTGAGGTCAGCATCGCTCATGTGTGTATTTTACCTCTGACGGCCTTCAACGGGCCGTGACAGCTGCGCGTTCCCGCTCAGTATCGCCGGTGTCCCCGCGCCCGCGAACGGCGCCGGGCCGGGAACCGTCTCCCAGGTAATGGCATAATCGCAGCGCGTGGCCTGTCCCATGCACGGTACCTCGGCCCCGATCGGGCATGACCACAGCGAGAGAAAACGAAAATGGCAGACACAACCAACCTCTTGCGGCTGGGCATCCCGAAAGGCAGTCTGCAGGAGACGACGCAGAAGCTTTTCGTGCGTGCGGGCTACGACCTGCGCATTTCCGGGCGCTCGTACTATCCGGACATCGACGACCCGGAGATCCAGTGCATTCTCATCCGCCCGCAGGAGATGGCGCGCTACGTCGGCCAGGGCGTGCTCGACTGCGCCATCACCGGGCTTGACTGGATACTGGAGAACGACGCCGACGTGGCGGAACTCGCCGACCTGCGCGCGCCGTGGCCCAACTACGGCGTGGTGCGCTGGGTGCTCGCGTCCAAGGAGGATTCGCCGTTCAAGTCGGTGAAGCACCTCGAAGGCCGCCGCATCGCCACCGAAGCGGTCGGCATGACGAAGCGCTTCCTCGCGCAGCACGGCGTCAACGCGACCGTCGAGTTTTCCTGGGGTGCGACCGAAGTCAAGCCGCCGATCCTCGCGGATGCGATCGTGGACGTTTCGGAGACCGGCTCGTCGTTGCGCGCCAACAACCTGCAGATCATCGACGTGGTGTTGCAGAGCACGCCGCGTTTCATCGCCAACCGCGCAGCCGCCGCGGATGCGTGGAAGCGCGCCAAGATCGACCGCATGCTGATGCTGCTCAAGGGCGCGATCGCCGCCGCCACCCGCGTGCTGCTGTCGATGAACGTTCCGCGCGAGAAGGTCGATGCCGTGCTGAAGATCTTGCCTGCGCTCGCCACGCCGACGGTGTCGACGCTGGCCGATCCCAACTGGGTGGAGCTGAGCACGGTGGTCGAGGAAAAGAGCGTGCGCGAGCTGATCCCGAAACTTTTCGACGCCGGCGCGCGCGGCATC
>MERG01000021.1:3215-11417 GCA_001771985.1 Betaproteobacteria bacterium RIFCSPLOWO2_12_FULL_62_13 | reverse complement strand
ACGGCTGCGATGCCGCTCGCGGATGTGTTGCAGCAGGTCGCGGCGGCCGTGGAGAAGTTCGACACCGTGATCCTTTCCTCGGAGTACTTCAGCGAGTGCAGCCCGCGACTGCTCAAGCCCCTGCTGCAAGCATCGGGCATTGACGGGGGGGAGATTGCGATAATCGCCGCCTTGCGCCGGCAGGACCGGATCATCGCATCAGGATTCAACCAGGACGTCAAGGCGCTGAACCGGACGAAGCCGCTCGCCTGGTCGCCGTCCACGACGAACCGGCATGACTGGTACGCAAGGCTGCAGCCGTGGGCTGACGAGTTTGGGAAAACCGCCATCAAGGTTCAGGTGTTCGACCGGGCGGTCGCAAGCGGGCAAAACCTTACCTGCCTGGTGCTCGACACCTGCGGCGTGAGTTACGACGCGAGCGTCGTGCAACAGCACGAAGAGCGGCACAGCAGGTCGGAGAACCGCAGCCTTCCCGCGGAGCTGCTCGCCTTCAAGTTCTTTGCGAATGCCGTGACCCGGCAGGGCGAACTGGATTGGCTCATGGACGAAGCGCTCGCCCGCGGTGTCGGCGGCAAACCGTTCCAACTGGACGCCGCAACGGCGCGCAGCATCATCGAGCATTACCGGGCGTCCAACCGCCGCGTCGCCGAGGAGTACCTGGGCGAGTCCGGCGACCTGTTCGACGACCAGGTCGACGAAGCTGCGACGAGCACGCTCGCGGTCTCGCCGGCGACGACTGCCGTACTCCTGTCGATTTGCGCGGCGGAGCTGCACCGGCTGCGCGCCCTTGCGGGAAGCGAAGCGGGTGAGGCGAAATCGCGATGATTGCAGTCATCGCCGGATTGCGAAAGTATTAGGCGCATGAGCACCGTTTACCTGCATATCGGCCTGCCGAAAACCGCGACGAGCACGGTCCAGGGCGCCATTCAGAAGCTCCGCCTGCTAATCGCCGCCCGCGGATACTGGACACCGCGGGGCATCATGGCGCATCACCGATTTGCAGTGGGCGCGGTGGACCCGGGCGACCCACGCCTAAAGCAGGCGCATTACCAGCGCGTGCTCGCGAGCGGCAACGATGCCGTATTCGCAGAGTTCGAGCAGGCGTGGCGCGACGGCAGGAACATCCTGGTCTCGAGCGAGTATCTCAATGATTGCGGCGGCAGGGCCGCCGCCGGCTTGCTCACGCGCTTCGGCGTGAACCCGGCGGACGTGCGGGTCGTCGTGTGCCTGCGCCGGCAGGACCGCATGATCGCGTCCCACTACAATCAGCAAGTCGAGCGCATGGGCCGCAGGCAACAGCTCGCGTGGTCGCACGAAGAGGCTGCGTCCTGGGACTGGTACCAGAAGCTTTCCCAATGGGCGGAGCCGTTCGGCGACGACGCACTTCGCGTGCTGGTCTACGAGCGCATCGTGCAGCAGCCGTCGGGCATACTCTTCGCGAGGGTCATCCTCGGCGCTTGCGATCTCGGCTTCGAGGATGCGGAGTTTGCGAGCATCGCCGGCGAAGCCGACGATCACCGCAACGCGAACCTGCCGGCCGAGCTGGTGGAGTTCAAACGGGCGGCGAATACCGTCACCCACATCGGCGACGTGGACTGGTTGATCGAGCAGGCCATGGCGGCGGGGATCGGCAATACGCCGTTTCGTTTGGACCGCGCGCTCGCGACCGAGATCGTCGAGTACTACAAGCCTTCCAACACTGAGGTGGCCAGGCGCTTTCTCAAGGAATCAGGGCCGCTGTTCGACGATGATCTGGACGATGCGGATACCGTTGCCCACGCCCGCTTCAATCCCAGGATCATGTCGCAGCTCGTGGCGCTGCTGGCGGCGGAGATCGGCGGCCTGCGGAAGAAGTTTCGCAGTGCGCAAAAGCGCGAGACACAATCGCAACCGAGGCACTAGAGGAAATGAACCGCACGGTGTACGCACTGCTACCCAACCATGCTATCGTGCCTCGCCAATCAAAGCAAAGCATAAGGGTAAACGTATGCATCCTACTGCTATTATCAAGAATCAATTGTTCCTGAATGCTTGTGCCAAAAATCGAACCGACACTGAACGGCCAAAAGTCCTGGATGTCGGCTCGCGAGTATATCCTCGTAAAGGCGCCGATCCGGCCGCCGTTGAAGCCAAGAGCCGTGGACCGCGCGCGCTTCGCTCGTTTTGCAGAAAATTGGGATTGCAATATTTCGGACTCGACATGAGTGCCGGGATAAATGTCGACATTGTCAGCAGCAAGGCGTTCTTGTGGCAGGAGATCGAAGACGAATCTTTCGACTATGTCCTGTCGACGAGCACGTTCGAACACAATCCATTCTTCTGGGTCACCTTTGCCGAAATTGCCCGGGTATTGAAACAGGGCGGAAAAACTCTGATTACAGCACCGGCAGCGGGCATCGTGCATCGTTACCCGGTCGATTGTTGGCGATTCTATCCCGATTCTTGGGGGGTCCTTTGTACCCTGACGGGCCTGACGGTGGACGAAGTTATCAGCGAGCCGTTCCAGAGCCTGGGTGTGCTGCCCGGAGCCCAGTGGTGGGATTCCTCGATCGTGGCCTCAAAGCCCGCCTTCGATAACGCGCGGGCGAGGACCGAGTTCTATGAGCGACTGAAACCCTTGGTGGAGCCTTACGGCGAATTCGGTCCCGATTTCAAGCCGGTGGAGGTCAACAAGGGCCCGCTCTTCAGGGCATATCTGCGGCGGGTTGTGAAGGAGCAGCAACGTCAACGGGACACGCCGAGCGGATCCGCCCCCCAGCCCGACTACCTGCGCAACCATATGCGCTCGGCGATGCGGCCGATATAGGCGGCCGGCAGCGTTGTCACGCGGCGCGGACGAGCCGTCTTGCACCGTGGGCGCGCAGTAACCAGTAAAGCTGTCTCATTGACGACAAGGGGTACTGATATGCCGGGACTCAAACGAGCGGAGGTCGTCCAGGGCCTGTTGGCGCTGTTCGATCAGCCCCGCTACCTTGAGATCGGGGTCGCGCGCGGTATCACGTTTCATGCCGTAACCGCGGCGCACAAGGTAGCGGTCGACCCGAAGTTCCGCTTCAACATTGACGAGGCTCGCAGTGCCGATCCCCGCGCGGTCTACCATCCGGTGACCAGCGACGAGTATTTCGGCGCCATTGCCGATCCAGAAATACCCTTCGATGTCATTAATCTCGATGGCCTTCACACCGTCGAGCAAACGCTGCGTGATTTCACGAACGCCCTCGCCTTCCTCACGCCGGCCGGCGTAATCCTGATCGATGATGTGGTGCCAAGTTCCTATGTTGCCTCGCTCCGTGATCTGAAGCGCTACCGGATGCTTCGAGAAGCGCTGCAGGTTCAGTCTACGGAGTGGATGGGAGACGTCTACCGCTTGGTCTTCTTCATCGAGACGTTTTGCCAGCAGATCTCCTACCGTACGATTGCCGACAACCACGGCCAACTCGTCGCGTGGCGGAAACGCCGGCCGATGGTGCCGGAGCGCAGGATCGAAGATATCGGGTGCCTTCCTTACGAAGAGGTCGTGCTCCAGAAATCGGCATTCAGGTTCGCCTCCTTCGCGGATATAATCGGGGAACTCAAACAGAGAGGATGACCAGCCAGACCCGGAGCGAGCGCACTGCTCTGCCACTGGAGTGTTCATGGCGCAGGCGCGCCCTATCCTGATGTCCGGCGGACGCGTACAGGTGATATGGTGTTCCCGGGAACGGCCACGCCTGGGTGAATGGCGACAATCATCCTGTCCGGTGGTGAAGAGTCGAAGGCAGCATAGCCGCCGGAGACGACGAACCACGGGCAGCGAGGGCCGATTTTACGCTTGGCCGACTGTATAGTGCCGATGCGCTGGAACCGGAGGGATAGAGGATGAATCTGTGGTCTGATTTCCTTACGAACGAGCAGAGAGTCATTCACAAGTGTGTGCATTACTTTCCTGTCTACGAGCGGCACTTCGGGCGTTTTCGGAACCTATCGGTGACCATGCTGGAAATCGGCTGCGGCAAGGGCGGGTCGCTGGAAATGTGGCGGCGGTTTCTTGGTCCGTTTGCCTCGATCGTGGGGATCGACATCCGCCCCGAATGCAAGGCGTTCGAGGGTGGAACGATAGCCGTGCGCATTGGCGACCAGGGCAATTCGAGCTTTCTTGCTGCCGTCAATGAGGAATTCGGACCATTCGATATAGTCTTGGACGACGGCAGTCATCAGAGCAAGGACATGGTCTCGACGTTCAAGCAACTCTACACCAAGCTGCAGAGGAGCGGCGTGTACATGGTCGAGGATATGCAAACCTGCTATTGGCCGAACTTCGGCGGCGGCTACAAGGCGCCGGGAAGTTTCATGGAATTCTGCAAGGATCTGCTCGACGAACTTAACGCGGATCAT
Organism: Betaproteobacteria bacterium RIFCSPLOWO2_12_FULL_62_13; assembly: GCA_001771985.1. GTDB lineage: Bacteria > Pseudomonadota > Gammaproteobacteria > Burkholderiales > SG8-41 > DSOT01. The sequence goes on along the minus strand of MERG01000021.1, from coordinate 7,043 downwards.
ACACGCGGAGCGGTCCCGAGCACGGAGTTCCACCAGACCACGACATCAATTCACTTTTACGATGGCGCCGCGGTATTCGAAAAAGGACGACACACACGGAACTTTCACATGCAGATCGGTGGCGCATCCGCAATCCAGAAGCAACGGACGCAACGCGAAAAGCGCACGATAGTACGCCAGGAGGCGCAGCAGCTTGCCTCAGATCAAGGGCGTGAGTGGAAAGACCTCACCCTGGAAGAGCAGCGCGCCTATATCGGGCAGGTCCTAGCGAGCCGGGGAAAGGATCCCGGCTGACCGTTGGTCCCGGGGAATCCGTCTCGTGCACGCCCACCTCGCCCACCGTGTCCTGCGGAATGCCAGGATCCAGGCATTTCGCGGCTATATCCCGCCCCCGAACAAGGCATTCCTTGGCGGTCTCGTGTTGGGGAAAGCAAACGACAGCCTCCGCCATCGGCGAAACGCTGCGCCGTGGGACGGCTTTGATCCCGATGCGCACTATCGGCGCAGAGTCAGGGGCAGCTTTGTCTATGGCGGCCTGGTCCAGCGCCATTTCGGGCATTTCATGTCCGAGATGGTTCACCGGATCTTGCCGGCCAGGCTCCTCGACCACCGCGGCCCCTGGATCTTTGTTACTTTCGAAGGAGACCGACGGTGGGTGGTCTTCGAAAAGCTGCCGCCATTCGCACGTGATATTCTCGAATTTCTCGAAGTAAAGGCGGGCGAATTTCGGGGAATTTCGGCGGATTGCATTGTTGACGAACTGTTCGTTGTCGAGCAGGGATCAGAGCTCCGTTTGGGGCCAAAGCCGGGGTATCTCGACGACCTGCACGAATACACGACGCCGCGGCTTGACGCCATCCATGGCGCGGAGTTGCGCCCGAAGAAAGTTTATGTATCGCGCGCCGCATTGCCGGGCGGGACCTTCCTCGGTGAGGCCTATCTCGAGGACCAGCTCACGGGGGAGGGCTTTGCGATCATCCGGCCGGAGAGCCTGCCGGTGCTGGTTCAGATGGACATCTACCGCAAGGCAGAGGTGCTGGTCTTCAACGCGGGCTCGGCATGCCATGGCGTTGAACTCCTTGGTTCCGGCGCCCTGCAGCGGTGCTATCTCATCGATCGGGGTATTCAGCGTAAGGCCGTGGAAAGCGCCTTGGTGCCAAGGGCGCGTGAATTCGCGGTGAGCGTGGGTCATCCATACCTTGGGACGCTGCTGACGGCGCGACGGTCGCGGGCGCCGGTGCCGCGTCTCGGCATGAATCTTTTCGATGTGCAGGCCTTGCTGGCATTCTTTCGGGATCATGGCATCGCTCGCTTGCCGAGCTTTGACAGAAAGCAATATCTCAATGCGGCGAGCATGCACTTGCAGGGCCACATTGACGCAGCCCGGGCCAGCGGCCTGATTTGCGATGAAGCAGAAATCAAGAGCTTCTTCACGGCTTTCGAGGCCGCCGCGGCGACGCAAGAATGCTGACCCCGCAGATGGCAGCTACTTGATCGCCACCGGCATCCGATAGAGATCGCGACCCGGCACGATCCTGTCGCCCGCCACCCGGTACTGCACGAAGTAGAGATACGGCCGCTTTTCCAGCGTATCGAAATTGATGCTCGAGCTGGTCGGATCGAGGAGCGAAAAGTATGATCGGGGCGGGTCCATTCCCGGCTGCCATTGCATCCACAAACGCGTTTCCATCAACACTCGCGGCGCCGACCAGGAAATCAGGTCCTTGGAGAATGCATAAACGACCTCAAACCCCCGGACCCCCAGCGCCACGAACCGATCGATGGCGGGCACGTATTTCAGACTGAAACCGATGAAGGGCAGCAGTTGTACGCAATCCCCGCTGGTTCGCGTGATGACGTAGGGGCTTTCCATATCGAGGCTGAAGGCTTGGCCATCCCAGGCACGCCAGTCGTTGAAGCTGTCTCCCGAGCCGCGCAGCAGGCACTCTCCGGCGCGAAGCCGCCGGTTTCGGTCAAAATGATTGACCATGACGTAGACCATGCCGTCATGCGGGTTCAGCACGACCTTTGGGCCGGCCACGCCCGCCCGCAGCTTCCCTGGCGCAAAGCGCCAGGGAAGCGTCGCCAGGACGTTATCCGGGCTGGGCGGCGTTTGGAACGTGAGGCCGCCGTCCCGCGAGACGACCAAGGTGGTTGCGCCATACCAGCACTTCGCTCGCGACTCGGCTTTCTCGCATTCGTTCCCGAAGAAATCTGAACCGTGGTATTCGTTGTGGACGAAGCCGAGCACGAAGTCATAGCTCTTGGCGAAGATGGCAAAGAGCCAGCGCCGCGCTGTGAAGTGGGACGGATCGGGATCGTTGACCGGCTCAACCAGACTGTTGCAGGAGGTGCGCCGCGCCTGGTCGACCGAAGGCCCCTCCAGAAAGTAGTTGTTTTGGTTACCGGCGATGACGACGACGGAGCCGCCTTTGCGCCGGAATGCGGTAACCGGCACGTCGGTCACGTCCTGCCCCGACCCGCGCTCCTTGCGGCCGCAATTCATGTTGTCATGCGACAGCACCAGCTCTGTCGGGCCAGTCACCGAGAGGGTCTGCGCCTGTGTGGTTGCGGGTCCGCACAGCGCAAGGACGATGAGAAGACGTCGGAACCAGAAACTCACGTTGCGCTTATCTCTCCGAAAGATGCTTACGCAGCGTCGAACGATCGCCACTGACGGCCGCGCCATCGGCTACCGGGGCCAGCCGTTCACAGTCTTCCGAATAGCCGAAGAGCCGAAAATCCTCCTCGTAGATGACGCGAATATCGGCGCGATCATCGGCGTCAAGTCGCTCCGTGATCAACCGGTTCGCGCCCGTGGAAAAGGTCCGGTTTGGCATCACGGCCATGCCGTGCTCGCGCAAGAAATCCTCGACTGCCTCCATCCGTTCGAGATGTCCAACGAAGTCGAGCGGCACAATACCGTGCAGCACGTTGATATGCTGCGGACAGAAATGATGGTCGAGCGCACCGGCATCGCGACCTTTCACTACCGCCAGGAACTCCTTGATGGTAAGGCGAGAATCGGGCGGCATCCCAAACCCAGCACCGATCTTCCGCCACGCGGCACGGTGCGCGACCTTGTTCAGATAGCCGGCGAGGAAGCGGGCGTAGGGGTTGCGCACAACCGTAAAAAACTTCGTCGCGAGCAGCTCGTTCAGGTACTTCCCCGCCAATTGATTCGGCCGCAGAAACGGCGAGCCTTTGGCCGCGTGGGGGTTAGCGGGCGCCCCGTTGGGATCATGTGCGTGCCACAACGTTCCCTCGATCGTTTTCGTACCGACCTTGGGGTTTTGCAGATAGGTAACCGGCTGGCCGGGTATATGGCGGATGTGAAGTAGGCTGGAACGGTCTAGCATGCGCTCATTCCGGATCATTCCTGCTGCGGGGCTCTCAAACTCATTTCAGAACACGCCGGCGGCGGGTACTGTTGGCGGGGTTGCAAAAGCGCGCCACAATTTTGATCGTAAGGCGCGAGATGGACGGCGTCAAGCAGGATGGGGTTGCCCTGCGGTCAGGTGACGGTCTGGAGATGACGGCCGGAAGGCAAACTTGGCGATCGCGCGGTCCCGGTCAAGCCGCCAATTTCGCATTCATCCAGATGGCCCGGATCGAGCGCTGCGCCATTGTGCCCCCGGCAATCCAATTGGACAGGACGACGTCATGCACGCCGCTCAGCCGCGGCAACTCGAAGTTCCAGTTCTCTGCGCCCTCGCCCGCGACGGCCCTTTCCTCGGCGAAAACGACGGAGTTGTTGACTCCCTGCTCGATGGAGAAACGGAACATCACCGTGCCTTCGACCTTCCCTGCAATCCTGATGCGTGAAGA
>MERG01000021.1:0-3179 GCA_001771985.1 Betaproteobacteria bacterium RIFCSPLOWO2_12_FULL_62_13 | reverse complement strand
AATCACGGCGGCGGGCGTCGCATCGGTTCCATTCGGATAGATCGCGAACCGGTGACGGTCCAAGGCCACGAAACCCCGGCGGCCGAATGGAAGGTTGCGTTTTTGAACGGCCCCCTCGGCATGAGACACGAAGAAATAAAACATCGTCCGATCCGCGGCATGACCGGACGCGCCAAGCGGATAGTCGTAGGCCCGCATTGCATCTCCGCACGTATCGACGAAGATGCTCTTCTCCTCAGGCGTCCACCCGGTCTCCTCCACATCGATATACGAAGAGTCCTGCGCAGGCCTTGTCTGTTCGAGGCGAACGGCCGACAGCGAGGCGCGTACCGCGTCCGACTCTGCCTCCGATAGATCGAGAAAGCTGCCCAGCTTGGATGCGACGCCCGCCGGATCGATCGCCATGTCGCGCTGGTCGACCTCCATGTAGCTGGTTCCCAGCGACCCACGCACGGCATGCCACTCCGTCATCGTCTCGGCCCAACTGCGGCAATGATTGACGAAGGCGGCATCAGGAAACTTGCGCTGTCGGGACAGAATGTTCTCCACGCCGCGCCTCTTGCAGAAGATGAACCTGGCGTGCGGAAAAATCTCACGAAGCACAGGACAGGCATTCACCATCGGCTTCCCGCCGGGCGTCTTGTCGAGCCAGCGGCCCTCCCCGAACGTCCTGATAAATGCCGCGCCAAAAACGTTCTTGATTCCATTGATGACGACGCGCGCCGGCAAATTGGCGACCATCGTCGGGCGCGTGCGGGCATCGCCGGGAGATCGGAATCGTTCAAAATGACTTTCCACGGCCTCGATCAACGCGGGAAGAAGATGCGCGAAGTTACCCTCGTTGAACCCTTTGATTCCCGCGCCCTCGCGCAGGGCATTCATCATCGCGCTGGTCCCGGATCTAACGGAACCGACGATAAAGATGGGATGCGCAGTGTCGTAGCTGACAACATGGTCCAGGACGATGCCCAGCCGATCTTGCAGCGACTCTTCCACTCGCAACTCCACTCTAAGAAACGCGCGCCACGTAGCGACCGCATTCAATACTGCGACTCCGCAGCACCAATGCAATCGTCTCCGTGACAGGCTCAGCGCGACTTGCCAGACGCATCGTAGGCTTCGAGATCTCTCTCATGGCGAAACGCGACAACTCGCATTCTGCCGCGGTGGCGCTGGTCCGGCGTGCCTTTACGCCAGCTCACGGTGCGCATATGAGGAAAACCGCTCCAGGCCAGAATAGCCTGAACGACCTTCGGTCCACCTGGAAACCAGGCCAGTCCGTCTATGCCCGACATCACATGGGTCTTGCTCTCCCACCAAGGAACGAGGGTGTCCTCGGGAATGTCGCTTCGGCAAACGGTGTCGACGATGATTGCGCGTACGGTTAGTGCGCATAGCCTGTTGAGGGTACTCATCGGATCAGGCAAATGATACAAAACACCTTTGAAGAGCGTCACGTCATACGCACTCTTGTGTGCGAAGGTCTTAGCATCGGCAACATGAAAATGCACCGATCGGCATTCTGGATACTTGACCGACATGATGAACTCACATTGATCGATCCAATGCTGCCGAATGTCGAAACCCCGGCACTCCTTCGCCCCTTTCTCGTGAGCAAGAAAGCAGTAGCCGCCCCCGTTGCAGCCCACGTCGAGAAAGGCCTTATCCTTCATCCCGCCGGGCAGAACGACATCCATCAGTCCGCTCATCTCGGCCGGATCAATGATTCCTACGCTGCGCTGATCGGGATCGCTATAGTCGTTCCTGTTGTAGTTCTGTGTCCACACGCCGGGAAGAAGCTCGATCTTGAAATGCCACGGCGCAAGCTCAGAGAGTCTCGTTTCGATCTCTGACCTAGATGCTTTCGTAGACGTCATCCTGTTGTCCTTACCGTTTGTCCTGAGCGGTCCTTGCGAAGTTCACATCGCGTACCATGTTTGAACTGGGGGCCAGATCGTCCAGCCGCTTTTCTAGCGTGGCGATGCGCTTGTCATTCTGCTTCATGTAAAGTAAAGAGCGAATAATTGGGCCACCGTCTCTGCCGGCAATGAGGTGAACTTGCCCCGTGTAATCGCGGAAAGCGCGCGCCGCCGTGTCGGAGTGGTCAATGCGAACCACCCTACCGGTTTCATCGGTGCAACCGATCGTATTGGATTCGGAAACAAGTTCCGCAGGCCCATCCAGCCGCAGCGTCGGGTAGGAGCTCGCCGCCCCGATCGCGGTGCTTGCCCACAGCAATCCAGATACAGCCAAGCTCAGGATGCAGATTACGCCGGGGCGGAGGGACGCCCTGGCCGTGCGGGCGAACCGCATTTTCATGCGTCTGGCTCCTCTGGAAACAGCATGATCAATTGGTCGCCAGCATGCCTGCGGGAGCGTGACCGCGCGCGCGCGCCAGCACGGCTCTCCAGGTTCGTTCGATTCCTTCCGGGAGCGCAACGGCCGGCCGCCATCCGGATGCTGCCGCAAGCTTGCTGCTGTCCAGCACGTTCGCGGGCACGTCAAAGTGCCGGGGCGGCAGGAATCGTGCCTGCATTTTGAGTCCTGCGCCCAATGCCAGGGGTTCGAGCAGCCGCAGGATGTCGAGGTTGCTGTGCCCGACCCCGGTGCCGATGTTGTAGGCCTCTCCCGGCGCGCCCTGTTCGAGCGCGGCGACGATGCCCGCGGCGATGTCGCTGACGTGCACGTAATCGCGCACGGTTCCTGCCGGCCCATAGACGTCGATCTCACGGCCGGTCGTAATGCAGTGCATCGCGGCCGCGATGAATCCCTGTCCGGACTGCGCGCGCTGCTCCTCGCCGTAGGCGTTGGCGGGCCTCGCCACCACCACCGGCAGGTTCGAGACGTGATGGAACATCCAGGCGTAGTGCTCGATCGCGAGCTTGGTGATGCCGTAGGGCGAAACCGGCCGCTTGGGATGGTCTTCGGGAATCGGTAGCCGTGCCGCTACTCCGTAAACCGTTCCCCCCGACGAGACCAGCACGATCTTGCGCCGGGGACGCGCTGCCGCTTCGAGCAGCAGGCCGACGCTTGCGGGCAGATTGGCGAGGATGTCATAGACCGGATCGGCGAAGCTCGTCTTCGGCACCGTGAGGTAGGCGAGATCCACGATCTCCGAGGCCTCCGCCAACAGGTCCTTGATCTGACTGCGGTCGGAATAGTCGCCTGATACGTAGTCC